>NZ_JBBGZQ010000023.1:0-110094 GCF_037572595.1 Chryseobacterium sp. MYb328 | reverse complement strand
GGCCAAAGGCCCGCCGAAACTGTTTTATATAATGTCAAACTTTATACAACCCCGTTTTCCAGGATAGAAAATGTCTGATCAATACAGTTGATTTCTGCTAATTTTCCATAAGGAATGGTGAAAGTAGGGCAGGTATGCCCAAAATCCATCTGTGTAATCACCGGAAGATCATCTAAGCCTTCTTCGTCCAGAACTTTCAACAGCTCAGTTTCATATTCTTCAGTATAGAGGTTGTCATAAGGCCGTCCGAAAATAATTCCTTTGGCATTTTTCAGAATTCCCATTACTGCGTAATTTCGGAGCCAGTATCTGATATAATCAGGGTTTGGTTTGCCTTCTGATGTTTCAAAAAACAGGATAGAGTCTTTCCAGACTTCAGAATCTGGCCAATAGTCTGTTCCTTTAAGCATTTCCAGTACTTCCATACAACCCCCAATCAGTGGTCCCTGTACAATAGAATTTCCTCTGATAAATCGCCATCCGGTAGAAGGAATTAATTTTCTTTTTACATCCTGAAGGGAAATATCGAACCAATCAAGGAATTCAGTAGTCCAGCCTTCATCATTTGGATGAACCTGTCCGATAGCAGCAGAAGAGAACAGAGTTCGTCTGATATCATTGATCTGGTAGTCATGCATAGCTCCGTTCTCTGCAAAACCAACCAGTAGAGAAGTCCCATAGAATGAACTTAAACCGGCTTTCAGGCATATAAAATGAGTAATGGTACTGTCGGAAAAGCCGAGAAATATCTTGGGATTGTTTTTAATAATATCAAGGTCAATATATTTCAGCATCCGGATACTGTCATCACCGCCAATATTTGAAATAATAGCTTTTACAGATGGATCCGAAAATGCTTCCATAAGATCATTTGCCCTGGCTTCCGGATTATTATAGATCCATTGGGCAGATTGTAGGGAATGCTTAGTTTCAGTAACTTCCAGATTGAAAATCTGATTCAATCGTTCCTTACCTTTTAAATATCGGTGTGGTAAATCTCCGGCAGCACCCCATGACATAGAAATGCTTGCCACTTTATCACCATCGGATAATCTTTTGGGAGTAATTAATTTCATAAATAAAAATAGAAACTGTGATTTTGAGATGATTTATTTATTGAAAAGATAAATTAAGAATAGCGCTGTATGGCACTTTGCCCAAAAATAGAACATCTTTATAAGAAATACAATAACAAACAGCAATAAAGTAATGAAGTGGCTTTTATTTGAATATTTACAGATTTTGATTCAGAAAGAAATTCTGTGAAATTTAAACAATCCGATGTCAGGGTATTTTTTTTTATAAAATAAATTACATAATTAATTTATAAACAGATGTTTGCTGATTTAGAGTGAAAATTTATGATAAAAAAGCTAAAAAAAACTTGGGTTTAAAGGAGATTTTTCTATCTTTGCAGTCCCTTAAACAAAGGGATTTACTTAAAAAGTAAGTGACCGACTCGGTAGCTCAGCTGGTAGAGCAATACACTTTTAATGTATGGGTCCTGGGTTCGAATCCCAGCCGGGTCACAAACTAAAAAACTGCTGTTTCAGTGGTTTTTATCTTAAAAAATATTTACTTGAAAAAGTAAGTGGCCGACTCGGTAGCTCAGCTGGTAGAGCAATACACTTTTAATGTATGGGTCCTGGGTTCGAATCCCAGCCGGGTCACAAATAAAAAGAACTACTGTTTCAGTGGTTCTTTTTTGTTTTGTCAACTATTTTTGATAAATATATTTCCTTACAATTTCTTTATTATTTCTTTTTTTAGAATCAGGCTCAAAACTCCAGACTAGCAAAAGATTTAGTTTACCTGAAGAGAGAAAGTGATTGTCTTTCCTTTCCCTGAATTGCAGGGTGACTTCATTATTATAATCTACAATTAATACTAGTATATTTATATCCATAAAAATTATTAAAAGTCCATGAAAATAAGTGTATGCTTAATTGTTAAAAATGAGGAGAAATTTTTAAGCAGATGTCTGGAAAGCGCAGCAAAATTTGCAGATGAAATCATTATAGTAGATACAGGATCTACGGATAGAACCAAAGAAATTGCTGAAAAGTTTACAGAAAAAGTGTTTGATTTTGAATGGATTAATGATTTTTCTGCTGCCCGTAATTTTGCATTTTCTAAAGCGACTATGGACTATCAGATGTGGCTGGATGCTGATGATGTTATCCCGGAAAAATCAGTTAGGGAAATTAATGATCTGAAGGAAAAATTGAATGATGATATTGAGATTGTCACAATGAAATACGTTTTGTCATTTGATCAAAACAATAATCCGGCTTTTTATTCAACGCGTGAAAGATTATTCAAGAAGAGCAAGAATTATCAATGGATTGAGCCTGTTCACGAATGTATTCCTTTGATAGGCAATATACACTATACTGAGATTGAAGTCTGGCATAAAAAAGAAGAATCTAAAGTGATTTCAACAAGAAATATTGATATATATAGAACTTTAGAAGAAAGTGGAAAAGAATTTTCTGCAAGACAGCTGTACTATTATGCAAGAGAATTGAAAGAGCACAATGAAACAGATAAAGCAATAACTTTTTTTGAAAGATTTTTAGCATCAGAATCAGGCTGGATAGAAGATGTAATTACCTGTTGCCAGCAGTTGGCTGTTGAATATAAAAAAAATGGTGTTAAAGAAAAAATCTTACCCACTTTACTGAAAAGTTTCGAATATGACATTCCCAGACCAGAAATCTGTTGTGAATTAGGCTATTACTATAAAGATAAACAGGATTATAATCAGGCTTTTAAATGGTTTGATCTGGCGACAAGACTGCCAATATCTCATTCGGTAGGCTTTGTATTTTCTGATTATTCAGGATATATACCTAATATTGAAGCCTGTGTCTGCCTGTCTTTTTTAGGTGAGTATAAAAAAGCTGATGAATGTAATGAAAAAGCTGCTCTTTCAAGACCGGAATGTCCTTCTGTAAAGCAAAATAGAGACTACTTAAGAAAACTTATCTAGCTGTTTCAAGGCTTTAAAATAAAATGAAATGATAGAATGATTAAGAAAGATGTTATATGATTGATATAGTATTTGTATTTTTAATCATATATTAATATGGTTGTCATAATATAGTTATATATTTGAATAATTGAAAAACTAATAATATATACATCTATATGATATGAAAACTACATTTTTTACACTTTCGTTATTTCTTGTTAGTTTCTCTATTCAGATTTCTGCACAGGAAATTGTAAATACTAGCGGTAATGATATGTCAGGGACTACAGGCAATGTTGCAGCTTCTGTTGGTCAAAGTTTTTATGAAACCATAACTTCTTCTGCAGGAAGTGTTGCTGCTGGTATTCAGCAGCCCTATGAAATCATACCGACATTAGGAGTCGATATTGTTGAAATCAATTTGAACCTTGCTATTTTTCCCAATCCCACAACAGATATTCTTAATTTGAAAATCGGATTTAAAGATTACAGTAAATATCACTATGATCTTTTTGATGGCAGTGGTAAATTACTGACAAGCCAATCCATAACTCAGCCGCAAACTCAAATTACAATGACACCATATCCTGCTTCAATTTATTTATTAAAAATATCAAAAGGGGGAAAGAATGTCAAAATTTTTAAGGTTCTAAAAAACAAATAAAATATAAAAACTAATTACCTATGAAAAAGCTTTCCATTCTAGCAGCCTCTTTAGCTTCTGCTCTAATGTTTTCACAAGTGCAGGATGCAATGAGCTATCAGGCTATTATTAGAAATTCAAGTAATCAATTGGTAAGTAACCAAACTGTAGGAATGAGATTTTCTATATTGAAAGGCTCCACAGCAGGAACTGTAGTATACTCAGAGACGCAATCTCAATCTACCAATATGAATGGTTTAGTAACTGCAAAAATTGGTACTGGGACTTTAGTAAGTGGCTCGTATTCTACCATTAACTGGGGAGCAGATATTTACTTTATAAAAATGGAAACAGATCCTAACGGAGCAAATAATTATACCATAACAGGAATATCACAGTTGCTAAGCGTGCCTTATGCTTTATATGCAAAAACTTCGGGAAGTTCTGTTCCTGGCCCTCAAGGTGCTACCGGTGCTCAAGGTATTCAGGGAATTACTGGTCCAACAGGAGCTGTAGGTGCTCAGGGGTTAGTAGGAGCTACTGGGGCTACTGGCGCTAAAGGTATTCAGGGAGCTACCGGAGCCACTGGTGTTCAAGGTATACAGGGAATTCAGGGAGTTACTGGTCCAACAGGACCTATAGGAGCTCAGGGGATAATAGGTGCTACTGGTATCACAGGTGCTCAAGGTATTCAGGGGGCTACCGGAGCTACTGGTATTCAAGGTATTCAGGGAATTACTGGTCCAACAGGACCTATAGGAGCTCAGGGAGTAATAGGTGCAACAGGAGTTACAGGTGCCCAAGGTATCCAGGGAGTTACCGGAGCTACTGGGATTACCGGGGCTGGGTTTTCTAATGGAACCACTGGAGGACAACTCATTTTGACTAATTCCTCAGCGCCTTTTTCACCTGGAACTCCTGTGAATATGAGTGGAGATGCCACTATAAATGCTTCTGGTACATTAACCATTGGCACCAATAAAATAACTACAACCAAGATAGCAGATGCTTCTGTAACAGTAGCAAAAATAGCGACCACTGCAGGTACTGCAGGTTCTTCTACTTATCTTAGAGGCGATGGAACCTGGGCTACGCCTAGCAGTAGTGGCGGAACACAACTGCTAACAGGAACTAATACTGTGACTATGCCGGGAGCTAGTACACCGAATTCATTTACAATAACAGTCAATGGAGCAGCAATAGGGGATGCGGTTATTGTAAATCCTTTAGGAAATATTCCAACAGGAGATTTCCCCCCAATCTATACTGCTAAAGTAACATCCGCCAATACGATAACTGTTTATATGTATGATGCTGGTTCTATTGCTGGCTTATCTTTTTCTTTTAAAGCTACAGTAATCAAGTAAGGTTAATTTTTTATAAAAATGTAAAATCACCCCTCCGTGCTGTCATAAATACAAAGAACTACTGTTTCGGTGGTTATTTTTTATTGTATTCTCACCTAATAGTCACGTATATTTGTACTGTTCTACAAAATTGAATCAGGAATATGAAATTCATTCACCAGATCGATCCATTAAAGTTTGCCTTTTTTGAACTTCAGCGCTTCCAGAATCCTTATATGGAGAATTCTCGGCGGGCTGACTTTTTTGAAATGATTTGGTTTAAGAATGATCCGGAAACCAGTGACGGAGATTCTATGTATTTAATTCCTTTGTATCGTTCTGAAAAAATAAGTTTTGAAAATAAGGAGGGCTATGTCATAGCCTTCAAAAGAGAATATCTGGAAGAAGATGACAGGGAGTTTGCGTTGGATGTTTTCAATCTTTTCAATATATATGGGCAGTATACTCATCTTCGTTTGGATAATGATGTTGTAGAAATACTTCAATACCTCAGAATATTGATTGAGAAAGAGTATCAAAACTCAATGGGAAGTTATCTGGTTCTAAAATCATTACTGAAAGTCTTTCTGCTAAACCTGATTCGTGCAAGTCAACACTATTTTTTGAACCAGGATATCCATCAGAAACGGGTCTATCAATTCATTATGTTGATGGATGACTATTATAAAACTGAACGTAAAGCAGAATTTTATGCTTCAAAAATGGGGATCAGTGAAAAACGGATTAATCAGATTCTGAAGGAAAAAATGAATAAAACCCTTACACAGCTATTACACGAAAGGGTCATTGTAGAGGCTGAACGGATGCTGATTTCAGGAGAATTGACCATAAAAGAGATTGCATTCGATCTGAATTTTGAAGATCCAGCCTATTTTTCCCGGTTTTACAAAAAACAAACAGGACAGACTCCTGAAGAATTCAAAAAACATAATGCCTGCCTGTAAATGTAGGTATACTTTTAACTTTTCAGATCCATTTTATGTTTTACAGTTCAGGTGCTGTTGGGTAATCAGATGATCCTGAATTTCCAAATTGTACCGGTGGATTAGAAAATAATACTGCTGTCTCAGGTTCTTGCTGATTTAAATTTGTACATCAATCAATAGTTCAGAAAACGAGTGGGGAAGAGGCAAAATAATCCTTACTGTTAGTTCTTCAATTGAGAGATCAGGTAATCTAATTAAAATATCAGGTATGAAACCAACAAAAAAAACTGAAGAAGTCATGTTCGGGGATATCAATGCTCTTTTATCTCCTAAACCCTTAGCCCTGGAAGCAGGAATCAGGAGGTTAGAGAACGGAATGCTCCACATTGCCATGAGAAATGTTCTGCACAATTGTAAAGGAAGAATGCTGGATTGGTGGTTCAAATATTTTGAAACAACGGCAGACCTTAAGTTATGGCACCCTCATGACCATGTGAAACACGGTGGATGGGACAGCAAATGGATCAAAAATAAAAATTATATAGGGGCTACCATACATGCTACAGAATCTCTGGGTGATATTCCTCCGGTGCCTGCTACTATAAAATTTCATGATCCTGCAGAAATATTTGATGTGGATATCTTGAACCAGGCTTATGCTGAAGGGGCTGTGAGTGCAGTGGTGTATGCAAGGATAGGCTTTGGTGAAGATACACTTTTAGATGATAACGGTGATCCGGTGGATGGTTATATGTTCCATGTAGTCAGGGATACGGTGCAGGGTTCTACCTTGAGAAGTCATTTTTATCTTGGTGCATTAATGGCAGATAGTGAAAATCAGCTGCCGGATGAAGTTGGATTCGGGCTTATGGAGCATTGTTATAGTGAATTTACTTATCTGGCCCAGGTTCTTCCTTCTCTTTATTATGCTGAAAATAAGAATGGGGACAAAGCGCCTCTTCTTTGGTAATTAAGATAAATTTTTACAATAGAATTATGAGTACGCAATGTTCGCTTTACATTGCGTTTTTTATTGCAAATTATTTATTATCAGAAATTTGAGTTTTTACCTGAGTTGGGATTAGTGAAAATTATTAATTCATATCAGGAATGAAAGATATTTTTTTTAGCTAAAAAGCTTGTGGAGGCTTGGATTTAAAGGATTTTTTTCTATATTTGCAATCTCTTAAACAAAGAGATTTATTTGAAAAAATAAGTGACCGACTCGGTAGCTCAGCTGGTAGAGCAATACACTTTTAATGTATGGGTCCTGGGTTCGAATCCCAGCCGGGTCACAGATCAAAAGAACTACAGCTTTGTAGTTCTTTTTTTTGTTTTTATACAGTATATTTCATAACAATCTCTGAAGTGTCGTTTGCTCCATTTTCATTGCTAATGTCTTTAAATCCATTCTTTTTGTATAGCTGATATGCTGAATGATTGTTAGCAGCGACCTCTAAATATATTTCATTGACAGTAAACTTCTCATTAGCCTCATGAATGACAGCCTGCACAAGGCCAGATCCTATATTTTTTCCCTGAAAGCCTTTCTTTACATACATTTGGTAGATGCTTGCGGAGTTGTTTTCATTTTTAACAAATATACAAATGCCGATTAGTCTTTGATCAGCAAAAGCACCGAAGGCAACCTTTCCAGGAGTTTGATTTTCAATATTGATTTCCATGCTAAGTTTTTCGGTTTTCAGGGATTCCTGATAACTGGCTGCAAAGGAATCAGGGAACTGTTCCAGGCTTTCCAGACGGATGTCCCTATATTTTACTTTCATGAGCCAGAAGTTTTCGATATTCAATATTCATAGTTGATTTTTATAATAAAAAGTTTTAAAATTAGTTTCTTTAAAAAAAGATGAATATAACAGGATTTTTTGATAGTAAAGAAAAAAGGAATAAGATTTATCAGATAAAAATTGAATGAAAAATGTAACAAATATTATTTCAGACTGTCTTATTATAAAAAGGCAGGGAGTTACTTAATCATACAACTGTTGTTGAATAGATAACAATTTTTTATTATAAAATATTGATTTTCAATTTTGAATTTAATGTATTAACTAGGTTGCAGAAAACTAAAGGGAGTATATTATTTTTCATATTCACATGATTTTATATAAGCATTGATGATATAAATTATGTATATTTATAATATAGATTGACACAAAAATCAATAAAATAATATTTTCTGTTCATCTATTAAGGCATGTGTAGGTAGGTATGCGTTTTAAAGGGGAAATAAAAGCTGGCCATTATTAAAAATAATACAACATATACAACAGTCATAAGAAGTCTGATGGTCTGTGCATTAAGCATAGGTCTCTTGCTGTGCGTTGTTTCCTGTAATAAAAATATTCAGGATAAAGAAAAAGACACTTTTGATACTGCACTGATAAAAAAGAGCTCAGATTTACAACTTTCTGGAGAATATGAAGCACTTATTGAACTGAATATCGATTATCTGAAAAAAGCTGCGAAAATGGGATATAAAGAGGGAATAGGTCTTTGTTATCTTAATATGGCAGAGGTAAATATATCTGCCGGAAATTATGAAAACGCGCTGTTTTTTTTCGATAAAGCGGAAAAAGATCTTAAAAACTCAGAAAATGGCTTTCATAAAGCTGTATTTTATGATGATTATAGCCAGTATTATTCTCATCTTAAATTATATGATAAGGCTATAGAATGTAATAATAATGCATTTCTTTATCTGAAAGAAGCAAAAGACTCGGAACTCAAAAAGAAACTGCTTTCAAGACTGTATATCAATAAAGGAAGTAGTTTTGCTTTTAAAGGATGGTATGGGACATCGCTAAAGTCTTTTCTGAAAGGGAATAAATTAGAAAACTCAGCCTACAGCAACTGTATGGTTGCCCAGTATTATCTGTTCAGACATCAGCCGGATTCTGCCGGAATTTATATTGCAAGGTCTGAAGAGAAGATGCTCAATGAAAAGACCAGTGATGCAGAATCTCTTTGGGTATATTACACGATGGGATACTATTATAATGAAATTAATAATAATGATCAGGCAGAAAAAGCACTTAAAAAAGCACTGGAAATCAATATAAAAACAAGGCGTACATATTCTTCACATATCAATAATGTATATAAATCTCTTGCAGAGCTTTATAAAAAGAAAAATGATGGTGGTAAGGCTTATTATTATCTGCAAAAATATATGGAAGAAGAAGGGCGGTTGGATGTTGCCCGAATAAATACAATGAATAAAGCCACAGAAAATTTTATTTCTGAAATGAAACCGGAATCGGATTGGCATAGAAGCGATCTGCCTTTGGCTATTGCATTATCCATTACTGCACTTACCGTTTCCGGGATATATGTAAAGAAAACAATTCGGGCCCAAAGGTTGAAAAAAAGAGCTCTAAAGGAAGAGACAGAAGAACTTAAGAGCCATGTTAAAACAAAAATGCTAAAAGAGGTTACTGAGCTTGCTAAGAAAAATGATTCTGCATTCCTGATGAAATTTAAAGAACTGTATCCGGATTTTATAAATGCTCTTCTGAAAATTAATCCGGATCTTGAGAACTCTGAGCTGGCTTTTTGTGCCATGTTGAAATTTCATTTTTCATCCAAAGAAATTGCAGATTATACGTTTGTACAGCACAGGTCTGTTCAGCAAAAAAAATACAGGATCAGAAAAAGGCTTAATATTCCGGGAGAAGAGGATATTTATGACTTTTTTGATAAAATAAACAGTTAAAAAATAAAATATATATAGATAATTTAAAGAAAATGTAACACCACAAGTCTGGAAAAATCATTTTTTAATCTTAATTTATACATCATTTAGTTAAAGGGAAAAACATTATGGTACGCATTCTTCTTTTTGTTTTACTCATTCTTTTGATTTCCTGCGGCCCTGATTCCAGGAAATATGAAAAGAATTTTGATATTCCCTTAATGAAGCAGAATGAAGAGTTTCGTCTTGCCGGTGAGTACGATTCTCTGGTTAATCTTAATAAAAAATACTATAGAAAAGCAGAAGAAATTGGGTATAAAGATGGTAAAGCGTTATGCTATATTAATTTAGCTCAGGTTAATATGTCATTGGAAAATTACCAGAAATCTAATATTCTGTTTAATAATGCTCAATACATTCTGAAAGACTCCGATAATTCTTTGCATAAAGCCATATTTTATAATAATTATAGCCGGCTCAATTTTGAATTGGGAAGAGTGGATAAGGCTTTCGAGTATAACAAAGAGGCATTGATTCATATTGAGAAAAGCAAAAATTCTGAATTGAGAAAAACAGTTCTTTATAATATCTGCTTACGGCAGGGAATTTATTACAGTCACAAAAAGAAATATCACTCTGCGTTGGAGTATCTTCATAAAGCAAGAGCTCTGGATGAGGATGGGATTGTAGGGAGTGTTATAGGGGATTACATATACATACATAGAAATAGAGATTCTGCCTATAAGTATATAACAAGAGCCTACAATAGAATGATTGAGTCCAAAAAAGTAGATGCTAATGCCCTCAATATTCATACGGTGATGGGGGAGTATTATATGGCTTATGGAGAATATGATAAGGCTGAAAAAGAATTTCTGACAGCTTTGGAAATTGATAAGAAAACTAGGCGCATTTTTGCACAGTATACCAAATATATTTATAATGACCTGAGATCTTTATATGCATCAACCGGGGATAAGGAAAAAGCCTATTTTTATCTGAGTGCATATACGGAAGCCAAAAACAAGACCAATACTGCTTTACTGGCAACCATCAATCAGGATATGGAGTCCTTTATTTCAGAAGCAAAAAATGATACTTCAAAACATAAAAGTAAGGTACAGTGGGTTGTTTTTCTGTCTCTTGCAGGATTTTCCATATTGGCTATATATACATGGAGAATCATCAATACATTAAGACGAAGAAAGGCGGCTCTGAAATCAGAGGCTGAAAATCTTAAGAACCGGATTAATGATAACAGGCATGAAGAGATCATTGAGATGGCCAAAAGGAATGATCCTGGGTTTCTTTCCAGTTTTAAAGAAGTATATCCGGGATATATAGAGCAGATTTTAGAAATTAATCCCGGGCTTGAAAATTCAGAATTGGTTTTCTGTGCCATGCTGAAACTGCATTTCAGTTCCAAGGAAATCGCCAATTATATGCTTGTTCAGCATAGGACTATTCAACAGAAGAAATACAGGATTAGAAAAAAAATGAATATTCCTACCGAAACAGATATTTATGTTTTTTTTGATAATATCAGTTGATTAATTGCTTTTTTAAGATACCTCACCAGTAATAAGTATGATGTTCCGCATTTTTCCTTATATATTCCTTCTTTTTTTTATTTCATGCAGTTCTGACAACCGGAAGTATGAAAACAGTTTTGATATTCCGTTGTTGGAAAAGAATGATAGATTCCGGAATTTGGGAGAATATGATTCTCTCGTCAATCTGAATAAAAACTATTACAGACAGGCTGAAGAGATGAGCTATGAGGAAGGAAAGGCATTATGTTACGTGAATCTGGCAAGAGTAAATACAACTTTGGAGAATTATCAAAAAGCACAAATCCTTTTTGAAAATGCGGATGCAATTTTAAAAAAATCAGACAATAATCTACATAAAGCTGTATTTAATAGCAATTATGCCCGTTTTAATGCAGAGCTTAGAAGACTAGATCAGGCTCTTCAAAATAATGCGGAAGCAATAAAGTATCTTGAAAATGATCAAAAATCTGCATTTGCCCGAAAACTTATGGCAGAAACTTATGGCTATAGTTCAGATTATCTTAATTTGAAAAAAAGACATAAAGAAGCAATTTTCTACCTATATAAAGCAAAAAGCATTGATCATTCAAGGCGGATCAATTTATTTTTTGGAAATCATTATACCAGTTTTGCTGAATTGAAATTGGATTCTACTGAAATATATTTACGGAAAATTATTGAAGATCCAAATCCGGAGGCCGCTATGGATGTAGATGCTCTTGCAGCAAATACAATATTGGGAGAGGGCTATATTCAAAAGAAACAGTTTGATAAAGCAGAGGCAGCCTTAAACAGGGCTTTAGAAATTGATAAGAAAACGAGACACATTTATGCTCAGTATACCAAGTATATCTACAATGATTTAAAGCGGCTCTATGAGGATAAAGGAGATAAGGATAAGGCATATTATTATTTACAGCTTTATGCGGATGCCACAGATAAAACCAACAGCGCATTGCTGAGAACGATTAATCAGGATATGGAGTCTTTTATTCTGGAAGCAAAGAAAGATTCGGAAAGACATGAAAGAAATATAAGATGGGTTATTTTCCTGTCTGTTGCTGGTCTTTTTCTTTTGGGAATCTATACCTGGAAGATGATCAATATCCTGAGAACGAAAAAGAAGAACCTTAGACTCGAATCAGAATCTTTAAAAAACATAATGAACAATAAAAAAGATGAAGAAATTATGGAATTGGCCAGAAACAACGATCCTGAATTTCTCAATCAGTTTAAAGAAGCATATCCGAAGTTCATCAGTAATCTTTTAACTATTAATCCCAATCTCGAAGACTCTGAGCTGGCATTTTGTGCCCTGCTGAAAATGCATTTTTCCTCCAAGGAAATTGCTCATTATACCCTTGTTCAGCATAGGACGGTTCAGCAGAAGAAGTACAGAATCCGGAAAAAACTCAATATCCCGACAGAAACAGATACGTATCATTTTTTTGATGATTTAACGTAGTATAAAAAAAACTGCCTGATTCATCACATCAGGCAGTATTCGAAATGTTTTTTTTCGCCATTTGGCTTTCTCTGTTCAAATTTGAAAATTTTTAATCAAATACTAAAAAAAAGAACTACTACACGAGTACTACAGCAGTTTTTTTTAGGATTAAATATCTATAAATTAATGCTTTGGGCTTTTTTTGTGTTTTTGTGTTCTGATCTTTGAAAATTTGAAAAAAAGAGCTTTATTACTCTGGCAGATGTGATATATCATGAGCGTTATACAATGTTTTGTATCATTTTTCTTTATGTATTTCCTTAACCTATTTTGTTAATCAGTAATATTTATTTTTTTATTTAATTCTTTTGCTTTTTTTTTGTAATGTATTGTAATACAGTGTTTTGTTGTGATGTTGTATGGGTGTAGTAGGTTGTTTTTTTTCTTTTTTGGAATAAAAATATAGATTTGTAAGTGTTCTGTAATATGATATAATTGAACAATTGAGGTTTTTTATGTTTTATGAGTTATTTATGTTGTTTTTATTTAAATGATTCATAATTAATATTGGATGATTGATTGTTTTTCATAAAAGAATAATCTGCTTAAAAAACAAAAAAGCATAAAATAAAATCTATGAAAAGAAAAGTATTATTGATAAGTGCATTAGCTATGGGAGTGGTATGTGCTTATGGACAAAGGTGGGAACCAACTTCACAAATGAGGTCTGAAATCAGAAAAGAAGTTGAAGTAAAACATTCTTACAAATTAGATTTACAGTCATTACGAGGCCTTTTAAAAAATGCTGTGGAAACCGGAAAAGGCGCACAGGCAGTGATTGTTTCTTTACCTACTGCAGAAGGAAAAATTGAAAGATTTGCTGTGTACAGCGATCCGGTAATGGAGAAATCTATTGCCGATCGATACCAGCTGGGATCTTATGTAGGAACAGGGGTAGATGATCCATCTAAATATTTACGATTCAGTACTTCTCCTACAGAAATGCAGTCGATGATTATCAAAGATGGTGTGTTTCAGTTTATAGAACCTATTACTACCGATAAGAAGGTATATGGAGTTTTCTATAAAACAAAAAGAACAGAAGGAGAGCATGGATTTGAATGTACAACAGAAGAGAAAAACCTTAAAGGTATAAAAGCATTAGAGATTAATGGAAAAAAAAACCTTTCTAATATTAATGCCGGTATTACCAACAGACCTGCAAGTACAAGATTCAGGACCTATAGACTTGCGTTGGCTGTGACAGGAGAATATACGAAAAAGTTTGACCCTAATGGAGGAACTACTAATACTGTAGCGCAAATGAATGCCACCATGAACCGTGTCAATGGAATTTTTCAGAAAGATTTCGGGATTAGACTGATTATCCAGGATCTTCCAAATATCATATATACAGATCCTGCAACAGATTTTTATACTCCTCCTGCAACAGATAATGATCCTTCATTTAACCTTCAGCTCCAGCAAATGCTGACTCAGGATGTAGGAAATGAAAACTATGATATGGGACATGTATTTCATGCAGTAGGAGGAAATGGTAATGCAGGATCCATTGGGTCTACATGTGTTAACCCTACAGCAGCAGACCCTTTGGCAAAAGGATCTGCATTTACTCAGATGGAGAATCCAGTAGGAGATGCGTTTGATATTGATTATGCTGCTCATGAAATGGGACATCAGCTGGGAGCTAACCATACATTCTCGCATAAATCAGAAGGATCCGGAGCAAATGTTGAACCTGGAGGCGGAACCACGATAATGGGATATGCCGGGATTACCGGAGATAATGTTCAGATGGTAACAGATGCTTATTTTCATTATTTCTCTGTTGGCCAGGTGTTAAATAGCCTGGATAGTAAACAAGGCTGTGGAACATCACAGGATATCGTAACCAATACAGCTCCTGTAATTTCACCTTTACCTTCTTATAGTATTCCTAAGGGGACTGCCTATTACCTGGAAGCTTCTGCTACAGATGCAGATCCTATTAAGTATACCTGGGAACAGTATGACAGCGTAGATGCCTTTCATTCAGTTTCCGGCGATATCGGTTGGGGATATAATGCTCAGGGAGCATTGACAAGATCTTATTTCGGAACAACAAGTGGACGAAGATATTTTCCAAGCCTTCCTATAGTAATGTCTGGAAAGTTGACTGATAAAACAAAATGGGAAAGTGTTTCTTATATTCCTAGACTTCTTCATTATGCTGTAACTGTTAGAGATGAGAATACTACTCCTATGCTGGTATCTGCCGAAACTAGTGTGGATGTTAAAGAAGATGGTCCTTTCACATTTAAAGGTCTTAGTGATGCTACAGTATTTTATAATAATGCTGTCAATACCATTGCATGGGATGTCGTAAATACTAATAATGCCCCCTATAACGTAGCTAATGTAAAAATAGAATATACAACAGATCTTGTTAACGGATCATCTTGGACAGAACTTGTAGCTTCTACACCTAATACGGGAAGTTATACCACTCAGATACCTTCAGGAGTAACAGGACCCATTAAACTGAAAATTTCTGCCATTGGAAATATATTCTACGCGGTATCTCCTAAGATTACTATCGGAGCAGCGCCAACATCCACTACAGATGCACCAACCGGAGTGTCTGCCATTGATGCGGAAGTATTGAAAACATCAGCAGTTATAGGCTGGAATGGCGTTCCAGGTGCTACCTATTCTGTTAATTACAGAAAAACCGGAACTACAAACTGGACAAATATTCCAAGTACTACCAATTCAGTATCATTAAGTACCCTTGAGGATGAAACCAATTATGAGGTTCAGGTGGCTGCGGTAGTGAATACAGTGGCCGGAACATTCTCCTCTCCTTATGCATTTAAAACGAAAGGATTAAAAACCGGAGTAGATTATTGTTTAATGGGAACCGGAGGCAACAGTTTTGCAAATTTGGCACTTAATACCGGCTTAGCTAAACTAAACCTGGCTAATTTAAACTATTTAGATGCAACTTATAAAACTATTTTTAGAACCTATTTGGACTATAGCGAAGATGCAGACAAATTAATTAATCTAACAAAAGGATCATCGTTCACATTATCTTACATTAATGTAGGTAATAAACTTGAATCCGATAGTTATCCTGATACTATAGAAGTATGGATTGACTATAACAGAAATGGTATTTTCGAAGAATCAGAAAAAATTGGTTCCAATAGTGGGGCTACAGACAGTAATGCTCTACATGCAGGAACAATGACTTTTACTGTTCCAGCCAGTGCTTATGCAGGAGATAAGACCTTAAGAATGAGAGTGGCCAGTACTTCTTTCAATGCAGCAAGCGGACCTTGTGGTTTTCCAACTTATACAGAAGGAGGAGAAATCTATTCATATGGTTCATTTAAAGATTTTCCGGTTAAAATTTCAGAAACATTAGGAACAGACGAGGTAAGAGGTACAAAACCGGCAGAAGTATCTATCTATCCTAACCCTGCCGATACTTTCGTAGAAGTGAAAAACTTAAAAGGTAAAGCAGGTTACAAAATCTATTCTGCGGATGGAAGATTAGTTCAGGAAGGTAAGATTGATGGTCAGAGAATTAACGTAGCTTCTTTAATAAAAGGAATGTATGTAGTTACCATCAAAGATGATAAAAATACTTACAATACGAAGTTGATTAAAAAATAAAACACAAATGGGGCTCCGGGAATGGAATTTATCGGAGATGAAAGTAGTATTTGTTTTAGTTGGAAGATAGCTGTCTTTACCCCTGAGACAGCTATTTATTCCCAAAATATAAATGACTGTCATTGAGTGATCACTTTGCTTAGTCATATTCTGGTACCTGTTTTAACAATTATTAATCCTCTAAAATATTTTAATTATAAGAAAAAAATAAATAAAAATACAAACCAAAACACACACACAAATGAATCTCCAAAATCAGGATCTTAAGGAGAGAAAAACTATTTATTTTTAAGACGAAAAAATGGCTGCCTTGAGGGAGGCAGCTTTTTTTCATGGGTAGAAATATGATACAGTAAGGAGACTGAAAGCAGGACATTATTGAATCCTATTAAAGAGCTAGATCAGGAGCATCCAATAACCCTTCAAGCCTTTCTTCCTGTTTGTTTCAATGTTCTTTAAAGAATTCCAGCATGGTTGCTAAAGCTGTTTCAGAATGCATCCGTTCTCCATTTTCAAGAGAATCTTTGGTAGCAGCTGCAGCTCGTTTTCTCATCGTAATTTCATACTGAGAAATAGCTTCCTGTAAAGTACTGTAATGGTTATTTGTTAAATATTCACTGAGTTCAAGAGCATCAAGCATCGCCATATTAGCCCCTTCTCCTGCAAACGGAGGCATCACATGAGCGGCATCACCCATTAATGTTACATTAGATCTTGTTTCCCCGGTCTGATCTAAAGGCATAAAGTAAATAGGACGGGGGATGAAAGGAATTGTGGCTTTTTCAAACAATTCGTACCATATTTCACTCCATTCCGGATATTCTGTTTTAAACCATTGTAGGATTGCTGTATTATCAGAGAAATCCAGTCCGCTGTTTATTGTCCAGTTTTCATCAGCTTTAAAACTTGCATAAAAACCAAGATCACCATTGCCTTTCTGTCCCATCAGAATATTCTTAGACTTTCCGAAAGCCATTATTTTTCCACCGTTAATCAATGCATTGATATGAGGGGCATGTTCTTTTGAAACAATTCCTTCCAGCATTATAACTCCCGAATAAACCGGTTTCTGTTCTGTAAGGTAGGGGCGGATCTTAGAATGAGCACCATCTGATGCAATCACAAGATCAGCATAAGCCGATGTTCCGTTTTTAAAATGAAGCATCCAGCCATCATTTTGAGGTTCCATGGATAAAAAATGACTGTCCCAAACAACGGTTTCCGGTTGAAGAGAGTCCAGCAGCATATTCCTCAACGGTCCACGGTCTATTTCAGGACGGAAATGTTCGGCACCAAAATCTTCCTCTGGCTTGGTATCATGGTCGCTGAACAGTATTTCTGCCTGTTCATTCACAATGAGCATTTTATCTGCACCCGGACGGAATGTTTTCTTAAACTCTTCTAATAATTCGGCTTTACGTAGGGCTGCCAGCCCTGAATCTTCATGCATGTCGAGAGGAGAGCCCTGCACACGGGCTTCTTTATTAAAATCTCTCTCATATACTTTTACATTTGCATTTTTCAGCTGTAAAAGTCTGGCCAGTGTAAGTCCGGCAGGGCCACCACCAACGATGGCTATTGATATATTGTCTATCAGCATTGTATTTAAATTTTACAGGACAAAATTACTGCCCCTTCAATACTGATAATAGTATAAATCGGTCGTTTTTGTTTTTTGATAATTCTTTGGGGGCAACACCTGAAAACTTCTTCACTTCCTTAATGAAATGATTCTGGTCTGTATAATTAAGCTCCGGAAATAATTTACCCTTTGCAATATGTTCCAGAGAAGCCCTGAAACGCAAGATAGTAGAGTAGGCCTTTAAAGATAAGCCCAATTGCTTTGTGAAATAACGGTTGATCTGTCTGCTGCTCCAGCCTACCTTTTCTGAAAGGTCTTTTACGCTAATTTCTCCTTTTGAAGCATACATAAGTTCAAAAAGTTGATGTTTTCTCTCATCTGTTTTCTGAGGAACCAGTTCCCGTATTTTTTGTGTGGCTTTTGTACAGCAAAGCTCAAAGTCCTGTAAATCCTCAGCCTTAAATCCCCAGAAATCCTGCGGAAGCTTCTTTGCTGTATTTAATACATCAGCAATGGTTGTATTTAAAATATATTCCACAGCAATAGGTTTAAAGCTCACTACAAAAGCCTGGGTTTGGGGTGGGATCTGTCTTTGTTCAGGATAGGTTTCCAATCCGATCAGGGCAACATGAAAAGGTTCTGAGGGAGACTGCATGAAAAATAGATCAACCCTTCCATCCGGAATAATAACAACTTCCTTAGCTTCATCAGAATGATTATGGAATGTTCCCAAATTTTCCACAAAATCTGAAATACTCTGATCCGGTTCAATAAAATGAAACTGAAAATCATGGTCCATAATGAAAAGTAACAGTATTCTTTAATAAATTGAAGTTACAAAAATAGGCTAATAATTAATATATTAGCTAATGGGTAGCTGTTTTTAAGCCACGAATTCACGAATAAATTTTACATTATCCTATAAATCTATGTCCCTATGGTTTATTTTTTTCAACCACATAGGGACATAGATTTTCGAGTTGCATATAAATTATTTATTCGTGAATTCGTGGCATATGAAGATAAAGCAGTATTCAATTTTATCGGAGATAAAATCTTTGCATTTTCCAACAAAAAGCCCGGAATGTAAAAAACACCCCAGGCTTTATCAAGATTAAAAATAAGTTTAAAAAGAATATCCCACAGAAGCCGTTACATTTCTGGGAGCTCCAGGGAAGGCCCGTGTATAATCGAACCCGCCCAGGAAATAATATTTGTCGAAAATATTACTGACATTCACTGCCATTTTCATTTTTCCGATATGATAGTAAACTGCCGCATTTATAGTCGTATAAGATGGCCATTCTCCCCAAAGGGCGCTTCCATTGCTGTTTTTTCCTATGCTGTTATCCATACGTCTTGTATCTACATAATACATTCCGGCACCAAAGCCAAGTCCCTTCACAGCAGAGGTTGAAAAAACATATTTCATCCATAAACTAGCCATGTTTTTAGGTGCTCCAGGCAGAGCTTGTCCTACTTCTGAAGCAATGGAAGAAGATTTTACCTCCGTATCATCATAGGTATAGTTGGCCATAATCTGAAACTCTTTGGTCAACTGTCCGCGAATATCCAGTTCAATACCCTTTGATACAGCTTCTCCTGATTGTCTGTATACCGGAAATCCTGTTGTACTGATTTCCCCTGTTGCAATCAGTATATTTTGGCGCTCAATCTGGAAAAGGGACAGATCCATTTGTAATTGATTCTTAAAGAACCCCGTTTTTAGCCCTGTTTCAATCTGGAAACTGTGTTCTGCAGTGAAAGGTTTGTCAGAACCATAATCCTGATAATTCTGGATAAAATTAGCCCCAACCGGCGCAAATCCCTGTGAATAACTTGCAAAATAATTAACCTGATCGTTAATCTGATATGTCAGCCCAATACGGGGCAGCCATGCATTCTGAGTGGCATGAAAACGGTCTTTACCACTTACTGTTTCAGAATAATAATGCTCATGACGCAGTCCCACAATAAGTTTTAATCGGTCCGCAAATGAAATCTGATCCTGTACATAGATTCCGGTAGTTTTATATGGACTTAAAAAAGGATAATTTCCTTGAGATAACCATACATAATTACCCAGATCATGAGTAGTATAAGTAGGATTATTAAGGTCGAATGTTAATGGAACAATTTTACCATCTATTCTCTGTTGTCTTGCTTCACGCTGCTGATTGTTACTGTCTCCTTCATATTGGGCGTAATCTACTTTGGCTACGATGTGGTTTTCGATTTTGTGCCCCGTAAGATCCCATTTCAGATAAACTACGGAATTATCGGTGTAGTCTTTTCCATGGCGGTCAAAGAAACGCATATTCATAATCGTATTATTAGGAGCATCAGCATAGCTGTTCAGGGTGCGGTGTTCATTCACATCTTCCTGATAGATCGACTTCATATAGCTGGCGTTCAATGATAGATTGTGAGTAAGGCGCTGGCTTAATCTTGCACTTAACGACAGTGTTTTGGTATTATAAAAATCCGATGGCTGACTTAAAGTAAAAGAGCGGTCCAGAGCATAAAAGTCATTGTTTCTTAAGCCCATTCCACGGTCAAGATATCCATGAAACTGATCATATACAAGGTCTATATCTACCTGAGTTCCATCCAATGGTTTAAAGGTAAAAGACGGAGCGATCATAAAGTTTTTCTGCTGATTCACATTTCGGAAGGTTTTGCTGTCTTCATACCCTGCATTCAGGCGGTACAGAATTTTCTTTTCTTTATCCAACGGTCCTGTCAGATCAATACTTGTACGGATGGTCTGGAAACTGCCGACAGAGAAATTAATAGAACCTTTCTGCTTATCCAATGGTTTTTTAGTCACCATATTGATCGTTCCTCCAGGAGTTACATCTCCGAATAACGAAGCACCGGGACCTTTTAAAACGGAAACACTTTCCAGGTTGATCGTTAAAGGCGAACGGTAGTAGCTGTTTCCATAGCTGTACCCTGAACGTAACCCATTCACCAGCCGAATTCCGGTTTCATAACCACTTTTAAAACCACGAATAATAAGATCATCGTAAGACGAAGCTGTGGTTACTCCTGCCAGATCCTGTACAACATCGCGGGTGGTATATGCCTGCTTGTCTTCCATAAATTCGCTGCTGACAATAGAAACTGATTGTGGAAGATCCTTTAGATTTCCCGAAAATTTTCCACCCAATTCCAAATTATTGGTAAGATAGGAGTTATTTCTGCGGGCTGTAATCAAAACCTCCTGAAGATCCGTTTGATTTTCCACCAAACGAATTGTGATTCCGTTTTTATCATCATAAGACAAAGAATCCAGCATAATATTAGACCCGGAATAACCTTTGGCATCAATCATTAACTGAGCCGGGTACTGAACCGGAGTTTCAAACTGGAACTTCCCGTCTTTACTTGTTGTGGTGACAGTTCCCTGGTTAATGGAAACCGAGGCATTAGAAATTATTTTTCCCTCCTGATTCAGTACTTTTCCGAAAATAGAATGGGTTTCCTGCGCTGATAGAGCAAAAGGAAGTAAGAGCATTATACCATTGATGTACAACGCTTTTTTGGTGGTATGTTTCATTGTATGTTTCTACGCTGTTGTAGTATTTATTATTCTGCGGAAATCATTAATTCCATGTGAAGAGTAGGATAAGTGCCTTCGTAGCAGGATTTCAGAAGTTTAAAATCCTGTTTTAGCCAATAATCATAAGCTCCCTGCAGAAAAGGATGGGTATGCAGATATAATCTTTTTATATTTTTCTGTTGTGCGGTTTTAGCCAGTTCCTGAAATAAGAGAGTAGCAATTCCTGCTCTCCGGTATTCAGGATTAACAAATAGTCTGGCGACTTCTACAGTTGTCTTTTCATCAATATCCAGATGAGGGAAACGATAATCAAAAGGCATCATGCCGATCACCCCAATCAGCTTTCCATTGGAAGTCCGGGCCTGTAAAAAAGCTCCGATGGGAGAGTGAAGGTAATTCTGTTCAAAATTGACCAGATCTTTAGGTACGATTAACGGATCCAGCAAAGGATACAACTGACGTCTGAATTCCATGACATAGGGAAGTACTTCAAATACCTGATAATCCTGTACCAATGAAATTGTTATTTCTTCATGATTTTTCATATATTTTATTTTAATTGGGGCGCAAACATTGGGGTTCCCTGATTATCCAGGGCAAGTAGCGGAACTTCATAGGTCTCTTCAAGAAGCTGCTTTAATTCATCTTTCTTTAATGACTGAACAGCAACCAGTTCATGATGGCGCATCACAAAAAATTCATCACCGAACAGAAAAGCAAGATTGGGATCATGCATGACACATAAAACCGTAGTTCCTTCATTCACCAACTGACGAATGACTCCCAGTACAGCGACTTGATAATGCAGATCCAGATGATTGGTGGGTTCATCCAGCATCAGAATATCCGGTTTCTGAACCAATACCCGGCACAGTAGCACCAATTGACGTTCTCCACCGGAAAGAGAAGTGTAGGGTTTATCTTTTAAATGAGTTAAATTAAATTTTTGAAGGATGGTTTCTACTTCCTGATAATCCGATTGTCTGGGTGAAAATTTTGAAAAAGAAGCTCTACCGGTTAAGATCACATCAAAAACCTTAAAGGGAAAAGTGGTCTGATGAAACTGGGTTAAAAATCCGATACGGACAGGTGAGATAGTTCCTATTTTTATTTTTCGACGTTCCTTATCAGCAATCCATACGTTTCCTTTGTAGTTCTTTTCCAGTCCGGCAATGATCTTAAATAAGGTTGATTTACCACTTCCGTTTCTTCCCAGAATAACGGATAATTTTCCTTTTGGAAATTTTGCATTGACATGGTTCAGAACCTGGTCTTTTCCATAATCAAAAGAAAGCTGTTCTATATTAATCACACTGTTCATGAGTTCCAGTTTATAGCGTTTCTACGCATTAAATAAATAAAAATTGGCGCTCCGATAATCATCGTAAAGACCCCAATCGGAATTTCAAAAGGCATTACGGTACGCGAAAAATCATCAATCAATAATAAAAATGCTCCACCGATACTGATATTAGCCCAAACGGTAATGCTGTTATTCGGTCCAAAAATCATTCTGCTGATATGGGGAACAATCAACCCAAACAGGCTGATGACTCCAACGGCTGCCACAGAGGAAGCTGTAATCATGGTTGCTACAGCCATAAGAATTAGTTTTAAAACTGTTGGGTTAACTCCGACTGCCATAGCTTCATGGTCTCCTAAGGCTAAAAGATTGAGCTTCCATCGAAGAATAACAATCACTGTTAGACCGATAAGGATCGGAAATACTGCTGTATAAACTTTCTGCCAGGAAGCAGTATGCAGATTTCCCATGGTCCATTGTACAATTGCCTGTAATTTATAGGGATCACTCAGATATTGTAAAACAGTAAGGAAAGCTGTAAATACTCCGGATACGATCATTCCGGCAAGAACCATACTGACAATGGATGTTTTGGCTCCGGCATATGAGACAAGATAAGTAATGACCACTGCCACGACTCCGAAAACAAATGCCGAAATATTAACTGCCATTACAGGAAATAACATGGCCAATGCTGCACCGAATGCAGAACCTGAAGAAATTCCCAATGTAAACGGATCAACAATAGGATTTCTGAAAACAGCCTGCAGAACTCCTCCGGCAGAGGCCAGAGAGGCTCCTACCAGGAAAGTAAGGACAATCCGTGGTAAACGTACCTGCCATAAGATCGTATGCAGGCTTCCCTGAAGAGCCGCTTCATCTTTAGACATACCCAATTCCAGAGTGATGTGATGAAACAGCTCGCCCATACCAATATTCTGGCTGGAACCTATAATCAGTGAAACAAACACAAGCAGAACCGGCAACAGTATTAATAAAGAGATTGTTTTAATGCTTTTAATCATCAGATCAATCCTTTTTTACCATAGATCATTTCAAAAGCTTTTTTTACATCCTGATCCAGCTGTTCCTGCGTATATTCAGGCATGCACCAGTGACGGAGCTGTTTGGCAAACAACATAAACTTCACGGTATGGGGATCGTACGGAAATGATGGAGACATCACAAAGACCTGTTTGTTTTTTACAGCAGGAAGCGCTTCCAATTCCTTAAGGCTATAAACATCCGATAGTTTTGAATTCCAAAGAATAATAAGATCGGGATTCCATTTGTACATGGTTTCGGCACTTATATTGGGTGCTTCTACCGGAACAGGACAAGCATTCTGAGCCCCGGAAAGGGTAATGGCCATATCAATAAGGCTTCCTTTTCCTGAAGTGGACATAATACGCCCTTTTGACCAGGCGTAGTAGATTTTTTTAGGAGATGTGGCTTGGGATGTTCTCATTTTTTTTACTTCTTCAGCAACATATCCAGTCACTTCCTCAGCCCGTTTCTGCTTTCCAAGCAGTTTCCCTACATTTTTCAGCTCATCAAGAATCTTTTCATCATTTAAAGAAGAAAAAGTAAATACCGGAATGCCAAGATTTTCAATTTGATTGATATTATCCTGATCTGTATTGAAGGTTAGCACCAAATCAGGTTTTAGGCCAACAATACTTTCCGCATTACTGGACTGTCCGCCAAAAGTAGGAGTGGCAATGCTTTTGTTTTTAATACGGTCATCAAGCTTGGAAAGAAAGCTGTAAGTGTCTTCCATTTCATAAATCTGCTGGGGAATTCCTACAATTTTTTCACTTGCCTGAAGCATATAAACATCATCTACCAATGCATTATATAAAACAACAATCCGCATCGCTTCATGAGGAAGAGTAATTTTTTTACCTCTGCTGTCTGTTGCAGATACTTCCGCATTAGCTGAGGTTTCTTTGGTATTGGAATTTTGAGGATTATTACAGCTTTGTAATGCTAATAGCAGTGCTGCAAATCCTGTAATATACAGACTTTTAATTTTCATGTGTTCTATTTTTTGCCAGATATCGTAAGGATTGATGGGATAGAAGCTGGGCATCAGTGAGCTGAATACGGGCTCCATATCTGAAGGACAACTGTTCATAGAGTCTTCCGTCATAAGGCACGGCAAACTGTTGATTGGGGGTCAAAAATACCGGCAGATGCTGATTCCCGATAAAATAACAGAAGTCTGCCACTTCAGCTTCATTTTCTGTGGGAAAGCTTATGGTAAGACAGGTTTTAAAGTGAATGGTAGCAATCAGTTGTCCATTATTGTATAAGCTGTCTCCCTGGTGCCATTCCTTGGTATTTCCTAATCTCAGTTCCAAAACCAGCCCGGATCTGGTGGTCCGGGTTAGTTTTTGTTTTTTGTTTTCAAACCATTCGAGTTCCAGAACGTCAGGGGCAGGATCATTTAGATGCAATCCACTTTTTACTTCATCAATTACGACTGGTTGTACTGTATTCATATTAAGCTTCTTTAGCGCTTTCTTTTTTCAGTGTTACTTTTTCTTTCAGCCAGTTGCACCATTCGTCAATTCCGTCGCCGTTTAAAGTGCTGATGGTCATTACTTCAAGGTTAGGGTTTACTTCATGGGCATCTTTTGTTACCGCTTCTACAGAGAATGGAACGTAAGGAAGTAGATCTGCCTTGGAAACAAGCATCAGTTCACTGGTTAAGAACATACGAGGATACTTTTTAGGTTTATCATCTCCTTCGGTAGAAGCCAGAAGTGTAACACGATAATCTTCTCCAAGGTCAAATGCAGACGGGCAAAGAAGGTTTCCTACATTTTCGATGAATAATAAATCCAGACCTTCTAAATCGATATGATCTAAGGCCTGAAGAATCATCTGAGCTTCAATGTGGCACATTCCACCGGTTACAATCTGCAGGGCATTGATTCCTGCTTCACGCATTCTGATCGCATCACGTTCTGTTTCAGGATCACCCACAAGGATTGAAATATTAAGCTCCTGAGCCAGTCTTTTTCCGGTTTCCTGCATTAAAGTTGTTTTCCCGGATCCCGGAGATGAACATACATTGATGACACAAACATCCTTTAAACGGTCTCTGATGGCTTTGGCTACAAAATCATTAGCCTTTAGTAAATGTAGAGTGGTATTATCACACTGAACCGATCCTACGCGGTTTCCTAAACTTTTTGGATTAGCTGTTGACATATTAATGGTCTTTTTGTTTAAAAATTACTTTTGAAATAAAGAGTTCGTTTCCCTGAACAATATTTGCGGAAGGAGTTCCGCAGTCTTCACAGACAAATTTGTGGTACCTGACCTGGAAATCTTTGTTGCATTGGCTACAGTGAGCAATGATATCGTTAACGAGTACTTCAAGTTCCATTTCCTGATAGTACGGATGGTCGGTAATGAAGGCATCAAACGCATTCTGAATCAGGACAGGCTGAACATTGGATAACAGTCCTGCCGTTACCTGAACCTGCTGAATATCCTCTACTTTAGCGTCATAATGCTCTTCTAAAGTGTCAAAGATATCCTTCACTATACTTAATTCATGCATAGCTTATATTTTTATAGGTGAAACTGATTACCTGAATTTTTCGGATAATCTTAATGAAAAAAATAGATGTAAAACCTTTTCTGAATGGAGTCTACAGAGCTGTATTTATAGCGTAAAGTTTTAAATTATGGAATAAAAGGTATTTGGGAAGATGATAATGATGTATCAATTCTGTTTCAGAATTCATTACCATATTAGAGTGTAAGGCAGATCCCCATGAAAACATTTCTTTTTCAAAAAGGACGAAAGGCAACTCAAAAAAAGTCTTATCGGCATCAAAATCATTTTCAGCGATAGACGTGATGAACAAAAGGTCATGCTGCTGAACAGAATTAGATACTTTAAAACTTATTTGATTCTCTGAAGAACGAACAGAAATATTACTTTTCTTGTGGTTGGCAAATCCCAGTAGTAATGTAAAAAACAGGACAAGTATGAAAGTAATTGATATGTAAAGAGACTTCTTCATTGAGTATAGCAAATTTACATTATTTTAGAGTTCACTTTCTTACCAAAAACCTTTTAAAAATGTTCAAAATCAGGACGGAATAGACTTGCTGAAATAACACTAGGTTTATGTTTTTTTAGTGTATTTTTGTTGTTATATTGCTGTAAATCAGAATTTTGTATAAGGTATAGCGAAGGTTTGAGATTTAGTGAGAATGTTGAAAAAAATGACTTATTCAGTTTGAATATAAAAAAAGAGTAAATTTGATAGGAGTTCTGTCTGAGATACTCATTTACTTTAAAAACAATCACAAAATGAAAATATCCCAATACCTGTTTATCCTGTTTTTTATGTTGTTTTCTATGGCTGCATCTGCTCAGAAGAAGAAAAATAGAGAAATGGCGCCACCGCCTCCTAAAAAAGTAGAATATGCTCCACCCACTCCCAAAAAACCGGAGAGTTTTATTACAGAAATGGATGGTAATACAGCATTCAGATGGAAGAATGAGCCTGAAACATTAACCACCTTTACTCCTGATGATCTTGTGGAAAGAATCTATGACTTCAGTGGAATGTATGCCGTACGTATTATTTCCAATTATCCGCTTGAAACAGTAAGTTTTAAAAAGCCGGATAAAGGTGATGATCGTATAATTCTTCTTGGGTATACTGTAAAATATGATGACTATGATACCATCGAACTGAAAGGAAATAAAATGACGATTTCTGATAAAAAAGATCCTAAAAAGGAAAAAATAACCCTTGACGTAACAAAAAAGGGGAATAAAATTATCAGAATCAAAGAAGTAAAGACAGGAAGAGTGTTTGATCAGTCAGAATATTCTCCATCACCATCGATATAAAGGTTTTTAATCATAGATTTTAGCTTTTGATGCCACGAATGTACGAATGAAAAAGGGATTCGTGTATTCGTGGCATTTAAAATATACCCAAACGTGAACGAAATATACCTGTTTTAATGCTTAAAATCAGTCTATTTTTGCTATTATAATGTGAAATACTATGAAAGCAATTGTATTAGAAGGATTTGGTGGTGTAGAACATCTTGTAGAAAGAGAAATTGAAAAACCAAGCATCAAAAACAATGAAGTACTGATTAAAGTGAAAGCCATCAGTATTAATCCGGTAGATGTCAAAGTACGCAGCCGAAAAGCCCCATTAGCAGAAGGCTTAGCAAAATATAACCCATTGATTTTAGGTTGGGATATTTCCGGGGTTATTGTTGAAACAGGAAGTGAAGTAACTTCATTTCAGGTAGGAGATGAGGTCTTCGGGATGATTAATTTTGCCGGACATGGGAAAGCCTATGCTGAATATGTGGCTGCTCCGGCAGAACATTTGGCTTTTAAACCCAACAATATCACTCACAATGAGGCTGCCGCCAGTACTTTGGCTGCATTGACGGCCTGGCAGGCATTTGACAGCTATGGTAAACTGAGATCCACTGATAAAGTACTCATTCATGCTGCGGCAGGAGGAGTAGGACATTTTGCCGTACAAATTGCCAAACATATGGGAGCTTTTGTTATTGCCACCTCTTCAGCTGCTAACCGGGATTTTATTCTGGAATTGGGAGCAGATCAGCATATTGATTATAAAGTGAGTCATTTCGACGAAGTTCTTTATGATCTTGATTTTGTCTTGGAGGCTGTTGGCGGAGAAAACTTTCAGAAATCAGTTAAGGTTTTAAAACCTTTCGGGACTATTGTTGCTTTGCCATCCGGATATACTGAGGAAGACGAAAGATTAGCAGGGGAAAAGAATCTGCATGCCTGTTATTTTATGTCTGTATATTCTAGTGGAAAGGATATGAGTAAAATCGCATCCTTGTTAGAAAAAGGAGTTATAAAGCCTCATATTTCTCATGTATTTGCTTTCGATGAAATAGCAAAAGCACACCAACAAATTGAAACAGGACGTACGATAGGAAAAGTAGTGGTTAAGCTGTAAAGCTTAGATGAAATCATAGACTTTTCAGGAGTTAAAAGACATACTGATACCCACTGGACCATCTGGGTTAAAAAAATCTGTATCACCTGCAAACATTGTAGATCCTGTATTTTTGTCCACTCAGAATAAAAGAGAGAGAATATGAATATACATTTTATACAACATGAAGTATTTGAAGCCCCCGGAGCATATCTGGATTGGGCAATGACGAGAGGATATCATGCTACATTTTCTAAGATATATGATAATCAGCTATTGCCTGAAACAGCTGATCATCTTGATGTACTTATTATTCTGGGAGGTCCACAAAATCCGTCTACTACTCAGAAAGAATGTCCTCACTTTAATGCCAAAGCTGAAACTGATTTAATTCAGAAAGCAATCAATGGTGGGAAAGTCGTTGTAGGAGTCTGTCTTGGCTCTCAACTGATAGGTGAGGCTTTAGGTGCTTCCTATAGCCACAGCCCGGAAAAAGAAATCGGTGTTTTTCCTATAGAACTTACAGAGGAAGGATTAGGAGATGAAAAGCTTTCTCATTTTGGTCAAACTCTTTCTGTAGGACACTGGCATAATGATATGCCCGGGCTGACTGCTCAAAGTAAAATTTTGGCAACAAGTAAAGGCTGCCCAAGACAAATTGTTGCCTATTCTGATCTGGTATATGGGTTTCAATGCCATATGGAGCTTACTCCTGAAGTGGTGGAACAGCTTATTGCTTCGGATGAGGAGCTTGTATTGAAAAGTTCTCAATATAAGTTTGTACAAAGTCCGGATGAAATCCGCAGTTTTGACTACCGGGAAATGAATGCCAAGCTGTTTATCTTTTTGGATCAGCTTGTAAAAATATATCATAAGAGTGCAATGTAATTTTGAATAGAAATTGCCTGATTAATATTTTATTTCGATTTTAAATCTAAGCCTACTTCTATAAAATTAATTTTACAAGTAGGCTTTTATATGTTTAACAGAAGATAGATACAGGATCATGTAAAGATTATTATACTTTGCAGGAGTTTAGTTTTTATAGAGTTATTGTTTTGAAAAATAATCCTCTTCAAGAATAGCATATTCGTAATTATCACTCCATCCGTTTTTTAAGGGAAGTAATTTTCTGCGGTGGGCTTCCCTTATCATTCCACACTTTTCCATGACTTTATAAGAGGCAATATTATCAACAGCACAGCCTGCTTCAATTCTATGGAGCTTCAAATCTTCAAAACCAAACCGGATGATTCTTTCCAGTGCCTCTGTTGCATAGCCTTTTCCCCAGATTTCAGGGCTGAGCTTATACCATGTTTCAGCATTTTTGTAATGAAGTTTAATAAGATCAATGGCAATAATGCCTACAAAGGTACAGCCAGTAGTTGTTTCTATTAAAAACGTAAACTTTTTGCGGCTTTGCCCGCTTTCTGCTTCTGACCTCCAGATATTGATTAACTTTTGAGTTTCCTTTTTATCTTCAGAGTAAGAACTGGGATTAAATAGCGTACTTTCAGGTTGTAAGAGCATATGATGAACATTTGAAACATCACTTACTTTGAATGTACGTAAGGTTAAACGTTGAGATTTCAATATAAAGTCATTCATTAATAATCTTTTTTGATCGATATAAAGATAAATAAAATTAGGGATTAGATAATATTCTCAACCTTGGATAAGAAATGAAAATACATTTTGAAATAGAGTTTTTAAGCTAAATATTTAAAGGCCTTTTCTGTAATAAAATAATCGAATACAGCCAAAATATAATTGCTTGGCAGTCCTTTTCATGAAAATGGATAGTCTTTTCAACATAGACAGGCTGTAAAGTCTCTATATTTGAATATTGTAATGCATGTAAATGTTTTTATAATGCCAATGAAAAAGATAATACTATGCAAGAAGAAAAAATTGACTTTTTACATCATAATGAGTCAGCCTGGAATAAACAGGCACTGGAACAGAACGAATGGTCTCAGGCTGTAAGTGCAGAGCTGATCAATAATGCAAAAGAAGGGAAGTGGGAGGTACATCTCACTCCAAAACCTTTATCTAAGGAATGGCTGGGAGTTGTAAAAGGAAAGAAAATCCTATGTCTGGCATCTGCAGGTGGACAGCAGGCTCCGGTACTGGCAGCAGTGGGAGCGGATGTTGTAGTTTTTGATATCTCAGAAGAGCAGTTGAAGCAGGATGAGCGGGTTGCAGAGCGTGACGGATTATCATTGAAAACAGTTCAGGGAGATATGAGAGATCTCAGTGTTTTTGAAGATGAGTCTTTCGATATTGTTTTCCATCCCATATCCAATCATTATGTGGAAGATGTAAATCCTGTCTGGAAAGAAGCTTACAGAGTTTTGAAAAAAGGCGGTTCTTTATTGGCCAGCTTTTTCAATCCGGTGGTTTTTGTAGCAGATCGCAATCCAAAGGATATGGCAGATGGAATTATCAGACCTAAATATACTTTACCGTATGCAGATATAAGAGATCTGAATCAGGAACAAATTGCCAGAAAAATGGAGAATCAGGAAGCATTGGTTTTTGGACATACTCTTTCTGATCTGATTGGCGGTCAAATGAAAGCGGGCTTTGTGATTGCAGATTTTACAGAAGAAATGCAGCCCCATCCAAGGTTTTTAATTGATCAATATCTGCCAACCTTTATTGCCACTAAGGCTGTTAAGTTAGGCTAAGTTGTAACGAGGAAGGTACAATTTAATAGTTACTGATATTACAGTGGAAGACGTAATCATTCCCCTCCACTGGACGGGTGGCAAAAATTCAAAGAATTTTTGCCGGAGTGGTGCCTCACTTGATCTTCAATGTATAGTTTCACTGAATTCACAGAATTATCCCTATTTTAGATGGCCAAAATAGATAGTATTGTAATTTCCAATGGATAAATCATCGATCAATAATTATTTCCATTCCCTGTTCAGTATCAGACATGAAGTGGTTGAGAAAATCACGGAAACCTTCAAGCCATTCGAATTAAAGGCGAATGCTGTCCTGTTGGATCAAAATACTATTAGTACAAAGACTTATTTCCTTGAAAAAGGATATGTACGTTCGTATCTGCTGAATGAAGACAATGAGGAAATTACCACTAATATTTATGCTGCCCCTTGCTTTGTAAATGATTTTTTATCTTTTTTCAGACAGCAGCCTACTAAAGAGATCTACCAGGCTGTTACCGACTGTACATTCTGGGAAACCGGATTGGAAAACGTACAGCATAACTTTCACAATATTCCAGAATTCCGGGAGTTCAGCAGACTTCTTTTTGTCTTGAATTATTACAATATTCACGACCGGCTCATAGAAATGGCAAGCCAGAAAGCATCAACCCGATATTCTAACCTGATGAAGAAAGACCCTGATATTTTTCAACATGTTCCATTAAAGATGATTGCTTCCTTCCTTGGAATTAAGGATAGCTCGCTCAGCAGAATCAGAAGAGATATTCATAAATAAAGGCTGGAAGTGGGAGGCTGGAGGTTAGAAGTTATTACAGACGGATCACTCCGGATAATTTTTTTACTTGATTAAGTCTTTCATGAATAAAGGCTGGAAGTGGGAAGCTGGAGGTTGGAAGTTATTGCAGACGAATCACTCCGGATAATTTTTTTATTTGATTAAGTCTTTCATGAATAAAGGCTGGAAGTGGGAAGCTGGAGGTTGGAAGTTATTGCAGACGGATCACTCCTGATAATTTTTTTACTTAATTAAGTCTTTCATGGATAAAGCCTGGAAGCGGGAAGCTGGAGGTTGGAAGTTATTACAGACGGATCACTCCTGATAATTTTTTTACTTGATTAAGTCTTTCATGAATAAAGGCTGGAAGTGGGAAGCTGGAGGTTCGAAGTTATTGTAGACGGATCACTCCTGATAATTTTTTTACTTGATTAAGTCTTTCATGGATAAAGGCTGGAAGTGGGAAGCTGGAGGTTAGAAGTTATTGTAGACGGATCACTCCTGATAATTTTTTTATTTGATCAAGCTTTCATAAATAAAGCTGGAAGTGGGAAGTGGGAAGCTGGAGGTTGGAAGTTATTGCAGACGGATTGCTTCTGATGGTTTTTTTATTTAAATATGCATTATCAAATCTGCAGCATACAATTTTATCGCAGATAAAATCTTTGCGCCTTAAAAATATTCTCAGCATTCAAAACCATTTGCGCCTTCGCGATTTTCAACAAACTCATGAAAATCTGTTAAAATAGAATAAAACTTATTTTGGGACCTCCATAACTTCCAGCTTCCAGCCTCCCTCTTCCAATATTGTCTTTCAAATTATCATTTCTTTTCATTTGTCAAGTGGTAGATTCAAATTTGTCATCCATCTTTGTCAAAAATAATTTCATGAACAAAAAGCATATTGTAGTTGTAGGATTAGGAGGAGTAGGCGGATATTTTGGTTTTAAGATCAATCAGGTTAATGAGACTTCGGAAAAATATACCGTTTCCTTTGTGGCAAGAGGGGAAACTTATAATAAAGTAAAAGAAAACGGATTGGTTTTACTTTCACCGGAACATCCCAATGACCGCACTCATCCTAATGCTATTGTGCAAAATATCACTGATATTCAAAATCCTGATCTGGTTTTGATCTGTGTAAAAGAATATGATCTTGAAAATGTCTGCAGACAGCTTAAAGAGGTTATTACTAAAGATACAATACTCCTTCCTATGATGAATGGTGCAGATATTTATGACAGAATCAGAAAAATGATTCCGGACCATGTTATTCTGCCAACCTGTATTTATGTGGCATCTCATATTAAAGAAAGAGGAACGGTAGAGCATAAAGGAAAAGCAGGAAAGATGATTGTGGGAAGAGATCCTGAGCATTTTTCCAATGATGTTGCATGGGTAACGGATTTGTTTCAGGAAAGTAAAATAGATTTTGATTTTAAAGACAATTCTTTAACGGATATCTGGACTAAATTTATTTTCATTGCAAGCTTCGGACTGGTAACTGCGAAACATAATTCATCTATAGGAACTGTTTGTGCAGATGAAGAACAGAAACACGAAGCCACGGAAATTATGAAAGAAATAAAGCAGATTGCCGATAAAAAACAAATCCAGCTTGCGGAAGATATTATAGAAAAAACTTTTGAAAAAGCGTCTACATTTCCTTTTGAAACTCCAACCTCTTTACAATTAGATATTCATTCCGGAAAGAAAGATAATGAATTGGAACTGTTTGCCGGAGCGGTTTTAAAATATGGAGCAGATGTTCATCTTGATACCTCTTTTACTCAAAAGATCTATAATGAGATTAAAGCAAAATAGGTAAGCGAAATAAAAAATATTAACCACATAGACTTCTATGTGGTTAATTTAATTTAGAAAGACAGAATAACTATAGTAATTCATAGTTTTGAATTAAGCGCCGTGCATGAAATGCTGCCGGTCAAACAATACTTCCTCTGTTTCGCGATGATCCGGATCATCAATACAGCAGTCTACCGGGCATACAGCCTTACACTGAGGCTCTTCATGAAAACCTTTACATTCCGTACATTTTCCGGATACAATATAATAGACGTCATCTGAAACGGCCTGATTATAAGTTCCGGCATCTGCTTCTGTACCGTCCGGGAAAGTTACTTTACCTGAAAGTTTGGTTTTATCCTGCCAACGCCAGTCGATGGCTCCCTCGTAAATGGCTGAATTAGGGCATTCCGGTTCACAGGCACCACAGTTGATGCAGTCATCTGTTATTTTAATAGCCATAGTTTTTATTTTTAAAATGTTATAAAAAAGGGATTCCTTCAACATTGTACTGTTTTAGAAATCCCTACTAAACTTAATTAAAACAGTTCCACCAATTTATTACATCATAAACTGTGCAAACTTTATCTTGAATCTGTTAATCTGCTGCAATTTCTATGGAAAGTCCATCCATTTGAGCAGTCAGATAGATCTGGCATGCTAACCTGCTGATTTCCTTAGAGGTAAAAAGCTCCGAAAGAAGGGCCTCTTCCACATCATTTTTTTCAGACAATGAGGCCGCTCCATTCAGAATATAGCAATGGCAGGTGGCACACATGGCCATTCCGCCGCACATGGCTTCCATAGGTAATTCGTAGGCTTTACAGATATCTTTTAAAGTAAGTCCCATCTCCAGTGGACAGATCAGGGTATGTTGAATACCGGTCTGATCTGTCACTGTGATTGTAATTTCATCTTTCATGGTTATTAGTCAATCGTTGCTACTACTTGCTTTTCGGCTTGTTTCTTCGTTCCGTCAAAACCTTCAATACCGCTTACTGTAGTATATTTTAAGACAAATTTTTTATTAGGATTCAATCGTTGGTAGATACTTTGGCAGACGATGGCTGCTTCATGGAATCCACATAGAATCAGCTTCATTTTAAAAGGATAAGTATTGATATCGCCTACAGCATAAACGCCACCGATATTAGTCTGGAAATCGGTGCTGTTATCCACTTTAATTGCATTTTTCTCCAGTTCCAGTCCCCAGTCTGTCAATGGTCCTAATTTAGGAACCAATCCAAATAAAGGGATGAAATGATCAGTCTCGATGGTCTTAATAACGCCTTCTTTGTCCACCACAATTTCCTGTAGAGAATCTTTGCCTTTAAGGCCAATAACCTCTGCCGGAGTGATCAGATTGATTTTTCCTTCATGCTTTAGTTTTTTCACTTTTTCCACCGAATCCAGGGCGCCCCTGAATTCATTCCGTCTGTGAATTAAAGTTAATGACGAAGCTATTTCTGCCAAATGGATAGTCCAGTCCAGGGCAGAATCTCCGCCACCGGCAATGACTACACGTTTTCCTGCATAATCTTCCGGACGTTTGATGAAATAGTTCACCCCACGGTCTTCATACAGGGAAATGTCTTCAATAGGTGGTTTTTTAGGTTCAAAACTCCCCAGACCGCCGGCAATCACAACTGCCTTAGCTCTATGTTTTGTCCCTTTATCTGTGATCACTTCAAACAGGTTTTCTTCCAGTTTCAGAAGATGTACAGCCGTTTCATTAAGGGTAAATCCGGGTTCAAACTGTTTGATTTGCTCATAAAGATTATCAACAAGCTCTCCTGCCAATACACTTGGGAACCCAGGAATATCGAATATGGGTTTCTTGGGATATAATTCTGATAACTGGCCTCCCATCTGTGGTAATGCATCAATAATATGGCAACGCATCTTGAGAAGGCCGGCTTCAAAAACTGTAAATAACCCTGCGGGGCCGGCACCAATGATCAGTATATCTGTTTCTATCATGTTATGATTGATTTATTATCGTTTTTTCTATTTTCTTTGTTGCAGCAATACTGATAAGCTTATCAAGCTTACCGCAATAGAATGCTGAGATTTGCTTTGGATTCTCATGATCAAATAAGGATGTTCTGAGAATAGGAACACTAAAGGGAAGTGGCCATGCCCGTAATGATTTGGCAATGGTATCCATCGCATTGATTCCCTGCATTGCCTGTAATCCATCTGCCCAGCATACCAGACCAACAGTTTTGTCTGTAAGATAAGGCTCATAAGTATTGGCCGTTACTTCCAGCCAGTCGAGGCAGTTCTTCATCACACCCGGAATGCTTCCGTGATAGAGAGGAGCCAGCCAGAAATGAAGATCGGCATCCTGAAACATTTGAGTCATTCTTTCCACAGCCAAAGGTGTTTTATTCAGAGTGATATCAAATAAGGGAATCCCGGAATCGGCGAGGGTAAAAATATCAGTGCGGATCCCAAGTGCTTCCAGCTGCTCTGATATATAGGCAGAGATTAATCCGGAAGTAGATTCTGTTCTTCTTTCCAGAGATCCGTTGAATATGATTGCTTTCATTTTGTTTATTTTTTGAAAATTACTTTTGGGAGCCCTATTTCACCATACATCAGGCTCTTTACTAAGGGTTTTAAAAGCTCAGTGGCCAATACATAAAGGGCAGGATCATGGGAATTACTTGCCCTGACAACTACTTTCTGATCTTTAAAATCTCTTAGGTCCGCATAGATCAGGCGGCGTTTCCAAAGATCAAGCAATACTTTTTCGGCACTGTTTAAATCTACATAAACAGCATAGGGTGAAAGCTTTTCCATGAGAAGCATATAAGCCCAGGGCGGAATAATAGCATCCGTTGAACAAACAATTCCAACAGCCTTGTTTTGGTACACAGAATAGTCTACTGCTGAAATTGACTCTTTAAATTCTTTTTCCTTGACAATCATCCCCATAAAAAGATGATCTTTAATATCTAATTCTACAATTTCTGTAGTGGGTTTATAGTTTAAAAAGTCAAATGCAATAATGCCTGAAGCAGCTGCTTTATTGACGAAAACCTGAGTATCCATTGCTTCTATTTTTATACTGAAAATGTTATGTGTTATCTTATTTTTGAAAGCGCTTCTTCATATTTTTTCTCTACAGAAGCCCAATCTAATACCGACCAGAATGAATCCAGATAATCTGCTCTTTTATTCTGATAAGCCAGATAATAGGCATGTTCCCAAACATCAATTCCAAGAATTGGAAAGCCTCTGTTTACCAGAAGAACATCCATCATAGGATTATCCTGATTAGGGGTAGCGCTTACCCCAATAGATCCGTTGAATTTTACATACAGCCAAACCCATCCGGAACCGAATTGCCCAAGTCCTGCCTTTTTCATCTCTGCTTTAAGATCTTCAAGACTTCCAAATGTGGTAGTAATAGCTTCCGCTAATTTTCCTTCAGGACTTGTTTTAGGTTGTGGAGAAAGAATTTCCCAGAATAAAGAATGATTAAAATGTCCACCACCGTTATTTCTCACTGCCGGGCTGTATTCACTGATTCTTTGTAGCAAGGAATCAAGATCAGGATTGGTTTCGTTGGTCTGTTCCAAAGCAGCGTTCAGATTATCTACATAAGCCTGATGGTGACGCTGATGGTGGATAGTCATTGTATCTTTATCTATAAAGGGTTCCAATGCATCATATGCATAAGACAATTGAGGTAGTGTAAATGGTTTCATTGCATTTATTTTTTGATTAATGTGAGACAAAGGTAAGAATATATTTGAATAAAACAACTTTATGGTTGTTTTATTAATTGGAGTAAGTTTTATTATAATGTGTTGTAAAACAGTGTTTTGCTTGTTGTAATTAAAGATTATAGAAAATGACTATCTTTGTTGTGGAAAATAAAACAACCTAAATATTGTCAAATGAAGAAACCGGCAGCAGATCGCATTCTGATGTTTTTAAAGATGAGAGGGGAAGCCACTTCACTTCTGATTGCTAAAGAGTTATCCATCACAAAAGAAGGAGCGAGAAAGCATTTACTGAACCTAGCAGAGGCCGGATTGATTGAACCGACAATGAAGAGTGAAGGCGTAGGTCGTCCTTCTACTTATTATATCCTTACTGATAAAGGATTGGCGCAATTTCCGGATACCCATGCGGAAGTAACGGTTCAGCTTTTAAAATCTGTAAAAAATATTTTGGGGGAAAATGCCTTGGATCTGCTAATAAGTGACAGGGAAAAGAATACTTATGAACGTTATGAAAAGGAGCTTTCCACTACTAAAACTTTAGAACAGAAGTTGGGAGCTCTGGCCGAAGCCAGAAGCAAGGAAGGCTATATGGCAGAGTGGAAAAAAGAAGGAAAAGAATATTTCCTCATAGAAAACCATTGCCCTATTTGTGCTGCTGCTACGGAATGTCAAGGGTTTTGCAGAGCTGAGCTTTCAAATTTCCAGTCACTGATTGGAAAAGAATATCATGTGGAAAGGGTAGATCATATTATTTCAGGTGGACAGCGGTGTGTTTATAAAATCAGTCAGTAATATATTTTAATTCTTTAAACTTATTCTTACGTATGGCTTTAAAGGCAGTAATTTTTGATATGGACGGGGTTCTTGTAGACTCTGAAGGCTTCTGGGCAAAAGCGGAACTGGAAGTATTTTCATCATATGGTGTTCAGATAACGGATGAGCTGGCTGCCCAGACAAAATATATGACTACAAAAGAAGTTACAGAATTCTGGTACGGAAAATTTCCTTGGGAAAATCTGGATGTACCTTCTGTAGAACATGAAGTTGTATCTAAAGTGATTGAGCTGATACAGACTGAAAACTGTACGATGTCCGGAATACAGGAATTTGTTAAAGATCTTAAAAATAAAGAATATAAAATAGGATTGGCTACCAATGCCCCTTTACGGGTTGCTGATGCTGTTCTTGAAAAACTTCAGATCCGTGATTACTTCGATACGGTTCACTCATCGGAATTTGAGGAGCAGGGAAAGCCCCATCCGGCAGTATATCTTACTGCTGCCCAAAAACTGGGAATATCACCAGAGCACTGTATTGCCATTGAAGATAGCCATTCCGGATTGAAGGCTGCTAAAGCAGCCGGAATGAAGACCATAGTCTTTACCAACAATGATCAAAGTATAGATTTTGAGCAGGCAGATTTTAAAATAAAGGATTTTAAAGAAGGTTTGTTACCTGTTTTAATCCACTAATTATCTTTACTTGCTACTAGTAATGTGAGGTTAAAGGAAATATAAAATGCTTTGGAAAAAGTTTTCTGTTTTCCTGAGGAAAAATATGCAGTGCATCTTCATCGAAAGGATTAAGTTTTACCTCCAGCTTGCCTCCAAAATCAGTATCAGGAACAAAAAAGAATTGTATCTGTTGGGTTTCTTCTAGGATTATTGTTGAGACTATTTCTTCCAGATTAAACAATTTTGTAGATAAAATATCATAGATTCTGAGCATTTCTTTGTCATATTCCATGATCACGATGCATTCTTTTTCTGCTGAGTAATAAATTGATTCATCAAATTGAAGAAGAAAATGATACATTGCCAAGCAGGAATTGGGACTGAAATCTATAGTATTAGATAAAGAAGCATGTACTTTACTGAATTTCTCCATCAAGGAAATATGCTTCGGATCATTGATTGATAAAGGCTGCCAGTCTGATTTTTTACCATGAATATTCGTCGTATCTCTTAAAATAAAATCACTCTCATCAACGCGGGTAAAACCAAATTTTGGGTAAAAATCCAATACTGTTTCATTAGCAAATAAATAAAAGAATTCGTATTGATCTTTATATTTTTCCATTACATAATTCATTAAATATTTGGATAGCCCTTGATTCCTATATTCAGGGTGAGTCATAACGCTCCCGATTTGCAAACAGTAGTAATTTTGTCCTTTTAAAACCATATTCATGGGAGCTACAGAGACATTAGCAATTACTTTAGTGTCTTCTAAAATAAAAAAAGGAATAAAAGTTTCATCCCAATATTCCATAGAATACCAAGGCTCATAGTCGCCATCTAATGCTAGCTCATAAAGTTCATTAAAACTTTTAAAATGGTATTTTATATTTTCGTGCCCCTCCAGAATCGTTCTCTCCTGCATGATTTTAGTTTTAGTAGCTAAAAATAATAAAAAAATAGATTCTGTGCTATAATTCAGAGATTTATCTATAAGAAAAGCGGAAGGATTTAAAAATAATAAATTTAAAGAAAATATTGGTTGCTGATAGAGCAAGTAAAATGTGTACCTGTTTTATTCAATATTTCGTGAGCAGTTCCATCAGCATTAAAATGGAGATTAGTTTTTTGGAAGATTGATATTCCGGGCTCAGCTGTTCTCGGATCTCGCCCAGCGCTTTACTTAATTTATTACTTACTGTCTTATTGCTAATTCCCAGGGCTTCTGCTGTTTCATTAACAGATCTGTTTTTTCGGATCCTCATATCATACACCTGCTGTTCGGTTGACGGAAGTTGCAGAACGATTTCATCAATCATAGATAATAAAATACTGACCTCATTTTCCTCAAGAATTTCAAAATACTCACTGTCTGAAACATCTATTTCTGCAGGAATATCAAATTCATCAATACTTAATGTTGGGGGTGCTTTTTTAAGGCTATTATAGTAATCCAGAATCCGATAATGCAGATGGCGCAGCAGATAGCCTTTCGCACTTTCTGCTTCATCTGTTTGTATCATCTCTGTATTTTCAAGAATCTTTATCCATAAATTCTGAAGCAGCTCTTCGGAAACCTCTTTATCCCTTGTCCGCACGAAAACAAAACGGTATAGATTATCCCAATACCGGTCATATAACAACATAAATGCAGGTCTGTCACCTGATTTTATTTGCTTTAATAAAGTAGAATCTGTTAGGCTCATATTGCTGCAACAAAATTACCTAAAGGAAAATTAACTTTTTGTGAACTTTAATTATGGTAAGGTTAAATATTTATGGCAAATATCCATTAATTGTGAATTTAATGTTTAGTAAATGTAAAATAGATTGAAAACTCTTTGGGTTTCGCTGTTAATATGAACAGAATATTAAAAATGACCTGGGGAAGTTTCTCATTTTCATAGTCTTATTGATAGAAGTATCGGTGAATACTATGAAATATTTTATGAAACGTTTTAATTATAAAAATATCGAGGCCTTTGTTTTCAGACTTTGGAGCCGTGAAGTTTCAGAGGAAAAGATCTCTGAAAAGGAAAAGGAAATTTTAGAGAAATGGAAAGTTTATGCAGAAAAAGATCTGGATGAAGTTCATTTGCAGGAAGCTAAAGAAAGAGTACTGGCTGGTCTTGAGCATTATTTCATTCCTTATAAAATAATAGGGAAAAGAAATCGTCTTCAGAGCAGTGTCTACAAAATCGCTGCGGTCATTATTCTGTTTTTAACATTAGGCGGACTTTTTACTTACCATACATTCATCAAGCCGGATGTTTATCTTGCTGTATCCGAAAACAGGATTGTTCGTCTTGAAGACGGATCTGTTGTAACCTTATTACCCGGAGCAGAACTTACGGTGGCAAAATCATTTCCTGCTTCTACCAGAGTAGTGGATTTAAAAGGAGATGCTATTTTTTCTGTAGCCAAATCAAAAATTCATCCTTTCATTGTTCATGCCGAAGGTTTCAGTACGAAAGTATTGGGAACGGTGTTTAAAGTTTCCCAATCCGGGAAGAAAAAAGCAGTAGATCTTTATGAAGGAAAAGTGGCTGTATCTTCTGCCGGCGTGCCTGTTTCTTATCTGAAGCCCAATCAGAAATGGACCAATCTTGGGGTTTCCCGTACAACAGCTATTATTTCATTCGCTCCTGACAAAGTTTCCGGGAAAGAGAATCCTAAGCTCCTGTCTTTAAGTTTTAATGATGTTCCGTTAAAAGAGGTGATTACAGTGCTGGAAGGGAATTACAGTACAAAAATTCATTATCCAAAAGAAGCAGAAGATAAAAAGATTACAGCAGATTTCACAGGAGGAACTGTTGGTGAAAATATTGAAGCACTAGCCTTTATTCTGGGGTGTGAAGTTCAGAAAAATGATAATGCCTATATCCTGAAAAAATAAATATCAAAAAAACAAATAATCAGATAACCTTAATCAAAAGAGAACACTTACGTATGAAAAGTTTGAAATGTGGTTTTACCATAGCAGCCCTATTTTTTACTGTTGCAGCAGAAGCACAGGAATTGGTTCAGAAAGTTTCATTTTCTGTTCCTTCCAGCAGACCGTTAATTGAAGTTCTGGAAGAATTTGCAGGGAAAACAGGAATGAGGCTGGCATATTCAAAATATGATATTAAAGAGCTGAAGGTAAAAGGAGTAAAATGTGAAAATTCCTCTATCAATAATTGCCTGAAAGATATTACCAATGGACTTCCTGTAGTATTCCGTTTACATGGAGATCTTATTTCAGTAAAATATGAGAGTTCTAATGCTTCTATTCCGGGAAACGGACGGATCTCCGGAAAAATAGTAGATGAAGTAGGAAATCCAGTGGTCGGAGCAGAGATTAATATTGCCGGGAAATCAGCTGTGACAGACAATAATGGAGATTTCTCTGTAGATCTGCCTTCAGGGCTTTATAACATGACGGTGAAAGCACCTAAATACAATACGCTTCGGGTAGAAAAATTATCAGTCAGCAATAAAGAGACGAATACGGTTTCATTTGCATTGAACAGGGCATCTGATAAAATTACAGATATTAAAGAAGTAGTAGTGACAGCAACCCGTAAAGCAGATACTCAGGCTGGATTATTGGCTCAGCAGAAAAAAGCAGCCCAGATGAGTGACGGAATTTCTGCTGAACAGATTGCTAAAACACCGGATAATGATCTGGGCGGAACATTGAAAAGAGTAACAGGAATCACCACTATAGATAATAAATATGTTGTGGTACGATCTATGGGAGAACGTTGGAATACAGCTGCTATGGATGGAATTAATCTGCCGAGTACGGAAGCTTACAATCAGAACTTCTCTTTTGATATTATTCCTACGTCAATGGTGGAAAGTGTTGTTGTAAGTAAATCTGCAACACCGGATATGAATGCCAGTTTTGCAGGAGGTTTTGTAGAGGTAAGAACCAAAGATATTCCCAATGAAGACTTTACCACCATAAGTATGGGAACTTCTTATAACGATCAATCTGCTTTTAAAGAATTCCTGACCCGCAAAAGAGGAAAGTACGATTATTTCGGGTACGATGACGGAACAAGAGATTTTCCTCAGGGTCTTCAGGCTATGAACTGGACCAATCCGATGTTTTTTGAACAATCCCGCCAGTTTAAAAATGACAACTTCACAAATTACAAGACAAGAGGAGATATGGGCTCCAATTTACAGCTTGCTTTAGGAAGAACCTATGCTCTTAAAAATAATAACAAATGGGGCTTTGCCGGAGCATTTATTATGAGAAACGAACAGAATAAGCTGGATATAGATCATACGGGAAGGGGCAATTGGCTGGATACGTCAGGTACTGCATTTGATGCCAATGGGAAAATGCCTTTTTATAATTTTAAAAATTCAGGAGCTTCTTATAATTATAATTCTACGGTAGCTGGGATGTTGAATTTTGGATTGCAGTTAGGAAAGAACAGGTTTTCATTCCGTAATTCATATACCCATATCTATGATAATACCCTGACAAGGATTACAGGATGGGATGAGTATACTAATGGAAGTGGTTCACCCGCTGAAGCAGAAGCTTCGTACAATTATTTTTATCACGGAATAGCTCCTAATAATGATCCGTCAAAAATCGCGTCATTAGACAAACCTTTTACAAATAATACAGTTTATCCTGTTTATCAGATGTTTTTACAGAATAAGCTGGAAGGAAATCATAAGTTCGGAAATATAGAGGTTAACTGGTTTGCTGCCAGAACGGGAGTTTCATCAGACACTAAGGATTATACTCAATACAATACTTTATATAAATTTATAGGACGTGAGATTCTGAATTATCACGTAGCCAATAATTCTGCAAGTGATTTTGCAAGAGGATTCATTGCCAGCAAAGAAACAGATTATAATTATGGAGCTTCTTTCAAATGGGGCATGAACAGAGGGGACTTTAAAAATGATATTAAAATAGGATACGCAGGAGCTTCAAAATCCAATACCAATCAACAGCAGAAATTTTTATTGAGAGTAGATGGAAACAGGAGCGTTCCAAATCCTAAATTTTTGGAAATGTACGGATCTCTTGCTGACTGGTTTGACGGCTCTCATTATGCACCTGGAGGAATAGGGTGGGAGACAAGACCACTGTATGTAGATGGTAAATATGAAGGAGAAGTTGAGCAGCATGCTATGTATGTGATGTTTGACAACCGCTGGAAAAATAAATTCAGATTAGTCTGGGGATTGCGTGCAGAATACTTTCAATATGACCTTGTTTCTCAGCAAATGGAATCCAAAGACTCCAATAATTTCCCCCAAACGGGTATAGATGATAAGCCATGGCAATGGATGCCTTCAGCCAATTTTACGTATAGTCCCACCAGTAAAATAAATCTGAGATTAGCCTACAATAAGACGGTAATTCGTCCCCAGTTTAATGAAAGAACCGGATTGCCTTATTTTGATCCGATAGCTAATGGGCAGATATTCAATACCCATATGGTATCATCTACAGTTAATAATTACGATTTTAAATTTGAGTGGTTTCCGGGATTAGGAGAAATATTTTCAGCAGGGCTGTATTACAAAGATATTGACAGACCTATTGAAAGGGAAGGATACATTACCGGAGAAGGAAACTTACAGCTCTACAACGGAAATTCTAAAAATGCAAAATTGAAAGGATTTGAAGCAGAAGTTAGGAAAAATCTGGGCTTCATTGCACCTAATTCTTTCCTGGAAAAGCTCTTCATCAATGGAAATTTCACCTATAATATTACCAAAGTAATTGCCTTTAAAGATAAAGGGAATACAACAGATCAGGATGCCACTTATGAAGTAGACAGACCTCTTTACGGGCAAACTCCTTATGCTTATAACGTAGGATTAATATATGATGGAGAAAGACTGGGATTCAGCTTTTTATATAATGCTAAAGGGGATCAGTATATTACTGTAGGATATGCTTATAACGGAGAAGAAATCCAGCGCCCTTATGCTGTAGCAGATGCACAGATCTCATATAAATTCTTAAAAAACAGGAATTTGGAACTGAAGCTGAATGTAAGGAATATGTTCAACAGGGTAAAGGAATATTATAACAATTTCAACTCTTATCTGGGATATACTGACAATATAGGGAATAAGACTGCCAGAGAACTGCAGGAACTTGTACCTGGTGCTACCAATAGATATGATAAAGATATTGATAAAGTTGTATTCCGTGCTTACAGCGGAAGAATATTCGGGCTAAGTATCAATTATACATTCTAATATCGCATTAATACTAATAACTCAAACAATAAAAAGAGCTCTCAATATAGAGGTGTACAGGTTTCGGAAACCTGGAAAATGGCCCGGAATAATACTGATGATGCGCACAGCAGTACCAGATCAATCAAAAACCGGACGCTATGGTCTTTTCCCGGAAAATAGCGGATAAACAGGGAACTCAGACAGCTCAGCTCCTCATGGTCTGTAAGATGTAAACAATAACCAAATCGCAGAAATATAGAGGTGGATATTTCTGAATATTAAAAAAACTTCCGGTCATAAAAATAAATAACCGGATTTACCAAAAATTATAACAATGAAAAGATTAACTCTAATTGCAGTTGCTGCATTATCTCTTACAGCTTGTCAGAACGATCATTTAGCAGATTCTTCAACTCCATTTGAAATGAAATCTACTTCAGCTGAATATCTTACAGCTTCTGCACTACCTGTTACTAAAGTGAGTGGACCTATTACTTCCAATACAACATGGAGTGGAGTCATTGAAATTGATGGTACTGTAGCCGTTAAAGACGGAGCAACACTTACCATTCAGCCAGGCACATTTATCAAAGCAAAACCTAATGCTATAGGAGAAGGTTCTGGAATCCTTGTGATTACCAAAACAGGAAAAATCAACGCTACCGGAACTGAATCTCAACCTATTGTTTTTACAAGTTACAGACTTTTAGACGGAGATGAAGATACTACAGCTACTCCGGGAGATTTCGGAGGGGTAATTCTTTTGGGAGATGCTCCTACCAACGTACCTTTTACAACAACTGTAGAGGGGCTTCCTACTAATAATCCTGAATTCTATTTTGGCGGAACAATCTCTGGACATAATGCTGGGATCATGAAATATGTTCGTATTGAATTTGCAGGTTATGATTTTGTAGGGGCTAATTCAGGAAACGAAGTTAATGCTTTGACGTTAGCTGGTGTTGGAAACGGGACTACTTTAGATCACATCCAGGTTTCTTACGGACAGGATGACTCTTTTGAATTCTTCGGAGGAACAGTGAATGCTTCCAATCTGATTTCTTTTGCTGCAGAAGATGATAATTTTGACTTTGACAACGGGTATACAGGAACAATTACATGTGCTCTTTCTTTAGCTGATTACAATTCATCACACACTGTAAGCGGTGGTAGCCCTGACTCTAACGGTATTGAGCTTGATAACAATGCAACAGGTACGGCTACAGCATTAATCACAAATCCTGTTATCAATAACCTTACTATTATTGGAGCTAAATTCGGAAATGCAGGACAGGGAGCAGCTTACGAAAATGGTATCCACATCAGAAGATATGGTAAATTAACATTAAACAATGCTGTGGTAACAGGATATCCTGTAGGAATCAAAGTAGAAAATCCAGGATCTGAGCTTTCTTCAGCTTCTAATTTCGCATCAATTCAGGTGCATGGATTTACAACTTCTGTTACAGGAGCTGGAACTACGGGAATCCCAACAGCTAACCTTCTTACAGGAAGTACAGCTGCATTATGGGGAATGAGTCAGCCATTCTTTAACGAAGGAAGCTGGAATGTATCGCCAAGAAACTGTGGAAATTTCCAGGGTAATTGGACAAAATACAATTTTGCTATTGTAAACTAAAAAATTATACAAGCAAGGAACGGCCTATGTTCATTCCTTGCTTTCTTTTTTCTTTTAAAAATATTAATAATCAGTATCATGAAAAAAATAATTTTATCATCTGTTCTGTTTTTATCTCAGCTGGCCACAGCACAATCTCTGGTTTGGGGAAATACTTTTGATACTCCTGACGATCTTCAGGGGTGGACATTCCATGATCTGAATGGTAACAACAACGGATGGATTCAAGGAGCCAATATCTATCACAATGGTACCTCTTTAACCTACGGAAGCACAGGTGTTCTAAGACACTCTACAAACCTGGTTCCATCAGGAAGTGCTACAGGATTTGGAACTGAAAATGACTGGATTATTTCTCCTCAGATTGACCTCACCGGGGCATCAGGAACTATCACGCTTACTTCTGCCATTGGAAGACAGAGAGCTTCCCATATTATTGTGAGCCGGGATCTTTATATCTATGTAAGTACTCCTCAAAAAGAAGTTCCTGGTTTAGCTGATTTTCAGGCAATGACAGTAGATGGGTCAGGAAACTATCTTCAAAGTCCATATAAAATACAGGTAGGTTCTTCAACTAATCCTTTTCCGGCAGATCTTACTCAATTTGGAGAAAGCCTTGTAGACCTTTCTGCTTTTGCAGGAAAGAAAATTTATATAGGAATGTGGGCCAACAGAAATGCCAGCGGAAATAATATCATGAATATCAATATTGATGAAATGGCTATCTATGCTACATCCTCAACTCTAAGCACAAAAGATGTAAAAAAGAAAGAAAATCTGACAAAAATTGCAGAAAATCCGGTGAAAGAATACTTACAGCTTCAGCTTAATCCTGCATTAAAAGAAAATATAACAGCAATTCATATTTATAATGCAGCAGGACAGAAAGTTCTTACAACTCAGTACTCAAGATTAATCAGTACAGCAGTTTTATCAGAAGGAGTATACATAGCGGAAATAACTGATGGAAAAACTACAGAACGTTTGAGTTTTATTAAAAAATAAACATTCTGTTTTAAAAACTGACCATGAAATTTTACTATACAATAATGGATGACCCTTGTAAAAGAAGAGGTTATCCAGAACATATCCAACTAGTTTTTTTATAATTGTGTATTGCCCTGCACAATGAGGCAGGGCAATATTTTTAAGATTAAAATAATATAAAAGATGAATAAGATCTTTGCACTGCTATTATGCATCATATTGTGTTCCTGTACAGACAATACGGTGATGGGAAAATATGATGTGGCACAAAAACCTGGAGAAGTAACTATCAAAGGATACTCTAAGCCGGACATACTTCAGTTGAGGCTTAACGGAGAACCTGTATCTATTGACGGGAAAACCTCCTATACCAATAAAATAGAAACCAAGCTTGAGTTTGTCGTGGATGAAGGAGAAACCAACAAGCTGGCAATATATAATAATGAAACAGGGAAGGAAGTGATGCAATATAACCTTACCTATGATAACATAGAGAACTATAAAAAACTATATTTCTTCAATCTTCCGGGGATCTTTCTGCAGGCTGAGGCGATAAAACCACAGGTTAATCTTGGGAAAGTAGGGTTTGAATTTATTTTCCCAAATCTGGGCGAATTTTCAGGATCACCCCTTAAAAATATCAAAGGTGTTTTAAAAAGAGAAAACGGTACCATACTGGCAGAATTTGATAATATAGGAAAAGATAGTTTCACCCCTGTAAAAATCTATAGTTCTTTCAGTTCAACAGCTCCTGTATATCTAGAATTGTACAAACCCGGAACTACAGAACCTTATGCCGGGTCAGCAATGATTAAGGTAAAAATAAAACAGGATATGGGTGCTAATATGATCATCCTGCAGGAAAAGTCAGAAAATGGAGTATGGGTAGTAAAAGGAGATGTTGATGTAGCAGAATACTTATAATCAGGGATGAAAAACTTTTTTAAACTTCAATTCATAGCAGTCATCATACTCCTCATTTCCTGCACGGATAATGATGAAAACCCTCCTGCCTTTCCTGAAGGAAGTACAGAATCTGTTAACCTTTGGGTACGGGATAGTCTGAAACGGTATTATTACTGGGCAGATCAGATACCCGCCAAACCGGACTATCATCTTCCTGTAAAAGAATTTTTTAAAAGTCTGCTGGCTCCCCAGGACCGGTTTTCTTTTATTGTAAATACTGAAGATCCCTCCAGTTATCCACGTTCGATCCGGAATATGTATGGTTTCGATTATACTGTTCTTCAGCAGACCAATGGGGAAGTGGTAACGGTGATTAAATTAGTTCTTAAAGATTCCCCTGCATTCAATGCGGGACTTGAGCGTGGAATGATTATTACCAAAATCAATGGAAAAACAGTGACGGCAAGCAACGCTGAAGCCATAACTTCTTCTATGAAAGATCTTACAGTCTTAGATCTTAACGTAGGAAGCTGGAGCAATGGAACGGTTACTGGTGAAAAGGAGATTAAGGTATATTATGGATTATCCTTTGAGCAACCGTTATTGTCTAAAATATTTGAAAAAAACAGTAAAAAGGCAGGCTATCTTTATATTTATGATTTTCCGGATGGAATAACACAGAAACTCAGCCAGAGATTTGCAGAGTTTAAAGCCGCCGGAGTACAGGAACTTATTCTTGATCTTCGGTATAATTACGGAGGATCAGTGTCTGCCGCTGCTGCTCTCTGCTCTCTGATTCCTTCGGGAATATCATCTGCTTCTCCATTCATCATTTTTAAAGGAAATAAAAATGGTGGTGAAGTGAAGAGAACATTTGCCCAGCAGATCGCTTATGACCCGAAAGCGCTTGATTTTAATACTTTACGTACAAATGCTTTAGGGTTGAATAAAGTCTATATTCTGACTTCAAACAGTACAGCTTCCGCTGCTGAAATAGTCATCAATAATCTGAAACCTTATCTTCAGGTAATTCAGGTTGGGGATGTAACGCTGGGAAAAGATATGGCAGGATTTACCGTGGAAGACAAACGGAAGCCACAAAAGATCCGTTGGCAGATGCATCCGGTAATTTATAAAGTATTTAATGCTAATGGTGCTGGTGAATACAGTAACGGAATTTTGCCACAGGTTTCAGTTAATGAATATGCTGCATTGCCGTTATTGCCTTTAGGTCACGCCGATGAAACATTGATTTCCTCTGTTTTGAACGGAACTTATTTTAAATCTGTACATAAAGAAGCATCTACCGGAGAAGTTAAGATCTTATATCAGAGTGATGTGCCTCCAATAGCTGTTGGCAGGAATTTATAGCATACACTCTGACCTAAGAAACGCTCATTAAAAATTAAGACCATGCAGGGAATAGAACCAAAACTTCACACAAGCCTTACCAGCCGTATTGAATATTACCGCCTGTTGATAGAAGCTGCAGATGATTCTGAAACCCCTTCATCTGACGTCATTACACAGATTGCCGAGTTGAGTAATCTGTATGAAGAATATCTGAAAAATAAAAAGAACCTTGAAGAAAGCATAAAAAACTACAGAGCCTATCATAATGATCTAAGAAAGAAACTGACAGTGAGGCTCCGCGAAATTAAGAGAAAAACAAGACATAAGTAATTCGTTTTCCACCAGTAGATCAAGTGGAGTACTATTAATATAAAAAAGCCCTAAATGGGCTTTTTTTATTATTGAGATTATTGTTTTAAATCACGTTTTGTAGGGAAACTTTTCTTTAATTCTTCTTTAATATCATTATCAAGATTGGCAAACTCTTTTCTCATTAGCCAGTGATATACATTTTGCTGGCCTGTTGTAACAACATAAGCCTGTTCAAAATCCCATCCCAATGATCCCATATAATTCATAGCATCCACCATCGAGTTAAATTCTTTATTAGAACCATCCTGATTTTTCATTCTGTTGCTTTCCCAGAAACTTGTAGCCTGACCATAGTCAATTTCAACAGTTACTTTTTTACTCATAAATTTGGAAGTTCCAACAATTTCCGCGTAAACGTACTTAGGAGTTTCTTGTGCAAAGATGAATGATGCACTTGTGATTGCCAACATCAATAATAATTTCTTCATTTTAAAAATTTTGCGCAAAGAAAGTGAAAAATTACATTATTCCTGTTATGGAAATCCGTAATAGATAAGTGATGGAGGCTGATATTAAAGGTAAAATTCATATTTTTATAGTCTCAAGTTGAAAGTTAACAAGTTTATGAATTTTAATGAAACTGTACTTTCCGGTTATTTAAAAATATTCTGGCAGTTTTCCTGGCCGGAATGGCTCATGTTTAGCCTGATCAGCAATGTTCTTTTGTACTTATTTTCTATCGGACTGTATCTTTTCATAGATAAAACCTGCCATAAAAGTCCTTTGCAGGAGAAAGATCATCCTGTTTCAGCATCCGATTTTTATCTCAGCCTTTTTACCGTTATCTGTAATAGCCTTGTCATGCTGATAGGTGTATTTTTATGGAAGAGCGGCTGGATTGAACTGGGAAGCACTCAATCAATAATGAGGATTGGTCTTGAGGTTATGGCATTACTCCTTTTCATGGACCTCTGCATGTATTTCTTCCACTATGCTGCCCATTTACCTTTTGTTTATAAACTGATTCACGGAAAGCATCATGAGCATGTAAGCACCAATTATCTGAGTCTTTTTGTTCTTCATCCTTTTGAAACCATAGGGTTTGGATTGATGATGCTGGTGTTATTGGTCTGTTATGACTTTTCTGCGGTTTCCATTTCCATTTACCTGCTGATCAATCTCATTTGGGGAACCATAGGACATTTAAACCGGGAATTTTTTCCATCCAGTTTTGATAAGTTTTTTGTAGGAACCACCAGATTCCATAATCAGCATCATTTGGATGAAACTAAGAATTTTGGTTTCTACACTTCCATTTGGGACAGATTGTTTAAAACGTATAAGTAGATGACATCTGTTTATTTCTTAGGATAAAATTAATTGAGATAAAATTGGAATGGGTAAATTCTCACGCAGATTTTACAGATTATGTAGATCTTTTAAAGGCTTTTTAATAGCCACAGATACACGAATTAATAGTTTTATTTTGTTTAAAAACTATGTTGCAATGTGGTTTTAATTTTTTTTACCACATACTTAGAATATTTATAAGAAAGATGTCCGGAAGTAGATGGAGAATAATAACTCCCAACTTCTGGCTTCCCGCTTCCAACCTAATTCACATTCAATTCCTTAGCTTCATCCCAGCAGGCTGCACAGAGAATTTTATAGTCACAATTCACAAACCAGTCTTCCTGATCCTGGTCTGTTTCAATCTGTTTCTCAGTTTCTGCACACTGATCACACCAGGCATCGGGGCGACCAAGGTCAGTTTCATCAAACTCATGAAAGCCTACAGGAATTCTATCCAGAAGACTATGAGCGAGGTGGGTGCAAAGCAATCCTATTTCCTGCTTTCCATGTAATGAACATTCAGTATATTTTTTTGACATTTTTAAAGAAAATTGTAGTATAAATCTTAGATGAACTCAAAGCAGATTACTGCTTTTTTAAATAATAGAGTCGAAAATTAACTTTTTAAATGATTATGGTGTTGCCACATTTAGGACTTTCCAAAAACATAAATTAATTATGGCGAATCAGATAGATTAAAGTTTGATTTCCTTCAAAATTTTGCCCAGCAGGTCATTAAAATGTTTAAGCTCAGCGGAACTGAGTATTGTTGCAGCTTGCTGTGTGATTTTTTTTCGGAATGTTTCAGAGTTTTCAACCACAAACCTGCCTTTTTCAGTTGCTGAAAGATTGAACTTTCTCCGGTCCATTTCATCCTGAATTTGAACAATAAAGCCATTGCTGATGAGTATTTTCAACTGCTTGGAAACGGCTGCAGGAGTAATTTTAAAAGCGGTAGCGATCTCTTTTCCTGTTGATCCTTTTTTACTAAGAATAAATTCAATTATATTATAATGAGAAGCCGTTATTCCATTAATATCTCCTCTGTTCATATGAGCGAGAATAAGACACTGGAAATCGGTAAACGTATCAAAAAATTTTTTTTCAGTAGGTTTCATGGAATGAATTTTGATTAACTTAGTTAACTATTAACAAAGTTAATAATTTAAAATGGAAAACATAGAAATTACTAATGCAAGACAGAATAATCTCAAAAATATTTCCATAAAAATTCCAAAATATAAGATCGTAGTTTTTACGGGAGTATCGGGATCAGGGAAATCATCCCTGGTATTTGAGACCATAGGAGCGGAGGCACAGCGTCAGATTAATGAAACGCAGAACAGTTTTATCAGAAACCGTTTGCAGCATTACGGCATTCCGGATGTAGATAAAATCGAAAATCTTAATGTTCCCATTATCATCAACCAGAAGAGACTTGGTGGAAATGCACGTTCCACAGTGGGAACGGCTGCCGATGTATATGCTTCCCTGAGGCTGCTGTTTTCAAGAATGGGACACCCTTTTGTAGGATATTCCAACGTATTTTCATTCAATAATCCACAGGGCATGTGTCCGGAATGTGAAGGTCTGGGGATTGTACAGACAGTAAATGTTACTACCCTGATTGATCAGACGAAGTCTTTAAATGAAGGTGCTATTAAGTTTCCAACCTTTCAACCGGGCGGATGGCGTTTAACCAGATATACACAATCTGGTTATTTTGATAATGATAAAAAGCTGAAGGATTTTACCGCTAAAGAGTGGGATATCCTGTTATATGAACCTGAACATAAACCTAAATGCCCTGATAAAAACTGGGGCAAAACTGTGAAATATGAAGGGATTATTCCCCGGATTGAAAAAACGTTTCTTAAAAAAGATTCCAAAGAAAATATAACAAGGAAGGATGCTTTGAGTAATGTTGTCATCACAAAAGCCTGCCCGTCATGCCAAGGAAAACGGCTGAATGAAAAGATTCTGAGCTGTAAGATCAAAGGTAAAAATATAGCAGACTGTACTGCACTTTCTATTGATGAGCTGTTGGAATTTATCCAAAGCCTGAAATCTGAAGCTTATGAAGTCATAATTAAAGAGCTTTCTGCAAAACTTCAGAATATCATTAATATAGGGCTGCAGTATCTCACATTGGACCGAAGCACAAATTCTCTTTCCGGAGGTGAATCCCAAAGAATAAAAATGGTAAGGAACCTCGGAAACAGTCTGGTGGATTTACTGTATATCTTTGATGAACCCAGTATTGGTCTTCACCCAAAAGATCTGCAGAATATTAATACCATTATTCAGCAGATTAAGGATAAAGGGAACTCTGTTTTGGTGGTAGAACATGATCCGGATATTATAAAAATGGCCGACTGGGTAATCGATATGGGGCCTGGCTCTGGAAAAAGTGGTGGAGAAATTATCTATGAAGGAGACTTCGGAGGATTAAGAAAATCTAAAGGAAAAACAGGATCTTATTTTAAAGAAAAAGCAGTCATAAAAAACGAGTTCAGAAAAGCTAATGGCTACCTTGAAATTAAGAATGCCAGCCTGCACAACCTTAAAGATATCAGTGTAAATATCCCGACAGGAATTATGACTGTTGTTACCGGTGTGGCAGGTTCCGGAAAAAGCACCTTGATTAACCATATTTTGCCCTTGTTTTATCCGGATTTAACAGTGATAGATCAATCTTTATTTACAGCAAGCACCCGATCTAATCTTCTGACGTATTTAAATATATCCGATACAGTACGAAAACTGTTTGCAGAATCCAATCATGTTTCCGAAAAGCTGTTCAGCCGGAATAGTGAAGGAGCCTGTAGAAATTGTAGAGGATTAGGAGTTGAAAAAATAGATTTAGCTTTTATGGATGACATTGAGCAGCCCTGTGAAGTGTGCGGTGGTTCAGGATTTGATCCGAAAGTTCAGCAATATCAATATCATCAGAAAACTATCGTAGAAGTGATGAATATGACGGTTTTGGATGCTCAACATTTTTTTACAGATAAAAATATTTTAAAAAACTTTGATCTGCTGGTAAAACTGGGGCTGGATTATCTGATGCTTGGACAAAGGCTGGACAGTTTTTCAGGTGGTGAAAGACAACGTTTGAAACTAACCCGTGAACTGAAGAATACCCATCAGATTATTGTCCTGGATGAGCCAAGCACCGGCTTACATCCAAGTGATACTCAAAAACTGCTGTCATTTTTTAGTGATCTTGTAGACCAGTATAATACATTAATTGTTATTGAGCACAATCTGGACATCATTGCTCAGGCAGATTGGATCATTGATATTGGTCCCGGTGCCGGAAAATTTGGTGGAAAAGTTTTGTTTGAAGGAACTCCTGAGGCATTATTGAAAAATAAGATTTCATATACTGCAGAATTTCTGAGAAAACATATTGAATAAATAAACCATTAAGATTTTGAAGAAAGTAAGAATTGTTAAGAGAAAAATCTTACGGTTTTAAATAAGCATTATTTAAAGCGAAGCTACTTTTAATTATCCTTAAACTCTTATTAAATCTTAATGATTTAAATTTTTATTGTAACTGCAAATATTCACAACTATCAATTATTGTGCTGTTTGTGCTTGAAAATTGCTTTTTCTGAGCTTTTAAAGCAGCTTGAATTCTTTCATCAATAAGCCTCCAGTCATACAAATGAAATACCCTGCCATTGCTCATAGCTACAAAAACGCCTTTAGGAAATTTTGGACCTAAATTAACATGGGTAACTTCAGAACCATCGCTTTCTAGTGTAGAAACCGGAATGGCTGCTATTCTTCCTTTTGCAGGATTTTCTCTCAGGTATACATTGAAAGAATCATTCTGCTGATCAGATACCAAAATATATCCTTTTCCTTTGGAAGTAGGGTAGATAGAGATCCCTTCTACATCGGATGTAAAATCACCCTGCCCGAAAACAAGAAGTTCTTCATTTCCTTTTGCCGGATCTGCATAATATTGATGAACTCCAAACTGTTCATCAGAATAATAAATATATCCCAGCTCATCATCCACAGCAATGCTTTCTATCTCTTTCAAACCGCTGTATTTTCCAAATTTGCGGACAACATCCCCGATGATGCTTCCATTTTTTTCCGAAAGCTTATATTGCCATAAATAACCATCTTTAGGTCCGGATTTCCTTCCTGCAATCACAAAAATATCTCCTGTTTCCGGATTTTTATACATGGATATTCCCATTGGACCCCGCTCTGTTTCTCCTTCGAATACAGAAATTTCGCCAACCTCCTTCAATTCAGGAAGAGAATACAGATTAATCTTATTGGTTTCACGTTCGGTAACTGCTGCTATGTCTGTCTTTTTTCCATTTAAAACAAAACCATATTCAATATCCACGTTATTAGGACGTTTAAGTCCTGAGACTTTGTGGATGATTTTACCATTAAGATCAAAGGCATAGAGCCCGCCATCCGTGTCTTTATCTGTTCCGATGATGATACTTTTTGATGCGTCATCAGGGTTGATCCATATGGCCGGATCATCGGTGTCATGAACCACGGTTTCTGTAATAACGGTTGGTTTTAATTTCTCTCCTAACTGATTCTGGCTTTTACAGCCTATCACCAAAGGAAAAATGGCAAGTGTTGCTATATAATATGTTATCTTTTTCATGTTTCTAAAAATCGAATTTCACACCTAAGGTAAATCGTGGTCTGTAATATTCTGCCTGTGCAGTTCTGCTTGGGATTCCCTGATAATATCTTAACGGCTGATTGGTAAGATTATTGGCTTCTGCAAAAAACCTTAGCTGACTTGTAATTTTGTAGGAAGCATTGGCATCCAGGAAAAACTGCTTATCATAATAACGGTCATCAAAGGACTTTCCACCCAACTCATCAATATAATGAGAAGCATAATTCATGGAAACCCTTGCTGAGAAACGTTTGTTTTCCCAGGAAAGCGATCCGTTGAACATATGAGGTGCAGCTCCTGGAAAACCTACATCTGTTCTTTCAATACCTTCTTCATTGGTAATCCCTTTAGCCTTGGAGTGGGTATAGGTGTAATTGACATAGATTCCCATGCCTTTCCAGAATGCTCCCGGAATAAAATCTAGTTGTCTTTGTAAAGCTACTTCAAAACCGTAGATGCTTACATTATCTCCGTTGTGCTGTTGGGTAAATTTCCAGTTGTTTTCTCCTGCAGGAATGGGATTGGATTGTCCTGCAAAATCAGAAGCAAAGTCATTTGTAGTATAATTTCTTCGGGAAAAAGTATAAATAAAGTCTTTCAGGTTTTTATAGAAAATACCTCCGGAAAGAATTCCTACTGACTTAAAATATTTCTCTGCCATGAAGTCGAAATTGTAAGCGTAGGTTGCCTTCAGGTTAGGATTTCCTGCTGAAACAATCTCATCCTCTGAGATAACGTTAAGATAAGGAACCAGTGAGTAATAGTTCGGGCGGGCCAGAGCAGTGGTAAATGCTGCACGGAGAACAAGATCATGAACCGGAACATATTTGAAAGATAAGCTCGGAAGTACGTTCGTATAGGTATTGGTATTATTGATTTTTCCAACCAGATCACTTTCGTTCATAACGTAGTTTCCTGTATAGTCAATCTTGGTTGTTTCTACACGAGCCCCAACAATCATGGAAAGCTGATCATTGAAATCCTGATCCCAACGGATATATCCTGCATAAATCTGCTCTTTTGCACTATAATTGTTGGACAGGAATTTTGAAGGTTTCGATTTACCATTGAATAAGGCAGGATTAAATAAGTCTAATCCACCTAAATATGCAGGATCAACAAATGCTCCCGGAACATAATTTCCCGGTTGAAAATTCTGCCCGTCAAGATATAAAGTAGGTACAGACAGAAGGCTTCCCATGTTGGTGGTAGGAGTGAAGGCATAAAAATCATTCTCTCTTTCCTTTTCTTTCAAACGTATGCGGGCACCGGTGCGAAGTCTTCCTTTTTGACCATCAATTACCGAAAAAGGAAAACGCACATTTACTTTGGCTCCAAATTCCTTTTCCTGGGTAAAACTGTTGGCATCAGAAAGATCACTTAATTTATAGCTCCCCAGATTATCTGCTGCAAGAAGATTGAACATGGGTTTCCTTGGATCGCTAAGATCCGGAGAAAAGTTCATTTTACTGTTCTCAAATTCAATATAGCGCTGATGAGGTTTATCTTCGCTGGCTATAGCGTAATTCATAGACCAGTCAAGATCTACCTTAGACCCCAATAAATGTTCTCCTCTTAAAGCATAATTCTGAACTTTTTGTTTCTCAAGACGGGTATTGTCATTAGCGGCATCGCCACCTTTATTCTGTCTTGTGATACTGCCTTTCCAATCTATAATTTCAGACTCATCAGCATTGTACACCGGTTTTATTTTATATCCAAGGGCAAAACGGGTTTCTTTGTCATTTCTGAAATTGTACATCGCAGAAGCATAGATTTTATTCTTAGAATTGAATTCATAATCCATATTAAGATCAAAACTATGTCTGATGCGGTGTTCATTGTAGTGGCGAACTCCCATTTTGCTTACATAAGCAGTCTGAGCCCGGTCATTCGCCAGGCTCCATACCGGTTCTATATTGTCTGAGCCAAAATTATTATTGTTATACGATAAGCTGAGTACAGCTCCCAGTTTTTTATTGAAGAAGCGGTTTCCATATACTAATCCTGCAGTATAATTTCCTTTTTCACGGATTGGGCTGTATCCTCCTGCCAATGTTGCAGAAATCCTTTGGCCGTTAGGAGAAGCTCTGGTAATCAGATTAACGGAACCTCCAATGGCATCAGCATCCATATCCGGAGTAAGGGTTTTATTCACTTCAATGGTGGAAATCATATCAGAAGGAATAAGGTCCATCTGAACATTACGGTTATCTCCCTCAGCGGAAGGAATTCTGTCTCCGTTTAAAGTTACAGAGTTCAGGTTGGGAGCAAGCCCTCTGATGATAAGGTTTCTGGCTTCACCCTGGTCATTCTGTATGGTAATCCCGGGAACACGTTTTAAGGCATCCCCGATATTGGCATCAGGAAAACGTCCAATCTGGTCAGCAGAGATCACATTCGTGATGTTGGAGTTGTTCTTCTGCTTATTTAAGGCTCTTGCCTGGTTTTTCAGGGTAGCTCCGGAAACTACAATTTCAGCAATACTTGTTTCCTTTTTATCGAAAACAATATTTTGTTTTGTATTTTTTTCAGACTCTACAGTAACATTATATTGGTGAATACCGTAGCCCAGATAATCTACTTTCATGGTATAATTTCCGGGTGGAACATTCAGAAATACAAAATTTCCATGTTCATCGGAAGTGGTATAGATATTTCCCGGATTTAAGGAGATTTTGGCTCCCGGCAGGGCAATTTTAGCGTCGTCGTTAATGTTTCCGGAAAGAGTTCCGGTTTGTGCATAGAAAAATAGAGAAGCACAGAACAACGCAGAGGTAAAAATTTTCTTCACTTTCTTTTAATTAGATATAAATTACAGCAAAATTAAACGTCTGTTTGGAAAATGATTTGAATAGAAAATTAAGGTTGTTTTAAGATTTGTTAATACTGGAGCGGGATGTAAGATTTTTGTCAGATTTCAGATCCCAGATTTTTAGATGAAAAATCTCCTTCCAATAGCAAAGTAAGTTCATCACATTTCACAATCTTCTTATCCTCAATGGTGAACTCTGCCAATACTTTATGCAGGACAATACCTCCATCTTTTAATACTGATTTGGCAAGATGATGCGTGAAAATGACATTTCCATTCTCAGCATAGTTGAGGATTTCAATCTTTTGTTCCGCTACTTTCTCTTTAAGCTTTTTAATATGCAGAATAAACTCTTCATAATTGAGCTGATGGTGATCTACAAACTGAATGTAGTCTTTTGAGAAATATTTTTCAATGAATGATAAATCAAATACCGGGTTTTCTAAAATATTAAGAAAAACCTGTTGGATAATGTGTTTCATAGGTGTATCGTTATGAAGCAAAATTACCTCCTATCTTTATCCGTAAACGATAACATTTGTAAACAGTTTGTTGAAAAAATAATCGTAACGTTTAGCCACGAATCCACGAATTATTTTTACTCTTGTATTTTTATTCGTGCATTCGTGGCCTCTAAACTATTTAATTTCTATAGAAGGAATATTGGTGATTACCTGCCATTTTCCGTTTTCCTGAACACAGGCGATAAGGGAAGAAAATAATAAAGTGGGACTTTCCAAAGAAACCTGGGCATACGCAATATTATTTTTCTGTTCCAGAGAATGATAGGTGATCTGACGAGGTTTTCCACCAAATATTTTATCACTTACCAGGCCGATGTATTCCTGTTTGGAAATAATAAATATTCCCGGTTTATCAAAAAAACCGCCCTGAATATTCTGGTAATTTTCGTGAAGAATTTCTTCCAGAAGTGTTGTGTCACTATTATCACCACCTTTAATGAATTGTTCAATGGCCTGTTTAATCTGTTCCATAATTAATTGAGTTGTTTTAAAATTTCGGATTGCTGTAAAGTTATTTTCTCTGTATTTCTGACCTCATCGATCACTGTACCATTCAATGGAAAATAGCAGATATTGGTGATGCCTACATGGTTTAAAAGCAGGGTGAGATGGTTTTCCAATGGATTTCGATGATGCGGATCAAGGGCTATGCCTCCCATGGAAGAAATGATGTAGGCTTTTTTATTTTCAAGCAAGCCTTTAAGCGAAGTATTTCCTGTAAACGTTTTCTTTGTTCTGATAACCGTATCAAAATAAGCTTTTAACGAAGACGGAATTCCATAATTGTACATAGGACAGGTGATTAGGATTTCATCAGACCGGTATAGCTCATCAATCAGTTCATCAGATAAATGGATGCTTTCCGTATCAGGATTTTCGCTAAAGAAAGCATCAACAGTCTTCTGGGTGATATGGGGAACAAGCTGTTGGCTGACATCCCGTTCCAGGATATTTCCATCCGGATTACTAAGTTTCCATTGTTGAATAAAATAATCACCTAATGCTCGTGAATAGGAATTCTCTGTTCTTAAACTGCTGTCGATTCTTAGAAGTGTGTTCATACTTTTTTCTTTAAAGACACACTCCATTTCTAAAACGTGACAGATTATTGCAATCTTTTTAGTTTTTCAGGATCTACAATAGAATAAATCTCACGAATCATTCCCTCAGAATCAATATCCAGGATGTGACAATTATAAATACGGTCATCCTGCCAGAAACAAATAGCAGGCTGATGATTAAACATATGGAAAGTATGCGGTTTTTTACCCAGAAACTGCTGTTGTACATAAGCCAAAAGCTGTGCTGTCGCTGATTTACCAACTTCCACAGCTTTGATAACACGAACACGTTTCCCTCCATCTGCAGACAGCCTTATCTCGTCAATGAGCAGCTTTTCGATATCGGGAACATTGCCTTCACTCAATGCCAGTTGATATTTCTGAAGGATATCAGTTCCTGATGATATGCTGATGTTATCAGGAGTATATTTTACATTCTGCAATTGTTTTCCTGCGCGGCTCAGGAGTTTTCGGGAATTTTCAATGGAAATGTCAAGGGTTTTTGCAATTTCCTGATGAGAATAATCAAAGGCTTCTTTTAGAATGTATACGGCGCGTTCCCTTGCATTTAGTTTTTCCAAAAGAACAAGCAGGGTATAGCGGGTAGTTTGCTCTTTAATAAGCTTATTTTCTGCATTTTCAAAAGAAAGAGGTTCAGGAAGCCACTCGCCATAGACCATTTTTTTGCTGTGCCTGTTTTTAAAATTGATGGCATGATTAATAGTGCTTTTAATCAGAAAATTGGTTTCATTTTTAATTTCAGATTTATCTAAAGAAATATATTTTTCGATTACATCCTGTACCAAATCCTGTGAATCTTCATAAGAACCGGTAATATTATAGGCATAAGTAAGAAGCCTGTTGTAATTTTCCTGCATGATATTTCTTTTTAAGACAAACTTAGTGAACAAAACGTGACGGATTTATAAGATAAAAGATAAAAGATCTTGTCATTAAACAACAAAACCTAAAACAAACACAGCACTACAAAATTGTAATTTTTTTTTCCCAATTTGCACTTAGAAAATACCAACCTTTAAAATCAATCAACAAAATGAGTTCATTCCCGAAGATTTTAACTGATGAAAATGCAAAAGAAAGCCACTCTGATTATAAGAAAGCATTATTTGATCTTACTCCTAATGCGATCACGGTTAAAGAGCTGGGTCATCTGATTCGGATTTATACCACTACTAAAGAGATTTCTTACCGGAATAAAATCCTTAAATTACTGTATAATCATCGAGAACCTGAACTTCATCCGTTTTTTGAAATGGCTTATAAAAAAGAAAGGTATCGTGACATGAAGGTTTATGCCTTACGGGGACTGGCACAGTTTGCGAAAGAAAAAGAGATCATAAAGCTGGTTGATAAGCTTAAAGCTTCACTGGCCAAAACGGAAAAAACAACTCCTTATAATTACCAGGAATACGAATTATTGAAAGGAAAGAATGCATTGCCTTTTTTGGTTGAACAATACAATTATGTTTCATTCAAGGAACTCTTGGCACAGGTGAACGAGCAATATGACAGAATGCCTGATGCTTTTAAAGGACATATTACAATAGATGAGCATGGGGAATTTGTTCATTTAAGAAGCCCTGGAGAGAGTGCAAAAATGATACGATATTTTTTTGATGGGATGAAAAAGTAAAGAGATTAGTCAATAAAAAACCGCATTGAAATTACTTCAATGCGGCTCATGGTTATTAGTTGGTTTGAATGAATTTCTAATAAGTCTTAATCATTATCTACTCTGATCCATTTCCCGTTGTCTACTCCTTCATAGAAGTGATCATTATGGTAGATGATTGCTCCCTTAATATGAGTTTTATTGGCTGGGAGGGTAAGGGTTTCCGGTAAAGCATTGCTATTTCGGATCATAAATACCTCATTTCCTTCTTTTATTACTATTCCTGTTCCTGAAACAATTCTTGTTACCCCTGTATCAGAAGGCGGATTGGATACTGTTACCGGATTTAATTCGGACAGGCGTCTCGCTCCCATATCGGAAGTGCAGCCTCTGAGAATAGTATCCATAAGCATCACAACACCTGGTGTAGGACAATCCGGATTGATGTTTACAATAATTTCTTTATTATTAATTGCAACCGGACATGCTTCTCCATTAGCAAAACGAATGCTTTTGAGACGGTAAACCATTGTTCCTACCTGTCCTTTAGAGTGCAGTACAATCGCTTCTCCGTTAGGTGCAGAAGTAATCATCTGATCCGGACCGTTATTAATGGTATAGGTGAAGATATACGTTTGTGCAAGTGAACCTTTAAACTTTACCTGTATATCTCCTGAAGCCTGCTTCGCAGTACTCATGGATGAAGATGTGGTATTATCTGCAGGTAAGGCAATAGAAGAAATCGTAAAATCCTCCGTAATATTACAGCCATCCTGACTATAGGTTACATTTACCCTGTAATTTCCAGGTTGTGTAAATGTTACCAAACGTTCTGTACTTATGACTCCTGGATTTGGGCTGTTAAGTTTTGTCCAAGTGTAAGTCGCATTAGGATCTGTTCCAAATAAAGCAGAGGCATCATAAGTTTTAGGAAATTCAGAAGCACAAAGCGCTTTGTTTCCACCAAATCCTGCAGCCTGAACATCTGTAGGAATAATCGAAAGATTAGTGGTATTTCCTAAATCCTGGCTGTTTCCATAAGCGCTTACTGCACGGGAGAAATTCATGTCTCTGATGGAGGCGTAGAACATAGTGTATGTTGCTACAGGATCCAGACTGATTGTATTTTGTCCTGCCGTAGATCTCAGGACAGAAATCCTGTTACATGGAGTTCCTGTCATGAAGAGATTTTCAGTAATGGCCTGATGATTATCCACCTGATAAGATCCCGGATTGAAGTACAATGTTTTGTACTTTCCTGCGGAACTCAATGTACTTACACTATTGGTAGTAGTGCTTCCAAGGAAAATCATCTTGTTGAAGTTCCAGATTCTTGTTCCGGTGTTTACAATTCCGTCTTTCCAAACGGTAAGGTCTCCAAAATTGAAGCCTGCCGGAGTATTGGTTGTAAAATACCCCATGTTGGCTTTCACCTCAGCAGCATTTAAAGTCAGTGGATTATTTCCGGTACTGATATAAAAATAAGGACTGTAAAAATTATAAAAAGGGAGTGATGGCATATAATAGTTGGCAATACCAGCACTGTTAGTTCGTGTTCCCGTAATAACAGACTGTCCGAGATCTACAACCGGATTGTTGTTAATGGATTGATTCCAGCTGAAATTAACCAATGTCATCGGCTGGTTGTTGGTTTTGAAACCTGCAGCATTAAGAAAGTTAATATCTCCCTGATATGGACTTTTCAGTTCAAAATAATCCTGAGCATTGATATTCAGGTGAATGAAGGCTCCTTTGGTATCAATATATCTTGTTTTTCCAGTAGTTGTTCCCTGAGCCATAATAATATTTCGGCTCAGTCCGAAAGTAGACATCGGAACAATGACTTTTGTATCACTTTGTAGTGTAAGGTTACCATAAACAGACAGATAATAAGGATTTCCGCCATCCGTAGTAAAATCAAGAACCGGTTGATTGGTTGCATTGTTGAACGTAACATGATTAGCTTTTGAAAGATAAGCTCCCCGAATCTGTATCTTATTCAAAGCTGCTGTGAATCCCGAATTCTGGTCGAAAAATACATTATCAATTGCAGTTGGGACATCACAGCCTGAAACAGATATTCCTCCTGAACTTAATGACCAGTGCTGAGGATCTCTCCATAATCCCTGTCCTCCAACCCAGTAAAGATTTCTAGGAGTAGAAGGAATCGCATTCTGGAAATTGATTCCGGTATTTCCGCCAAGATCTGTACTTCCTGTAGCAGTATAGGTTTGCCCACCAGAAGAAGAAATTGATTTTAATTGTACTTTATCTATTACATAATTGGCTGGATTTGTACTGTAATTAGGCAGAATTAAGGATCTTGATGGAGCATTGGTGCCAGCAAAAGTAAGCCTGTCTAAACAATCTCCTAACATTTTCAAAGATTGGGTAACCTGTAAGTTTCCACTGTCTAAGGCAACATAATTATTCTTTTCAATAACCAGATTATTTACGGCCATATTTGCTTTAATTAGAATGGATGGGTTTACTTTATCAATTCTTGGATTGATTGCAGAGTGAATAATAAAATTATTGATCATGCCCCCAGGGAAACTAAAAGAGATAATATAATCTGTATTTGTTGTAGTATTGGTATATTCTATCTTTTCAAAAAAATGGTTTATGTTACTGAAAGCAATATCGGCATCAGAACCTCCAGAAGACCTGAATAATTTGATCACACTATTGGAAGTCTTTGTAACCGGTTGTTTAGTATTGATTGCAAAGCTGGCATTAACGGTAAGATCTGTATTATCCATCGCCAGTTGTGAACCATTGAGATTAAAACTGTTGATATTCATTACTGTACCGCTTATATCCAAACTGTTACCAGGAATATCTGTCTGACTGATACTGGAAGAGTTAATAAGATCATACTGTGATGTCCCTCTGTTGATTTTCCATTGAGCATCACCCGAGAAAGTTAAAGCAGTTGTAGCTCCGTTGGGCGTTACATTTTTTAAGATCCCTGTAGATTTACTGATATTTGTAAATGTAAATCCACTGAAATATCCGGCATCGTAATATCCGGAATGTAAAACCATATTTCCATTGACATTCATTTTATAGTAATTGCTGCTTCCTGTAAAATGAGATCTTGATCCCGGATTTAATCCACTGAAAGTAATGTCATTAATTGAAATATCATTGGTAAGCTGTATGCTGGTAATCCCAGTAGTGGAAAATCCTGAATGCTGATCAAAGAAAACATTGTCATTAATGCTGGGAAGCCCACAGTTGGCTGTTGTTCTGTTGCTGGAAGGATCCAAAGACCAATGGCTGAGATCATTCCAATTTCCGTTACCTCCTTTCCAGTAAAAGTTTTTAGCAGGAGTAGCTGTGAAGTTGATTCCTGAATTATTTCCGCTGTCTATAGAGTTACTGGCATTGATAGGCTTAGCCCCTGCAACAGGAGTAATATAGCCTGCGTTGATCCCTGAAATATTCATTCTGTTGAGCTGAACGAATCCATTACCATTAATGTTATTTCCAAGGATCAGGTTATTACCGCCCTGGCCCGTAAAAGTGAGAACCAGATCACAGTCTGCACGATTGAATGTCCAGTTGTCGGTGATAGTAAGTTTTACTGTATTATCCCAAAGAATAAGATTAGACGCTGCATTAATGACTACATTTTTTGCCTTGTTGCTTCCGTAGAATCTTATGTCACCTCCGTTCACCTGAAAAGTGTCAGTATTCATGTACTGTATATTTCCAACACTGGTACCTTCCTTATAAACTTTACCGAAAAGATGACTGGTATTTCCTGAACTGGAATAACGTCCATTGTAGTTTTGCATGTACACAGACGTATTGGGTGCAGTAATGGTTTGTTTGGTTAATACATTGATGGTATTTTGGCTTAATAAAGCATTATCTATATTAACTATATTACCACCCAACCAAAGTTCGCCTGCTTTTATTTTTATGCCGTTAGCAAAAAGGTTACTGGCTAAAGCATTATTGTCAAAATTGAAAACACCTCCTACTTCAATATCATAAGATGTTCCTGAGCTAGAAGGCATGAGATAAAAATTATCATTCCCTGAGATAGCCAATTGGGTTATTTTCTGGCCTTCAAAACTCATATAACGATTGGTAACAGGATCTCCTCCATCATATTTAAGGAAGTTCATGACTATAGGAGCAGACATATCCTTTTGAAAGTAAAGGTTACCATATAAAGTCATTGCGATATTCAAAACAGGATTGGCTGGAGCATTATTCCAGGTCATGTTTCTTGCTGAGGCAACTGCCCCGTTGTTATTAATGCTGTTATTCCCGGTTGTAAAGCCTGAGTTTCCATCAAAAATGACATCATCATACAAGGTAGGAATACAGTTGGCAGAAGGACCTCCTGAAGTAAAAGACCAATGAGCCGGATCACTCCAATTGCCACCGCCACCTATCCAGTAATAGGTTTTTGCTGTTATTCCCGGATAGGTAATATTACCTGTATTATTTCCACCGTTTATTCCCGCTGTTACAGAAGCACCTCCTGTAAGCCTTACAATACCTAAATTATAACCATTAAAATAGACCGCTCCATTTCCATTGATAGAAGCCGGAAGGATTAGATTTACTGGCAATGCAGGATCTACAGCAGCAAATTTAGGAATGATTCCGTTGCATGGAGCATTAGCAGTAAGCGTTTGGTTCACCTGGAAATAAGAAGCCGGACCAGAAGTCTGTCGGAAATTATATTGTCCGCCATTCAGTGTCAGATTATTAATGTCAAATTGGGTTGCTCTGAATATGTTGTTTCCCTTGCCAAGGGTCAAATTTTTTATTTCAAACCGGTTTCCTAATAATTCAGTACTTCCATCTCCTGAAACCATATCATTGGCTTTCAGAAGATCAGCGTTAATGATACAGGAATATAAATTAAATTTATTAAAATGAAACTGAGATCCTGTAAAATTAGCCCCTGAGGTCCCCACACCGGAAACCTCATCCACCGTCAGAAGATTACCACCAGATATCTGAGCAAATCCCGAATAAGTAAGAAGAATTTTTTTGATATTCTGGGTAGTCTGTATGTTCAGGACAGGGAAGGTAAGGGTTGCCTGGGTAAAGTTGGCAGCCGAATTTAATGTCATTGTACTTGTAGTAGTTACCGTAGATGACCTGAAATTAGAGGCCGCTGTAGAATTGTAATTGAATACCATTGTATTGATATTCTTATTATCCGTATCTAAAAAAGCGCTGTCGCTGATGTTGAAATTGAAAAAACCATTGCTGGCAAAGTTTTTCACAAGTTTGAAGGTTCCATTCCCTTTAAGATTAAAAGATGACTGATAACCGCCACTGATATAGGAGGGATCAATCATATTATCAGGAACATCAATCATATTGGGAGTCAGATTGGTGCTTTCTGAAAACAGATTCATGGTAAGATTATACAGTGCTGTTGCATTAGACTTCCATTTCAGGTTTCCATATACATTAAAAATACTTGCTGATGGAAAACTTAGTTTGGTAGTAAATGAATCATCTATAATAAAATCTTTACAGGTAGCAGATGATGGAATGGTTAACGTTCCTCCACTGGCAGGAAAACCGCTTCCTGAAGTAATATAAACATTATCATACCTTGAAGGGATAATAGTAGCAGCCTGTCCGGATGCTGAACCTATTCTCCAGTGGTTGAGGTCACTCCAGCTACCGGTACCGCCCACCCAGTAATAATTATTCTGGGCAAACAGAATTTGGCAGGTAAGGAATAATAATATGAAATATAATTTATGTTTCATGTTCTTAGAATTACAAAATTGGTAATAGATTGAGAGGCCTGTCTCAATCTTTGCTAAACATTGCACCCCACTGAATTGAGGCGCTCTGGTACTGTTTATTTGCTGTTTTTCAGATGTTGCAATTCTTTCTGTAATTCTTCGATTTTTTTACCTTGTTCCTGGGCGGTTTGCAATAATAGGGGAATCAGTTCATTGTAATTGACAGATTGATAACCATCATGATCAGTGCTGACGATGTTGGGCAGTACTTTTTCCACTTCCTGGGCGATAAGCCCATATTGAAGTTGGGAATTTCCGCCTTTCTTTTTTCCTGTTTCGTTCCAGAAGTAGGAGACCGGTCTTAATTTGTTGATGATTTCACGAGAAGATTTTATTTCTGTAATGTTTTTTTTCAGCCTTTCATCAGAATTATAGTCTATGGCACTTGCTTTTACTGTACCTGCTACGTCCAGTTTTGCTGTTGCAGAAGGAGCTGTCCCAATCCCTACACTTCCAGTTCCGGAAAAGACAAGGTTTTTACCATTAAGGTCTACGTTTCTTGAGGCTAAAGGAGTTGTAATAGCACCATCAGAAGTATAAATATTAGAATTCGTTCCCATACTTTCCCACTGTGTTCCGTTCCAGAAGTAATAACCGGGCTGTGTGATCTTTGCCACTTTTGAAGTAGGCGAAACGGGGGTGGCCGTTGCGTAGATCATCAGGGATTCATTTCCAGGTTGGATGCTAGCTGTCATGGTTTGGATCTGGTCTCCGGTAAGACGGGGAATCATAAGACCTTCAGCCTGTGAAGTACCGTCTGTTTTGGCTGTAATATCCAGAGTAGCTTTAGGATCGGGAGTATTCATTCCGATTCTTCCGGCCTGAGAATAGAAAAATGAACTGATGGAGATGCTTCCGATAAGACATAGCCTTACCATTGCAGAATGAGGCTTCTGCACAAAAGTAGAGTTTTGCATAGTTTCTTTAATTGCTTTTATTTGAGTATATTAATTCTTCCCTAGTGTGAGGAGTGAAATAGATTTTTAATAACGGTTTTGGAGGTTTCGATTAACTCATTTGATCTGTAGAGCTGACTGGTCAGTATAGAGCTTTCAAAAAGGAGATAAACATGTGCGGCCACTGCCTCATCCTTAATTTCGTCATTGAAGAAAATTCTCAGTTTATTTTTATGATGACGGAGAACAGAATGAATTTCTTCCTTGTCAGCAGGTATTTCAGATAAAATATTCCAAAAGCTGCAGCCCCGGAAGTCTTCTTTTTTATTCATATACATAAGAAAATCAAAAGACTTCAGTATTTTTTCTTCAGAAGTTGAGGTATGAGATATGAATTTTTCCAGTTCAGATACCCAATAGTCATACCTTTTGTTGAGAAATTCAATACACAGATCATCTTTAGACTTGAAATGCTGATAGAAGCTAGCCTTTGAAACGCAGGCTTCTTCAATAATCTGATTAATACCAGTACTGTTAAAACCCTGTTTATGAAACAAAAGAAGGGTTGTGCTTAATATTCTTTCGCGAGGTTTGGACATTGGTTAAAGTTTTTCACAAATGTAATTAAAAAATGAACAGACTGGTGTGTTTGTTAAAAAATCATTAAATAATATTTCACATTGGGCTATCCGTAAGCATGGCGGAAATCCGGAAAATCACAAATACAAATAAGGATAGTACTCAATTGAAAGTGCGATAGATAGGAAGGTTGGTCGTACTGTTCTTATTTCGTACTTTGGATTTTTAGTCCATTTTTTATCTCTTTTTAATACAGGAATATTGATTAAACAAAGCCTCCGGCATAATAAATCTGTATAATAAAAAACAGCAGCGTGAAGAATGCTACAACATAAGGATGATAACTCAAGTTTTCCTTCAGAATATAATGCAGCGCTTTGAATAATTTGATCAGCCCGATAATAGCCATAATGATAAATACAAAGAAGACCATGAAAAATACATAATCTCCGGATGCATAATTTCCTGAATCTTTCAACTTGTCCAGATGATCCATATAAGACTGTATATTTACGGTATGTCCAATGAACATAGCGGAAAGAATGAGAATAAAAAATGGAGTAGAGGTATAAACAGTAGTATAGATAAAGGAAAAAAGTAAAGTACGGAAAGTCACGGTATTTACCTTTTCCTTTTTATACCATAACAGGATTACACTGAAGATGACAGCTGTAAAATTATTCATCAGAAAGATAAACAAAGCTTTTTCAACCATGCTTAATCCTTTGATCTTGGAAAGAAAACTCTGCTCCCCGCTGTAGTCCATTAAAAGTACCGAAACGATTACAGAAGTATACACGGAAAGTTTGATGGGAGACAGATAATCGCGGAAACGTTCAGTTTCCTCTTTTTCCATCTCATGAACAGAAAAATCATAACATCGGCGGGTATCCTGAAACAATTTGAAAATGGTTACCGGAACCAGCAATATTTCAATAATAATCTGAAGACACAGTTTCTCAAAACTGTCAATCAATTTTTCGAACATACACAGGTATTATGGGAACGGGTTCACTATGCAATTTAATCATTTTTTAAATTGCATATCGCATAAAACCAGTGAAGTAAGATGTAATTTATTTCGGAAGCCCCTTCTTAAGTGCTATATTGGCTCTTTCAACTGATTTTCTTTCTTTCCAGTCCATGTATCTTTTTTTATACCTGCCTTTCATGAAGTTGTCAAAATTACGCTGAACAGCCAGATTCCATAGAGAATGAGCTTTTACAGCCCAGCTTTTATCCCATGCACGAAGAGATAGAGAGAAAGAACCATCCAGATATTTCATCCAGTGCCACCAGCCGGTAGGCATGAACAGGGTATCTCCATGCTCAAGAAAACATTCTATTCCTTCAATACCATCCAGAGCCGGGAATTTTTCAAAATCAGGGTTGGAAATGTCATAGTCTTCCAGCGCATATGTTGCATAAGGAAGTTTATATAAACGGGTTTTCCACTTGTATTCGAAGAGAAGAACATGCTTTCTTCCGTTGAAATGGGTGTGGAAGATATGAGGCATATCAATATCATAATGAAGGAAAGTCACAGAACCTTTACCTCCAAAGAACATACTTGGATATTTATCCAAAAATCCACCCATCAGAGTCTTAGGCGGGATATAATCATCCAATAATTTAGGCGCAAATTTGATAGGATCAAAAAAGAAAATTCTCAGATCTGTAGGTTCCCGCTGAATCAAATCCACGTATTCTCCAAAAGGCATTTTGGTAGTAGGTGTATTGATAGGCGCAGCAGGATCAGCTTTAGCACTGTCATATAAAGGAACAATAACATCACCAACTACTTCTTTCATATACTCCATGGTCCATTTTTGATATGCAGGCCAATTTTTAGCCATGTTTTTGATGACCACTGGTTTACGAGGCTTTAAATATTTTTCACGGAAATCTTCTTGTGAAATATCATCTACAATATCAATTGGTTTAAGGAGTATGCCCATTCGTTTTAATTATACCGCTAAATTATTAATAATTTATGATAATGAGAAAAAATAATTTCGTTTATTTGGAATTAATATAAATAGAAGAAAAAGAAGAGAGTTGTTTTTTTTGCAAAGTATTTATTATCAGTGTTATTTGTGTTTTGTTTAATAATAAAGTTGGTTCTATGAAAAATGGTATATATATTTTTGTAGGTGAGGGATCTCGTTTCCCTTCCGGTGTTTTTACTACAACACAAGATGCAGAACAATGGATCAGAAAATATTCATTAAGCGGAATATTAAGCCAATATCCTGTAGATGAAGGACTCTATGATTGGGCTATAGAGAACGATTTTTTTAAGGCTAAAAATGAACATCAGAAAGAAGCGAAATTTATTCAACAATTTACATGTGCGTCAATAGAGCATTTCCATTTTGAAAATGGAGAAAGGGGATAGGTCTATGTAATTTTCAATTGATGTTTTTCCCTTAGCTTCCAATTCTTATATTTGATGTATGAAAAAAGTACGTCTGTTAGCATTATTTCTTGTCGTTTTCAACAGTGGTTATCATGCACAAACGAAATCCTTATCTAAAATTGAATCCGGAGTTTCGTATGAGCTGGCCCAGTTGAGAAAAAGCACATTAAGTGATATTCAATATGAGCTCAGGCTTAAAATTCCTGAAAGTAAATCAGAAAGGATCTCAGGAACTGAAGTTCTTACATTTAATTATAAAAAACAGAATGAAACATCACTGCTGATAGATTTTAAAGAAGATCCTTCTTCATTGTTATCTGTATCAGTGAATGGACAGACGATAAAACCGATTCTGGAAAATGAACATGTAGTCATTGATGCCAAACACCTGAAATCAGGATCCAATCAGATTAATTTTAATTTCCTTGCCGGAAATGGTGCCCTTAACAGACGTGATGGGTATCTGTATGCATTATTTGTACCGGATCGTGCAAGAACGATGTTTCCATGTTTTGATCAGCCTAATTTAAAGGCAAAATACTCTCTGAGTTTAACGGTTCCGGAAAAATGGAGTGCTATCGCTAATGGAAAACTTAAGGAAACAACAATACAACAAGGACAAAAGACCCTGAAGTTTAATCAGTCGGATTTGCTTCCTACCTATCTGTTTTCCTTCTCTGCCGGAGATTTTAAAAACCATACTGAGAAGATCAGCGAACAGGATTCCAGAATTTTATACCGCGAAACCGATTCTCTGAAAATTAAAAACAGCATGGATTCTATTTTTTCGTTATACAGAAATTCTTTAGCTTATTACGAAAAATGGACAGGTATTAAACATCCTTTTCAAAAACATGGCCTGGTTGCCGTTCCGGATTTTCAGTTTGGTGGAATGGAGCATCCGGGAGCTATTTTGTTTCAAAATTCCACATTGTTTTTGGATAATAATGCAACACAGAATCAATTGAACAACCGTTCCAATCTTATTGCCCATGAAGTGGCGCACCTTTGGTTTGGAGATATGGTAACAATGGATTGGTTCAATGATGTATGGATGAAAGAAGTTTTTGCGAATTTTATGGCAGATAAAAGTACCGGAGCATCTTCAGATAAAAAAGTTTATGATCTTAAATTCTTGACCGGGCATTTTCCGGCAGCCTATTCCGTAGACCGTACGTTGGGTGCTAATCCAATCCGCCAGGTTTTAGACAATCTGCAAAATGCAGGAATGATGTATGGCCCGATTATTTATAACAAGGCACCGATTATGATGCGCCAGCTGGAATTACTGATTGGGGAGGAGGACTTCCGAAAAGGCGTCAATGAATACCTTACAAAATACGCTTACACCAACGCAAGCTGGCCGGATCTTATCACCATTCTTGATAACCATACCCCAAAAGACTTACAAAGCTGGAATAAAGTTTGGGTTAATGATCCCGGAAGACCAATTATTGATTATGATATAAAATATAAAGGGGATATAATACACCGTTTTACCATTTCCCAAAGACCGGAATATGGAAAAGAGCAAAAAAACTGGCCTCAGGAATTTGAGATCAGCCTGTTTTACAATGACAAGGTTGAAAAAGTGAACGTAAAGCTGTCTGAGAAAGAACAGGAAATTGTAGAATTAAAAGGAAAAAAGAAGCCTCTTTTCATTCTGCAGAACTCATCAGGAATTGGGTATGGAGTTTTTAAAACAGATAGAACAGTAATGACTGATTTTTCTTTGATAAAAGACGAAATAAACCGTGCCAGCGCCTATATCTCACTGTATGAAAATATGCTGAACGGATCTGGTTCGAAACCCCAGGAGTTATTACAGTTTTTTGAAAAGCAGTTACCAAAAGAAACTACAGAACTGAATCTTCGTCTGATTACTGGTTATATTTCCTCTATCTATTGGAATTTCTTACCGGAAAATACCCGACTGAAAGAATCCGGAAATATAGAAAATGTACTTTGGAATGCGCTGGAGGCACAGACCGCAAAGAATAATAAGAAAAATATCTTTGACTGCTATCAGGGAATTTTCCAATCTCAGAAGGCTTATGACAACCTGTATAAAATTTGGAAATCCCAGATACCACCTAAAGATGTATCTCTGAACGACGAAGACTTTACAAACCTTGCCCTTGCTTTATCATTGAGAAATAATGCCAACAATGATCTGTTACAGGAGCAACTGACCAGAATTAAGAACCCGGATCGGATAAACCGTTTTAAAATTATTATGCAGGCAGCTTCATCGGATCAGAAGATACGGGATGATTTCTTTAACGGGCTGATGCAAAAACAGAACAGAGCAAATGAATCGGCAGTCGGTTCTGCATTGGGATATCTGCATCATCCATTAAGACAGCAGGCTTCTATTCAGTATCTTCCTAAGTCTTTAGAGGTTCTACAGGAAATTCAGAAAACGGGAGCTATCTTTTTCCCGGATAACTGGCTTCGTTCCACATTCAGCAACTATCAGGATCCAAAAGCCCTTGATGTGGTTCATCACTTCCTTTTGCAGAATCCGGATTATAATCCCATCCTGAAAAATAAAATTTTACAGGCAACCGACAATCTGAGAAGAGCTCAGACACTGATAAAGTAACATGTCCGTAATCATAATGAGTAAACCGTTTGTATGATGAAGTATTATACGGATGTAAATAAGGAGATTACGGAAATCATTATTTTATCATCAGATTATCCAAAGGGAAATTAGACGAATTTAATGATCATATTCTGAGCCCCTGTTTTCCTATTATTGAAGATTGAAAAATAGGAGTTTTTTATTTGGACTAAACTCCACGTTTGTAAACATATAAGAAGAAAACCCTTGTAGTAACGAGGGTTTTGTGTTCTGAAAATAAGTAATAAAAAACTTAAGATCAATTTAAATATCCGGTTGTTTATTTAGCAAAATGATTTAATATATTGTATTTTTAATTAAAAATTTACATTATTTTCTTGTATCGGTGTAATATTGTTGTTTTGTGATAGCCCTCTAATTTCTCAGAAAATGGCTATATTCGGCTTCATAAAAAAATAATATGCAAGTATACGAAGGGATTTCTGTGGGGTTGTATCTATTATTGATGATAGGTATAGGCATATATTCTTATAGAAAATCAACAAACAATTCAGAGGAGTTTTTAATTGGAGGAAGAAAAATGGGGGCGGCTGTTACAGCACTCTCTGCAGGAGCAGCAGATATGAGTGGCTGGCTGCTGATGGGGGTTCCGGGAGCTATGTACCTTTCCGGTATTTCCAGTTCATGGATTGCAATAGGGCTAACGCTTGGTGCATTTCTCAATTATATTATTGTAGCGCCAAGGCTTAGAATTTATACCGAAGTAGCCCAGAATGCAATTACATTACCTGTGTTTTTTGAAAACAGGTTTAAAAACAAAAACCATCTCCTGAAGATCACTTCTTCTATCTTTATTCTTGTATTTTTCACTCTTTACACTTCAGCAGGAATGGTATCCGGTGGAAAACTCTTTGAATCCGCTTTCGGAATGAATTATACCGTAGGATTATTGTTAACCAGCTTAGTGGTTGTATTATATACCTTTTTAGGTGGGTTTCTGGCAGTAAGTCTTACCGATTTTGTGCAGGGAACCATTATGGTACTGGCACTGGTGATTGTGCCAATTGTTGCCATCATAGAAATTGGAGGAGTTGGAGAAACAATTTCCCTGATTGAAGCTAAAGATCCCAAATATCTGGACTTATTCAGGGGAACTACTACAGTAAGCATTTTATCTTTATTGGCTTGGGGATTAGGATATTGCGGACAGCCCCATATTCTGGTACGTTTTATGGCCATTGATAAACCAAAAGATTTGGTTAAAGCCAGAAGAATCGGGATTACATGGATGATCTTTACTGTTGCCGGAGCTTTGGCTATTGGTTTAGTAGGAATTGCTTATCTGCAGAAATTTGATACGGAAACCATGATGAAATTTGACGGATCAAAAACAGAGGCAGAAACTATTTTCATTTACTTCTCCCGTATTTTATTCCACCCGTTTATTGCAGGATTCCTGCTGACTGCGATTCTGGCAGCTGTAATGAGCACCATTTCATCTCAGCTATTGGTAACTTCAAGTTCATTAACGGAGGACATTTATAAAGCTTTCCTGAATAAAAAGGCAACGTCAAAGCAATTATTGATTGCCAGCAGACTTTCAGTTTTATTGGTAGCCATAATTGCTGTTCTTTTATCATTAGACCCAAAAGACAGTATCCTTAACCTTGTAGGAAACGCATGGGCAGGGTTTGGTTCCGCATTCGGACCGTTGATCCTGTTGTCGCTTTTATGGAAGAAAACAACATGGCAGGGTGGACTTGCCGGAATGTTGGTAGGGGGAATCACCGTGCTGGCATGGGTTTATCTTCAGAATCCGTTGAAAGACTGGTATGAAATCATTCCGGGATTCATTCTTTCTTTACTCACCAATATTATCGTATCCTTGGTAACTTATAAGCCTGATGCAGCAATAGAAAATGAATTTGAAGAAGTTAAAAAGATTATGCAGGAATAGGATGCCTGTAGTTTTAACCGAAACAGACTATAAAAAACAAACCCTTGCCAATAGCGAGGGTTTTGTATTTTAATAGAGTAGCTGGAAGGGAGTATTCAATGGTCCCAAATGCAAAAATAGTATTCTGATTATATTTTGAGACTCTTTATAACTTTCAGATCAGTGCTTTTATTTTTTCATAAATTCAAGACGTCTGCTATTGTCATCGGCCCTTGCCTTGTTATATGGTAAATGTTTTTTCTAATTCTGGAAGAATTAATACCTTTAAAGAATCATACATTGAAATGAAAAAAATATTCCTTATTATAGGAGCTGTTCTTCTGTTAGCTATTGTTGTATTTTACAATTTTGGCGGTCTGGATGTCTATCTTCTCAATAAGATGAACCGTTCAGAATTGCCGGAAAAATATAAAAACTATCAGTATATTGACAGTACTAAATCCATTCGTTTCGGACATCATGAAATAAACCTGATGTGGAAAAGCTATACACGGATTCAACATGTTATAAGTTCGGAAGGAAACGTCATTATTGTAACCAACGAAATCCCGAAAGACAGGAACCGGAAAGAAGTAGAAGAAGATGGTTCGGTAGGAAGTACCCGTTTTTATATGGATTATCATTTTTATAAACTGGATAAAGATGGAAATATCAAAGACCGTTATACCTATAAAAGTACCCGTGAAAACTGGAACGAATTACTGTTTGGTGACTTTATTGTGAATTACGACAAAAAATATTACAGAACCTGGATAAAAGATGGAGATACAGTGCGAAAGCCAATGATCGTTCAGAATGAAGACCTGAAATGGAGCAGAGAAAAGCAGGATGTTGAATATCAGAATATTACTGAAGATTCGGATGACTATTTAAGAGAATCAAAAAGCGGATCAGATCGTGTGACATATTATATGGATGGAAAATGGTATCAGATGTATATCGACAGAAAAGTTTCCGGAAAATATTCTATGACAAATCCCGGATATAACAACAGTCTTTTCGGAACTGGTCCTTTTGGAGAAAGAAAACTGGATCCGGGTCGTTTCCCGAATATTATGCCTGTCTATTTTCAACGAAAAGTATTGGATAAATCTGCCTGCAGTGCATCAGGAGGAGCTATCAGTACGACTTCAAAAAGCTGGAACGGAGATTTGTATTGCCAACTTTTAGTAAAAGGAGACACCCTGAAATTTAAAAAATCAATGTCCTTCAATGAAAATTTTACCACCGAAAAATTTTATAATACCAAAGGCGAAGACATCCGGAAGCTTAAAGTCGAACTGGAAAAACAATACTTGCCTTATTTGTATTTTTCAGATAAAAACCTGAACTTCCAACTTTTTACAACTACTGAAAACAAACTGTATTTGATAAAACCTGTTCAATAACCTTTTATAGATATCATCAGAATCCTTTGAAAAAACTAATCAGCCATTTTAAATTCAGATTCATCCAGAGTTTCAGAATCCTCAACCTGAATCCCAAGGTAAGTATTCCTGTTTTACTTGTTTTAGGGATGCTCATCGCAGTAAGGTTGCCCAAAAATGAATACTATCCGGTTATATTCTTTATTCTCATAGCCCTTTTCCATAGTGAAAGGAAGGATATTCCTTTTCTGAAGAAAGTTTTTGTACAAAGCTGGCGATGGATTATCCTGCTGGAAACAGGTATGATGTATACAGCCTTGTTGTTCGGAAATGTCCATTATAAGATTGAAAAAACAGGAGTTGCTTTATATCTTCTGATTGTTGTACTGGCCTTTATTCCTCCAAGAACAAAACAGTGGCTGTCCCTGAACTGGAATTTTATTCCCAACATTCTGTTTGAATGGAAAAGCTTTCTGAGAAAAAACAGTTGGAGAGCAATACTGGGATTTATCATTATCATTCTTTCATCCTATCATCCACTTACTCTGATCTTTGCTGGTGTTTTCGCGTTGGATTTTATTTCTTTTATTTACCAGCCACATGAGAGTAAAGAAATGCTCGAAATGTATTTTAAACAATATACGTTGAAGGAAAAAATAAGAAAGAATACTTTGTTTTTCAATATACTGCTTTTGCCGGTTTACTGTTCTTTTTTGATTTTAAATCCATATGAAAGTCTATATGTGGTGTATTACCTTGTCTTTATGAACCTCTATCTTCTGCTGAGCCTGGTCAGAAAATATAAAAATTATAACCATAAAAATAAAGACAGCGATTATAATATGGGTGTTTATTTAGAATACTTTTTGTGTAGTATGACAATAATTCCGGCCCTGTTCATGCTTAAATCAGGTATAAAAGCGGCTAATCAAAATATCAAAACATATGTTGGAAGTTAAAAATGTAAATGTTGAATTTAAGAATCAGAAAGTTTTAAACGATCTGAACCTTTCTATAGAAGAAGGCTGTATTTTGGGAATTCTCGGAAAGAATGGTGCAGGGAAGACTACATTATTTGAATCTTTATATCAAAGCCAGTCATTTTCAGGGAGCATTACCTGGAGAAATGAACGTTTAAAGCGGCAGCAGATCTCTTATCTTGAAACGGAAAATTATTTTTATCCTTATATAACAGGAGAGGAATATCTGTCTTATTTCTCTTCAAAAAAAGTAGATGAAATAAGAGAAATCATTGAAAAATTCAACCTTCCACTGAAAAAATATGTACAATACTATTCCAGTGGAATGAAGAAAAAATTGGCCCTCATCGGGATGCTGATGCTGAATAAGCCGATTAATATTCTGGATGAACCCTTCAACGGAGTAGATTTTGAGGGCGTTCATACCCTTTATGATATTATCAGGCAGTTAAAATCTGAAAATAAAGTGGTCCTGATCAGTTCCCATATTATTGAAACCCTTTTCCATACCTGTGATAAAATTGCATTGCTGCAAAACGGAAGTATTGAAGCTATTTACCATAAAGAAGAGTTCAGTCAGCTGAATACACTCAGATTTTAAAGCTGAAAATAAAAGTGGGAAACTAAATCTTCCGTTTCATTCTTCCTGCTTCCAATCTGTTTTATTAATCCTGTTTTAGATTATTTCATGAGCATTTTCCTGATAAATACCATAATTACAGCTAATATAATAGTGATAATGCTTGATCCTATGATATTTTCAATGCCGAAATGAGCAATCCAGAATCCACCCCATAAAGTTCCGGCGGTTACTGCAAAATTTCCACAGGAAGTAAAAATACTGTTGATAAATTCAGAAGACCCGGGAACTGAAGAGGTGACATTGATATTACTGATCAGAAAACCTCCCGAATGGATCAGTCCCCAGAATCCTATAATCCAGATCATAGGAACAAAAGAATTTCCGTAATAATAGATGAATAAGTGAATGACAGCCAAAAAAATCAGGAATATAAGAGTAGTCTGAAACGGAAACCGGCTCATATATTTTCCGGCAATTTTGTTTCCGAAAATGCCGACAACTCCAAACATAAACAACATAATACTGATTTGTTTTCCATTCATCTGAGTTATGTTTTTCAGAAAATCTGCCATATATCCATAGGTAGAATACATAGCAGCAATGGTAAAAAATGCTGTACATAAACCAATCCATAAATACCGACTGCGTAAAATATTAATATTGAAGGTCAGTGAAGCTTCTGTCTCTTTTTCAATGTCCGGTAATAAAAGCTGAACACCTGCCAGTGCCACCAAATTAATAAATGCCGTAAGCAGAAACGAAGACTGCCAGGAAAACAGATCAGACATTAAAGTAGCCAAAGGAACTCCCAATACAGTAGCCAGAGTAAGCCCGGAAAAAATAATACTTACAGCCCTTGATTTGTCGGTGGAGGCAGAAGCCTTTTCAGCAACAGACAGCGCAATGGACCAATAAACCGGATGAAAAAATGCAGGAATCATTCTGACAACCAATAATCCATAAAAATTCCCGATATAAGCAGAAATAATATTGGCTGCAGCAAAAATAAACAGTGATGCAATCAACAATCTTTTTCTTTTAAATGATGACAATGCCATCAGCATAAACGGACCAAAAAGAGCTACGATCAATGCAAAAGCACTCAGGAGCCAGCCTGCTTTTTCAATAGAAATATTGAAAGAAGAAGTAATTTCCGGTAATATTCCAATCACTCCGAATTCAGTTGTAGTAATTCCGAATACACCAAGTGCAAGCACATAAAGATTTCTTTTCGATTTCATAATTTTTTTGTGCAAATTTGCAGAATAGACTATCAGAAAGCTATATACTTACTTTTTAGTTCTATACTTCCCTTTTTGAAAGGGTAACGATAAAAGAATAATTATGCCTCAGTTTTTCCACGATAAAAGATTGTATTATACCCCTATTGAATTTGCCTTAAGCCATATCGGTGGAACCTGGAAAATGCCTATTTTGTGGAGATTACAGGAGAAACCGCTTCGCTTCAGTGAACTGAAAAAGGATATTCCCCATATCACAGACAAAATGCTGACCAGCCAGCTTCGGGAGCTGGAAAGCAAAGAAATGATCCATCGTGAAGTATATCCCGTTGTTCCGCCGAAGGTAGAATACAGTCTTACTGAGAAAGGGAAAAAAGCAATTCCAGTTATTGAAACCATCATGCGCTATGGTTATGATCTGATTCAGGATGCCGGCATTACTTTTCCACCCAAAGACTAAATGAGTTCTTCCTATTTATTTTCGTAATTAAAAATAGAGTATCTTTACTGGTAAAGATTTCTGATACATTCATTTTCAGAAATATAATTATTGTTACTAGAGCTCTTGTGCTTCTTTATACTTATTGTCTGTCCAGACATTTCTTTTCTGATTTCGTTTATCCATTATTCAAGGTATGCCCTGTGCTTAGATGAATACTTTTTCAGATTGTATTCCGTCAATAATTCTGATTTTTAACGATTCAAGCCACAAAATTTAAAAATGAAAAATAATAATATTACAAAAAAACTCTATGTTATTACTGGGGGTCCGGGAGCTGGAAAAACCACATTAATCAATGAATTAAACCGTCTAGGATTTACAACCGCACCCGAAGAAGGACGTAGAATTATCAAAGAACAATTGCTATCTAATGGAGATGGGTTACCGTGGATCAATAAAGAGATTTTTGCCGGACTGATGTTTGATGCTTCTGTAAAAACTTTTAACGAAATGATACCAATCTCCGGTATCCAACCTGTTTTTTTTGATCGTGGAATATTAGACACGATCGGTTATCTCAGGCTGGAAGAGATTCCTGTACCCAGGCGGATGGAAATAACAGCCCGTGAAATGGAGTATAACAAAAATGTCTTTATCCTCCCGCCCTGGAAGGAAATCTATGAAAATGATTCCGAAAGAAAACAGACTCAAGAAGTGGCTGAACATACTTTTGAATGCATGTATGAAATTTACCGGGAGTATGGTTATAATATTATTGAAATTCCCAGAGTAACAGTAGAGCAAAGAGTCAGGTTTGTTCTTAATACCCTGTAAATCATAAGATATTCATTGTTTTTCATCAACCGGCTTCTTTTTTTGTAACTTTGAGAGAGATGCTAAATACATTTTAAAAATCGCAATATGAATCTGAGAACAATGCTTGAAGAAGATCTGAATACAGTTGTAAAACTGCTGGATCAGTTAGGATATCCCAATACCGGTGAATTTTTACCTCAAAAAATAAAAAAACTTTTAGAAAACCCTGATGAATATCTTATCGTTGCAGAAGATCAGGAAGGAAATGTTGTAGGGTTCATCTCCATTCATGTCATCCCGCAGATTGCTCTTAAGGGAGATTTTGCAAGAATAAGCTATTTCTCTGTTGATGAAAATTACCGGAGTTCAGGAATTGGAAGATTTTTAGAAGAATACTGCGAAAAAGTAGCCAGAGAACGCAATTGTGACAGGATAGAGCTGCACTGTAATTTCCAGAGAAAACAGGCACACCGGTTTTATGACAGGCAAGGATATACAGAATCTCCAAAATATCTGATGAAAAAACTGTAATGTAATGACTTCTAAGATTGGAAAAGAATTAATACGCCTTGCAGAGCATGACATTGAAACAAGAGAAAAGCTGTCTGCGGAAGGAAAACTCGCAGGAGGGTATCATCCTGAAATGGAGCGTGTTCATAAAACCAATGTCAAAAGACTCTGGGAAATAATCAGTGATATAGGATATCCAACGATTTCAAAGGTAGGGGTAAAAGCCAGCGATGCTGCCTGGCTTATCATTCAGCATTCTATTGGTGAACCTGAGTTTATGAAGGCATGTCATAAAATGATGGTGGAAAACAGTCATGATATTACCCCAAAAAATAAAGCCTATCTGTATGACCGGATTCAGGTTTTCCAGAGCAGACCTCAGAAATATGGTACTCAGCTTATAGCTGACGGAATTCCTTATCCTGTGGAAGATAAAGAAAACCTGAACAGTGAACGGAAGAAAGTGGACCTGCCATCGTTATCAGAAAAAGAAATTAACCAAATTCCCGATCCGGAAAATATTCCGGAAATTGATAACAGGGATGAAGATTATACAGTCTGGAGAAGAAAGGTGGGCTGGATTTAAGAGGAATGTTTAAAATCAAGTGTTAAATGGTTTAAAAACAGAAGAATATCTGTGTCTTTAAAAGCTATATGAAAAAGAGCCTGATTTTTATTCAGACTCTTTGATTTAAAGATATAAATTAATACATTATCCTGTAATGCAACTGTACAAGTCCACTGTCAAATCTTTTACTGGAGAGCAGTTCTAAATTCTGACCGGGAATCTCATCCTTAAATAATTTTGTTCCCTTCCCTAAAATGGCAGAGATTACAGAAATTATTAATTCATCAAAAAGCTTGGCTTTTAAAAGTTCATTAACCACAAAACTACCACCATCACAGAAAATAGATTTCCCTTCTTCCTTTTTAAGAGTTCGAACCAGTTTGCTAAGGTCTCCGGTATAGAAGTGGAGATTACCAATAGACTGCCGTGTTTTTCTTGTGACGATATAGGAAGTTTTATCCTGATGCGGGAATTCCACGTTCTGAGAAAGGATCCAGTTGTAGGTTCTGTTTCCCATAATTACAGTGTCTGTCGTATTTGTAAATTCATGATATCCATAGTCTTCAACTTCTGTTTGCACCCGGCTGAGAAAACTGAGATCATCATTGGGGCCAGCGATATAACCATCGAGTGAAGAAGAAATATATAAAACCAATTTTCTCATAATTTACTTAAACAAAATTGATATTAATACTCCAGACATATATAAACCAATCCCGTAAATAAGATGGGCCTGAAGACTTCGAAGTCTGGCAATATGAGGATTAGGCAGCTTAGAGGCCGCAATTCCAAAACCAAAAGCAGGCTGCATCATAAACCACGGTGCTAAGGTTGTGGCAAGACCAATAAAAATAGCAGGAAAAGCCGTAGGATGTACCAGCCAGCCCTGGCCCCAGAGTAAAAGTAAAATATAGGCAAATGCAATCCCAATAGAGTAGTGGGCCAGCCACCCGAGAGCTTTTTCTCCCGGGATAGGAGTGGCCTGTATAATATTAGGATGGCTGAATGTTCCATTTTTGAAATGCCCGATCCATCGCCCTACTATACGGTAGTCGAGGGAAGGAATATTCCAGAACTTCTTGATGATAAGAGCGTACACATCCATAAAGATGGTCGCTCCCACACCAAGTAACACCGCATTAATTAACACATTCATTGTTCTTCAGATTTATCTTAAACTGTTCAGTTTCTGCTCCAGTATCATTTCCGAAAGCACGCCTGAGCTTCGCCACACTTCTACATTGTTTTTTAATACCACAAATGTAGGAACTGATCTGATCCCGTATTTAACTGCTAATTCCTGGTTTTCGTCCACATCTACCTGCTGTACGTTCAGCCATTCATCCAGTTTCACTTTTAATGTATTCACTACAGGCATCATCATTTTACATGGGTAACACCATTCAGCATAAAACTGAAACAGCATTAGTGAATCTATTTCCTGTACGTTTTGGTTTCTCTCTGTCATTGTTCTAAAATTTATTGATACAAAATTAGAGTAGCCTGGTGGAGTTTTGCTGACACAAATCAGAGTGAAAATGGTACAAATCAAAGATTTTAAAAAGAAAAGAAACTGAAGGATGGAAGTTATGATAGTTTTTAAAAATGATGGATGTATTGTGTTTTGAATGTGAGCTTTATGTTAATCTGTTATTCTTCTCATCATCATTTCCAGTGGCCCCTGTTTGAACTTTTTGCTCCATAGCTTACTGAAATACATACTGAGAATAAAAAATAGTCCGGAATACAGTAAAATATAGATTGGTTCTACAGTATTTTTCCTGCTCATAACATCCAAATAATGACTACCTTGTAGTAAAGAGAATACAATAAGCCCGATGCTGAGATGAGATACATAATGAGTCAGCGTGATCTGGCCGGTTCTTGCCAGATCTATAGCCCAGGCTTTTTCGGAAATATATTGACTTACAAACATAAATCCTGTAATCAGCATCATTCCGAAACCGGTTGTATTCATGAGAAAAGGTAATACAGGTGGAATATAATCTGCATAGATAAATTCCCAGGTTTCAGCACTCAGATCCATAAATGTACTACCATAGCGCATACCTTCCACAAAAAGATAGAGAATAAGACCTGTCAGAAATATGTTTTGTTGCGTCTTCCTCAAAGTCCAGTCAAGTCTTCCCAGATAAAGTCCTGTCGCAAAATAGGCAAACCATGGAAATATAGGATTCCAGCCGTTATAAAATGTGTTTCTGATGAATCCGGAAAACGTCCAGAAATCAGGATATTCAAGGGTCGTCAGATTCCAGCCTGTTTCAAACGGGATGACAAGCAGTAAAAAATGAAATATGATAATGGCCGTTGCAGCCGCAACCAGATAATATTTTTTATCCATGAACACAAGCAATGCACCAATACTCATATAGCCGCCGTAAAGATGAAGAATATCTGCAGGCCACCAACAGCAAAACAACATTCCGAATACAAAAAGAAAAACGGCTCTTTTAAGAATGATGTGACGGAGTCTTTTCCTGTCTTCTAGGGTATATTCCCGAATTCTGTTCGTCATCAGAGCAACACCCATTCCTGCGAGGATCACAAATACAGTACTGGAATGCCCGCTGAAAAGTACCAGAAATTTCCCTGAAAGAGAATCATCATGATGATTTCCGAATACCATATTAAAATTGACAATAAACATCCCGAAAATAGCGTACGCCTGGGCCAGATCAAATCCGATGATTCTTTTTTTCATACTGCAGAATAATTTTGCAGCAAAAATCAAAATTATGGCTGGGGATTCCTTTGATAAAAGTCAAAAAAATCAAGAAGGACTGGAAGCAGGAAGCTAGGAGTAATTAAGGCTTTTGAGTTGGATCAGGAGCGTTGAGGTAAGTGAAGAGTAGAGCTAAAGCTATTATTGATAAAGCGAACTTCTTTATTCATCTTTAATGAATCTTAACTTGTTTAAAATTTTTATTTTCCTTACGATTTATCTAACAAAGTTCAGCCTCAGCACTTTCAGCTCCCATCTTATTACCTTTTTGCCCTTATCCTGCTTAATGTTTCCAGAGAAATACCCAGATAAGAAGCAATATGGGTAAGCTTCAGATGATGAAAATATTCCGGGGACTTTTTCATAAGCTGTTCATACCGTTCCGTAGCATTCAGAGAATGAAAATCAAAAAGCCTGTCTTCCAGCCACAGGATATATAGTTCTGTGAGTAGAATATCATATTCCATGAGTAGAGGGAATTGCTTCTTGATAGTTTCAAAAGCGTTAAAATCTACAGATTCTACGGTTGTATCAGTCAGGCATTCGATAATTTCCCTGCTTGGTTTTTGGTTGATATAACTTGTAAAGGAAATGGCAATGTCACTTTTGAAGAAAAATTCAGTCGTAATTTCTTTTTTATCAGAATAAGTGAATTTTCGGGCAACCCCCTCAGTGATCAGATAGCTTTTCCTGCACACCTTGCCTTGCTGTAACAGGATTTCACCTTTTTTAAACTGCTCTTTAGCTGTTATTTTTTCTAGAGCTTCAAGAGTTTCCCTGTCAAACCTGGAAATAAGGAACTGAATTTTCTCAATGTGTTCTGTCATAACTGAGTTTTTGTTCTTATCTTATTGTTTTTATGACAGAAGTTTCATAATTTCAGGAACGGTTTCCAATGTTTTTTTTCTGATGACTTCCTGAATAGCCTGCTCATTTTCAAAATCAGGATTTTCTACAAAAATAGTTTCCAATACAGTATATTGAGGCATTGTCACCAGATGTTTATTCCACGAAGCTGATTTTAATTTTTCCCAATATTCCTGTTGAACCTCTGCATTTTGTCCCATCAGCCACAACTCAAGCTGCATCTTTTTATGATTGAGAACAATACCGAAACGCAGTTTATGGTCACGGAGAGAAGAATCAAAAAACGGAAAATAAGTGTAGTCCATATAGCCTGGAGAAATATTTCCTACAGAAAATTTTTCTTTGAAATGCCTTGAAAAATCAGCTTTCACCTGCATCATAAAACGCAGGAGGTACAGATAAACCTGGGGGATTTCGTCTTCATTAACTATTTTTTGATAGCTTTTTACAGATAAATTAATGTCTTTCATCGGTTACAGATTTTTTACAGATTCCGGGGATATTAAATTCCATTTAGCAAATAAGCTGAGATTTAATTTTTTAGCCAAAGCAATAGAGGCCGTATTGTCCAGCTGACAGCGGTATTGGGGTTCGTAGCCATCCTGTAATGCTGCTTTTGAAATCATCCGGACTGCCTGTTGAGCATAGCCTTTTCCCCGAAAATCATTTAATGTAATCACTCCAATATCCGAAAGTTGAGTGTCCTGCCAGGGGTACATACTTGTTGCAGTAACCAGCTGATTCTCTTCAAAGATACCAAATGTTTTCCAATGATCGAGCTCCACAAAAGCTCCATCCAGATCTTCTTCCGTAGACAACGATTCAAAAGTTGAAAAAAGCTCAGCATCATGTTCGGTTAAAGGGCGTGTGTTTTCCGGTGAATGAAGATTTAAAATAGCCCTTTTTTCCTCTTCAGGGAAATAAAAAATATAATCTGCACCATAGAGAAAAATCTGTTTATCCTTTAAAATGTTCACAAACTTTTCAAAATCAAGCGTAGTAAGACTGATGTTTTTGAAATATTGTACCACTTTAGAATTGATGATCGCCCAGTTGTTCCCGGATGGAAATTCCAGGGTCATGATCTGGCTGTCTTCTTCAAGATCATCATTGAGGAATAAGGTAAAAGTGGGATGGTCACAGAGAACTTCCCCCTGAAACTGATCTTTCCAGTATTCCTGAACAATGGGAGAGGTGATTTTAGTGGTGTACATTCTTTCTTTATTTAATGTTTATGGTTTTTACGATATTGAAGCGGAGTGACACCGGTTTGTTTCTTAAAAAAGCGTCCAAAATAGGAATCATCTGTAAAATTAAGATCCATGGCAATCATAGAAACTGTATCACTGGTTTGGATAAGCCTTGATTTGGCTTCCTGTATCAGCTGTTTCTGAATAAAATGGCTGGCAGGAAATCCGGTAACCTCCTTAATGACATCATTGAGATGATTAGGGTGTATATGCAGGAGCTCCGCGTAGTCCGCAACCTGTTTTTTTTCCATAAAATGCTGGTTCACCAATAATTGAAACTGTGCAGTCAACTGGTCCTTTCTGGATAGAGAGAAGGCATCGGCAGAAGTTTGCTTATTGTAAATACGTTCAGACTCCAGAAGGATAACATTCAGAAACATACGGGTGAGAAGGTCATCATTAAAAGTAGTCTTTTGACATTTTTCACTGTTTAGCTTCCAGAAAAGATGCTCCATCATCAGGATTTCTCTTTCCGAAAGTTTGATGAACGGCTCCTGATTAGCCTGAAAGAAAGGAAACTGGTTGAGTTTGATCTGATGTTTAATACAAAGCAAAAAATAATCAGCATCAAACATGCAAAAAACACCCTTTACGTTATCACTCCAGCGTTCTATGGCATGAAGCTGATTTTCTCCAATGAAATAGAGGGTTCCAGGTAGAAAATGGTAGAGTTTATGGCCAATGCTTTCCTTTATTTCCCCTTCTGTAAGCAGAATAATACTGTAAAAATTTCGTCTTGTCTGTTTGCCTTCTACAGGTTTCTGACCTTTTTTAAGATCTTCCAGCTTAGCGATTTCCAAAAAACCATTTCCGTGGACATAAGTAATATTGTTACATTCTTCACAGAAAGTAGCAGGGGCATTCTTCAGATAAAATTCTTTGAAATCCTGTTCATTTCGTAGTTCTCTGATCTCAGCCTGTTTCATATTCTCATATTTTTTCCGAAGGTTATTCTGTTGCCATAAAGATAAGTACAGATCATGGTTTTCGTACAGCAAAGCATCTATGAATTAGATAGAAAATATAGATAAGGCAGCCATTTCTCAGAAGTGGCTGCCGGATTATATGATATTTGAAAAATAGTTACTGATCGTTTAGCAGCGGTCTCGGGTCAAATAATACCTTAAAGGAACGGATCTTTCCATCAATAATCTGATACCATCCTGAAGCCTCTACAGCTTTGTTTCCCATATCAATCGTATACCAAAGGCAAACATCTTCACCTGAAGTAAAGGATTTAATAATCTGGTATTTAAGTTTCATTTGCTTCATTTCCTGCATGTAGACAGAAGCACCTTCTCTTGTTCCCAATACTCCGATAAATTTAAAATCAGCATCAAGAAAGCTTTCTGCCTGTTCAAAATTTTCATCATTTAAGTATTGGATAAACTGTTCCACGATATTTTGGTTTGTATTACTCATTTAGATTGTTTTATAAAACAAAATTAGAAGATAAGTATCGAACTGCTCTGTGACTATCGTCACAAAATGAATATAATTTTAATTTTTTTCAGCATTGATAATTATGACAGGAGGACGGTGTATATGCTGTTCAAAATCTGGACGGAGCTGTAACAGTTCCTTGTCTGGACTTGGTTCTTCCACGTTTTTTAAAAGAAATCCGGCTTTTAATACCGCGTTGATAACAGTACTTAATTGATGATGGTATTTCTCAACATTTTTTACAAACCAGTCCTGTTTTCTCCGGGTTTCCTCAGTATAGCGATTCACGAGCCAGTATTTTTCACCATTCCATTTTTTCCATGGTTGTAGTGCTGCAGTACAGACAGGATGCTCCATGGAAAATAAAAATTGTCCGTTATTCTTTAATCCATTGTATATTTTTTGAAAAAGAATAGTCAGATCTTCAATATAATGCAACGTCATGGAACTTATAACCAGATCATATCTATTATTGCCAAAATCAAAATCTTCCAGGGCAGAATGTACCCAGTCTACATTGGGAGAGGAGATTCTGCTTTGTGCCTCATGCAGCATTTTCTGTGAAATATCCAGCCCGGTTATCTGTTTAGGGTTTTGTTGTAATAAAGACTGGATCTGATGCCCAAGTCCACATCCCATATCCAGAATAGCTTTATTCTGAACAGGATGTAATAAGTTTTTCATTACCGGCTGTTCCAGTAATTCATTTAAACCCTTATCTCCATCACGGAGTGCCCTATATCCGGAAAAAAAGTCCGGATCATCATAAATATTCTGCTTCATAATCTTCCTTTTAAGTGTGTGACAGCACTGGAATGATCAAAGAATTTTTTTCAAAAACAGATTTTAATTCTGGCGTGACAAAAAGTTGTAAATCATCATCTTTCCATGGCCTGTACTGAAAATACCTTTGCTCCGGACTAAAGCCCAGTACCACTTCATCAAGCAGAATATCATCAAACGCTGCGATAACTTCAGAGAGATTTGTTTTTTCGGGGCTGAAAATCTCTAAAATATGCAGTGTTTTGTCCTGTATCTCAATCACAACCGCACAGTTAAGCTCTTCAATCAGGTAAACAGAATCTTTGTAGCCCATTTCCGGGTTAGCATAGCAGTAGAAGAAAGCAAGACCCTTACTTTTTGTGGGAAAGGCCGTATTTGAAACAGCATTTTCAACCAGATATTCAAATAATTTTAAATCAGCTTCCTGATCGAGTTCCAACTTTCTCTTTGTTGTTTTCTTTAAAAAATCAAGATTTTCAAAAGCCTGGAAGGCTTCAAATTCCTGTACCGGAATAAATCCGAATTTAGGATAAAAATCCAATACCGTTTCATTGGCAAAGAGAAATATTCCATCTGTCTTCCCTTTAAAATCATGTAGGATTTTCTCCATTAAAAAACGGCTCAGTCCTCTATTCTGATAGCTTTCATCTGTCATTACGGTACCTAATTGAACCAGTTTTTTAGACTTTCCCTCAATATTACCATCAAATAAGCTTACCGTAGTATGGGAAACAATAATATCACCGTCAAATAAAGAATATAAAATACAGCTGTCATCCCAAAATCCTGACTGATAATAGTTTTCAAAATTAAATTCCCAGACATTTTGAGTCAGGCGGTTAAATTCCAAGCGTAATTTTTCTTGGTCCTGATATTGAATATATAAAGTGTAATTTTTGTTACTGATAGAAACGCTTTCTGTCTTCATTGTTCACGTATTTAAATAGTATTTCAGCCTAAGTTTCATTATATCTGTCTTAATTCATAATAGCTTGTTACAGTTTTTGAAGTTTGATAATGACAACTTTTTTGTCTCTTAGTGGCCTTACAACGTTTTCCGGTAATAATATTTCTCAAAACCTTTGGGAAAATCATGCTCAGTTCCTATTTTTTCAAACCCAAGTTTCTCATAAAATTCAGGTGCCTGGAAACTAAAAGTATTCAACGCAATATAGCTGCATTTTCTGGCCTTTGCTTCTTCTGTCGCTGCATTCATCAGTTGTTTTCCCAATCCTTTGTTTTTATATTCTTCAGAAACCGCCAGCTTCTGAATTTCCAGAGTGCCCCAGATAGAACGTCCGTATAAACCTCCTATTATCCGATCATTATCAAAAATGACAATTTCTAAAGGTTCGTTAATGCTGTCTATGTTCTTCGTATTGTGTAGATTATGCTGATAAAGAAGTTTTGATACGGTATCATAATATTCTTCTGTAATACGGTCTTTTTTTATTATTTCCATGGATAAATATAGCTGTAAAAGCTTCAGAGAAAGCTATATGGATTAAAATCTGGTTTAAATTACAAAAAAATGAGTGACAAAACCCGGAAAAATTATGGGATGTTGTTTTTTTATACCATTGTGATGATCCTTATAAAGGAAGGCTGGAAGAGTATTTTTTATTTTCTGGTAAACTCCACGTTTACAGTTTTCAGTAAGTATTGTAGTTGGTAATTGTGGTTATTTTTTTTCAATAACGATAAAATGATTAATTATTTCACTTACTAGTGTGAAAAAAGTGTTTTTTATAAATGTTTTATGTTGTGAGTATTGTTTTGAAAAAAAGGATGTTACCGATTTTTTTTATATCCATAATAATGGAATTATTGTTAAAAAGTCGTAGAACTACTACAAATTTTCAGATTAAGGGCTTAAAATTTTTTGAATATAAATAAGCGTTTTATATTTGTTTTACCATCACTCAATAACAAAATATTATTAACGATTAAAATTTACGATTATGACAACAGCCAGAGAGGAATCTTAACATTCAGAAAAGGAGAAGAACAAAAGCGGTTAAAGCATTTTCTGATCCACAGCAGTTAACTAATTATACAGTTTCGAACGGTATCATGATGGCGAATATCACCGTTTTTACCGGAATACTATTCTTATCTGCTGACTATTACTCTTTTTTGACTTATTAATATCAAATTATTTCTGAAGCTTTAGGTTTCGGAGGTATTCTCTGATGCTAAAAAAGAGCAGAAATAACATATCAAATTATTATAAGAATTACGGTACCGGAAGGAAATTAACAAACTTGAACAATATGGACATTAATCATTTTAAAGAAACAATTAAACCTTTTTTCTGGGTAGAACATGATAACAGCTTTTCAGTTTGTCTGGAAGCAGGAAGTTATAAACAGGAAGTCTTTACCTCCAGGGCAGACGAAGGTTTTGAAGGAAACGGTTACGACTGGGGATCTTTAGCTCAGATTTTTCTTACTGAGAAAAGACCGGATCTAAGCAAAAGTATACGGTTTGATCCGGAAGGAGGAATGTTCTGTGCCTATTCTTCTGAAGGAGATAATTTGAAGGACTTTATTCTGGATTTTAAAAAAGCCTGCGAAGATGAAGCCTTAATAAGAGATCTATTTTCAAGAGCCGAATTGGATTGATGCTCACCATAAAGTGGAGGTTGTGGAAACATCAGCAATTAGTCCATCAGTTTTTAATAGAAAAAGAGTTGAGGTGACAGGATTCGGCAAACAATATTTTAAAACAATCTAATAAAAAATAATATGAAGAAAATATTTTCAGAACTTAAAGGCTTTGTGATATACAGTCCGGAACTTTTAGCTCAATATCTGCAGGATCATAATCTGCCGGGAAACAATATCCTGAAATATTTCGTTGAAAATGAGCATGGAGATGAGATCACAAGATCCGGAATTGCCATTCCTGTGATAGGGGTGGAAGAGGATTATTATTCATTCTGCATTTCGGCTAATGAAGATCGGATCCTTGGGAACGAAGAAGTTTCTGCTCAGTCTGATGGCTGGATATTTCAGACTTCCAACAATGAACTGAGAGTGGTAGGAATTGGTTATTTAAAGGATATTTCAACCATTAACGATGAAAACAGCATAAGGCTCAATCTGGAAAACGGATGGTTCTCACTAAGAATACGTGCCGGCCATAAGAATGGGGAAAGGCTGTTTGAACTTAACACGAAAAAGCAGGAAGCCAAACCAGACTTTAACGGAGATCTTGCTACTACCTATTATTTTAATTAATGGACTGTATCAATGTTTAAGCTATTGTCTGGTGTATAGAAAATATTCTGGAGCAGAATGATGAACTTTTCTTATGGGGGAGAATCATTATGCTGCTCTGTTGATATCACTGCAGATAGCAAAATGACAGATACCGCTTTAATGTTTTAAGGAAATAAATAATCTTCCGGAAAGCCTTAAAACCATATATAAATGAAATTTTATGACAATAACAGAAATGTATTGTAAACATTTTTTCCAGATATAATAGGGTAGTTAAAATATAAGTTTTAAAGAATTTAAATTACTGATAATTCAGACTGTAAAACAGCCCGGATTATTTCTGTTTCTATACCAAATAAGGGGTGTTTCTTTTGCGTAATCTCTTATAAGTTCTTCTATAACAATGAATCGAAAAATGATGTTATCTTATTCATTATCAAAAAGTCGTAGTTCTACTACAATTTTTAAAATAACAGCTAATTCATTTTGATGTGAATATTTAAGGTGATATATTGCATAACCAAATCAATAAAAAAACTTAATGAAAAATAACAGCATTCACCTGAATAATAATTGCTGCTAAACAGCCTTGAGTATTGATCCTTTTGATACTCTTTCTGAAAATTATCCTCAAAGACAGTCCGGAAGTAAGTTTGCATTGAGGCCATTGTATCTTACCGACCGTCTACCTGAGCAGAATGGTCCAGCCTCTGAAGGTAAAAATTTCTATATATCACAACCGATAAAATGATCACATCATGTTTAAAGAAGAAAATAACCTGTCCAAAAAAGGAACAGATTCAGTAAAAAAAGTAGATGTAGTAAATAATATCCAGGAGATAGCAACGAATATCCCGACTTCCAATAAGACTCTATCAAATATTAAAACTGCTGGCAGTGTTGCTCAGAGTTTTATGAACCAACCTCTGATACCTACTTCTCCAACCATAGTGCAGGATAAAGTTTGGTCAAAACAACCCACTTCAAAGATCTTCAATGCAGAAGGTATTTCAGAAAGTGCCATTGCAGGAATTAACAGAGTGGTAAAACTTGAAATTTTTGTAGAAGGTAAAGAAATTAAATTTTTCAAGAATTTTAAACTTACCCAAAGCGCTGTCAAACACCACCAGTTTGATCTTGTTCTGGCTCATGACACTTTAGGAAGCGCTGAAAACCATAACCTTGAAGAGGCACAGAGTTTTCTGGGTAAAAGAGTAACTGTCGTTTTTAAATATAAGGATGTTGAAAATAGCCCCGAACGAAACTTTGTAGGTGTCATCACAGAAGTCGGTTTTGGACAGGATAAAGGAAGTTTGGGTAATGTCATTTTAACTGGCTACAGCCCAACGATTCTATTGGATTCTGCGCCCCATACACAGAGTTTTGGAGGAAAACAGGAAATCAGCCTGAACAGTATTGCTGACCAGGTAATGAAGGAAGGATTGGGAAGCAGTAAATTTGATGTCAGAGTAGATTCACAGTACGGAAACGTATCTTACAGCTCTCAGTATGATGAGACCCACTATAATTATCTGGCGAGAATTGCTGAAGCTTATGGAGAACAGTTTTTCTATGACGGTGAAGTTCTTCATTTCGGAAAGCTTCCTCCGCAGCAGAAACCGGTAACTCTTACTTATGGCAGCAATGTGGCTGATGTAAAGATCAAAATGAAGGCACAGCACGTGAAGCCATCTTTTTATGGATATAACAGCAGCAAAAATGAAAAGCTAACAGGCGGTAATTCTAAGATCAGCCATACTTCTGATATTGCGAAGAGGGCTTATGAAATTTCAGAAAAGACATTTATCACCCCATCATTGAGCGTTGCACCAATAAAAGCTGCAAAAATGACTGATGTTGATGCCTCTCAAAAAAGTGCGGCCGGAAGCAATTCGGTAAATGTATTTACAACATCCGGTACCACTTCAGTCCCATTTTTGTATCCGGGATGTACGGCAGATATTGAAATGCGTAAGCCTGATAGCAATGAGACCTCATATTTTACAAAACTGATGATGACTGAAGTTACTCATGAAGTAGATGCAAGAGGATATTATACAGGTTCTTTCGAAGCCATTGCAGCAGATACAGGTTTTATGCCACGACCAGATTTTAACAGTCCCAAAGCTGAACCTCAGTTTGCAAAAGTAATTTCCAATACAGATCCCTTAAATCAAGGCCGTATACAGGTGCAGTTTGACTGGCAAAATGGCTCTAATACCACTGAATTTATCAGAGTAATGACACCTGATGCCGGAAGCAGTGAGAAAGTAAGTAAGAATCGGGGATTTATGGCTATTCCGGAAGTAGATGATCATATTATTGTCAACTTTGTACACCAGCACCCCGACCGACCGTTTGTAATGGGTGGAATGTTTCATGGCGGTGCCGGCGGCGGCGGCGGTCAGGGCAATAATGTCAAAAGTCTGAGCAGTAAAAGCGGCCATACCATCAGCCTTAACGATGCTGGCGGAATTACAATTACAGACAGAACCGGCGGAAATATTATCACAGTGGATGGTACCAATACCATTTCTGCGGTAGCCAGTAAAAAAGTGACACTGGATAACGGAAAGTCATCAATCACAATCGATGATGAGACTATTACGATTCAGGCTAAAAATATTCATATTACGGGTGAAACTATTGTTTCTATGGGAAGTGGTAAAGCTGGAATAGAATTAAGTTCAGAAGCCAATGTGGCAGCACTTTCCGGAGTAACTGTTACTACTTCCGGCAGTAAAGAAGTACAAATTACCGGGAAAGATACCAGCATTAGTGGTACTAAGGTATCCATGGATGGATCAGGAGAAACAATCATAACGGGAGGTCTGGTTAAGTTAAATTCATAATAGTATGGAAACTTCATCAATTGCCCAGGAATATTATAAAATCCGGGATCTATGGCTTGCTGCTGAACAAAAAACAAACTGGAAACTGGCTGTTTGGGTAGCACAATATGCTGATGTAGAAATGATCGATAAATTCATGCAGATTGAACAATCTCCTGTTGGTGAATCAAACGATATTTTTTTCCGTTTTGAAACAGAATATAAGGGAGACAGACCATTATTTGAAGAACAGTTATGGAATGAATTTCTCTCATGGTTTACTCCACATTCTCAAAAAGATAAAGACATTCATCGGGCATTATGGGAAAACAACTTTATAACGGAACCTTTTGTTCCGGATGAGTCATTAGTCCCCAACGCTATAAATCTATTTGGTGAACTTGAACGGTTAAGGGCCAGTATAAAGGATCAAAATGAACAGTTCTGTTTCTGTCTTTATTTTCCATTGGCAGTACAGACCAAAATGAATATAGCACAGTGGTTTCAGCAGGTTGTAGAACATCTTCCTGATAACCTGCGTTTAGTTTCTATGGATCTTGCGGAGGAAAGACGTATTCAGCTTCAGGGAAAGAAAGATAACGAGTCATTGTATCATTATTTGTATCCGAAGCTTAAAATGACTGAAGCTATTAAAAATGAAATGTATAAAGCCAGTGATAATTACAATTCGGTAGATCCTGATGCAAGATTCAGGAAACAGGTCATTGTGGTTATGGATTCTACAACACAAAAAACTCAGAACAGGACCGATATTGAAGTAAAACGTCTGCTTGATATAACCAAGGAAATAGGAATTGTTTCGTCAAAAATTGCAGGATTATTAGTGGCTGCTCAGGCCTATTTTTCCTTACAGAAAGTTAAAAAAAGTGAAGAATATACAGATAAGGCACTTGAAGAATCATCAAAAGCAATGGAAAAAGATGATGCAACGGGTTATCCGGTATGGAAATCCTGTATGTTACTGAAAGCAGCTCTGCTATTTGGAAATAAAGATAAGAATGGTGCTCTGAAGATCTATGAAGAGTTGTCTGAAAAAGCATCCAAAAGACAGGATGCGTATTATGTGATGGAAGCTAACCGATTGATATCCCATATCTATTATGAGAAAAATGAACTGGCTAAAGCCTTTGAAAATATCCTTTTCTCTTTAGCCGCAGGAGCTTATCTTGAAATTGATGTGAGAAGACAATCTACGTTTTTACATGCAGCTTTTATGTGCCTTTACCTGGGTGAAAAAATTAAAACAGCTGCTGAAGTAAACGAAATAAAGCTGCAATTGGCAGATTGGTTGGGAGACGACTGGGAAATATTATTGGCACAGGCTGGGGTAGATTCAGCGTCATTAAAAACAAACCCATCAATTTTAGACAAACAATTATCAAAATTTAAATAATATCCCATGTCAGATATAATAGGAAAAGTAGCAACTGCTCCGGCTCCAAGAAAGGGCTTTGGGGAACTGTTTGGTGAAGCCAAAAATAAATTAGATCATTTACAGAAGGATATGGCCAGTATTCTTCCGGCCATACCGGGAATGCCGGTAGGTAAATATTTCGACCTGGCTATTGGGATAGATTTCCATGAAACAATATTTCCACCATCACCTTTGTTGCCTGTACCGCACATCGGGATGGTTTTTGATATCATGAGTGCTATCATGAATGCCATTTCAAGTGTATTGCCGGAACCACCTGCGCCTCCTGCAGACGGATCGGCACCACCAACCAGTTTTGCTTCTGTTTGTACAGCAATAGTCAATGGAATGAAACCCTCTGTTCAGGTTCATGGACAATGGGTAGCTAACGCAGGAACCGGAATTCAGCATTTACCGGGAATATTCCTGCATATTCCATTTCCTATTGTAAAACCGATTGCAAGCTCCGAAATGTTTTTAGGAAGCAGTACTGTATTAGCCGATGGCGGACCATGCAGTACCCAATTCCATCTTGCATTATCCTGTAATCTTATAGGAATTCCTGCTCCCTTCAGGATTACCAAACCAAAACCTAAAGTGGCACTGATGGCTCCTACTTCAATGCTTCTCATCATAACTTCTGCCGGGAAACCTGTATTGGCAGGCGGACCACCCACCATAGATCTTTTTCAGCTGGCGATGAGCCTTGGGCTAAAAGGAATGGGTAAACTATGGAAGAAAACAGGAGATAAATTCCAGGATGTTATTGATGGTATTAAACCAAAGAATCAGAAGCTGGCCAGTGTTTTACAGCCTGTAAAGTGCCGGTTGTTTGGTGAACCGGTGGATGCGGCTACAGGAAGAGTATATTCAACCAATACCGATATTAAATTATCAGGACCGATTCCTTTCGTCTGGCAGCGTACTTATTACAGTGATGCAGAGGCTAATGGACCTTTAGGGTATAACTGGCATCACAGTTATAATATGGGATTGTATGACCTTGGAAATGATTTTGCCTCTTTACGGCTGTCAGATGGGCGTGAAACTGTTGTCCCTTTATTGGATACCGGAGAAAAATACTTTAACAGAAAAGAGCAGCTTACTTTTACGAAAGACGAAAAAGGATATTTACTGATTGATTCCGATAAACTACATTATCGCTTTAATGGCGGGTTAAACAGAGAAGGCTATCGTATGCTTTCCTCAATAGCTACGGCAGATGGATTCAGTTTGTCATTTGATTATCATTCCAATGGCTGTCTGCAGAAGATTACAGACAGTACAGGCAGGATCATCAGGGTAGAAAGTGATCAGCATTATCGGATTACCCGTTTGTATACTGTAGCTGAGAACAGGGAAATTACCTACATTCAGTATCGATATGATGAGCTGGGGAATATGATCCGAAATAAAGATGTGATCGGTGCTGAGAAACATTTTTATTATGATGGTCATTTGCTGGTACAACTTACTAACCAGACAGGACAGAACTTCTATTGGGAATATGATGGAAAAGGCGATGATGCCAAATGTATTCACACCTGGGGTGACGGCGGAATTCTGGAATATTTTACAGAATATGAACCGGGACGTACGGTTACAAAAAATAGTCTGGGATTCACAGCAGAATACTTTTTTGATGAAAGTAAACTGATTTATAAGATCATCGATGAAAACGGAGGGGTTACCCACCAGAAATATAACAGATTTCAGGAGCTCGAACTGATTGTAAATGCCGAAGGGCTTACACGGAAATACCTGTACACAGAAAATGGACTGTTGAAATCCATTGAAAATGAAAATAATGAGCAGACTGTTTTTCAATATGACGATTCCTTTGATCTGATCAAGGTCACAAGTCCCGGTGGGGCAGAACTGGAATGGACCTATGATGAATTGAGCAGGATTATTTCCAAAAAACTTCCTTCCGGTGAAAAGCTCTACTACGAATATGAAGGAATGCATCTCCGAAAAATTACCGATGATAAAAAGCGGGCTGTTCACTTCTTTTATGACAAAGCTCATCATCTCGTTCAGATCACCTATCCGAATGATACTTACAGCAAATGGGAATATGATGAGCAGGGCAATGAGATCAGTGAAAAAGATCCACGTGGCAACATTACCTGGTATAAATATGATGATGCCGGAAACGTTATTTATTTAAAAGAACCGGACGGCAACGAACATTATTTTGAATATGATACTTCCTATAATATTGTGCATGCAAAAGATGATCTGCATGATGTACGGTTCAGATACGGAAGCTTAGGGATTCTGCTGAGCAGAACCCAAAATGAGCGTACTGTGAAATTTGGTTATGACACCGAATTACAACTGAAAAGCATCAGCAATGAAAAAGGAGAAGTCTACCGCTTTGCCTTGGATGGAGTAGGCGATGTGATCAGTGAATGGGGATTTGACGGATTACACAGACAGTATGAGCGTGATCCTATAGGCAGGGTGAAAAAAGTTATCCGCCCTGATAACCGTTGGACGGAATACGATTATAATGGTACAGGAAATGTCATTAAAGAACAGCATAGCGACCTGTCATTTGCAGGATATACTTATAACAAAGACGGTTTCTTAATAGGCGCTTTAAACCAGGACATCCATCTGAAGATTCAGAGAGGAAAGGATGGACGTATCCTTAAGGAGCAACAGGGGCAACACTGGGTAAGCAAAGAATTTGATAAAGAAGCGAATACTTTATCAGTACAAAGCTCATTGGGAGCTGATATTACCAGCCAGTATGACCATTTTGGGCAATTAACTGAAATGGAAACCGGAAACTGGAAAGCTCAATGGAAGTATGACGCCACAGGACTGGAAATACAAAGGGAACTGACCGGAGGAATCAGTCAGATTACAGAACATGACCAGCTTGGAAGGGTAGTACGAAGAAGTATCAGCAGCCATAATGTAGAACAAAACAGAACCCGTTATTTGTGGGGGACAGCCAACCGATTGCTGAAAACCCTCAATGAAGTGACGGGAGCAAGTGCAACCTTCAGTTATGATGCCTGGGATAATCTGGTAAGTGGTACCTACCATAACCGTAAAGAAACAGAAACCATTTACAAGGCTCCTGATGCTATTGGTAACCTGTTTGAAACTCCTGACCATACAGACCGTACTTATGGTGCAGGAGGAAAACTTCTGAAAGATCTGCGTTACAACTATTATTATGACGCCGAAGGAAACCTGATCTTTAAGGAATTCAGAAAAAGTACCCAACAGGCCGTTATATCAGCTTCTACCATAGAACATAAATACGGCATCAGCCTTATGGGCAGTGGTGTCGGCTGGCAATATGAATGGAAAGGCAACGGAATGCTGGCCAGGGTAGTATTACCAAAAGGCGGTGAAGTAAACTTCTCCTATGATCCTTTAGGAAGACGTATTGCCAAAGAATATAAAAATAAAGTAACCCGCTGGCTGTGGGATGGCAATGTACCTCTTCATGAATGGGAATATGAAGGCCGCTTCCCACCGGAACTGATTATTGATGAAGAAAATAATGTACAGGAGGTTGCAGAATCTGCAGAAAATGTAATAACTTGGCTCTACCAGGACGGAAGCTTTGTTCCTTGTGGTAAAATTGTTGGTGAAGAGCAGTTCAGTATCATCAGCGATTATTTAGGTACCCCCACTCATGCTTATGATAACAATGGTTCGTTGGTTTGGGAAAGGGAATTGGATGTATATGGTTCTTTAAGAAAAGGAAATAATGATTTTGTTCCTTTTTTATATCAAGGGCAGTATGTAGATGCAGAGACGGGGTTGGCTTATAATCGTTTTAGATATTATGATAATGAGTCAGGGAGCTATATAAGTCAGGATCCAATTGGCCTATTAAGTGGTGAAGATAATTTGTATGCTTATGTTTGCAATTCCAATTGTGCAATTGATATTTTTGGTTTAAATCCAATTGGAGAGATAAACGAAGAATTAGCGAGTTTAGCTAGACAGGTACATGATTTATCACGTGACGAAATTGCAAAAACAAGAAGTACTGTATCTATAGCTGAAGTTGAAGTAAATGGGAAAAGCACACTTTATGCAGCTAGAAGTGGTGAAAAGAATTTTACTCCAGAACAAATACAAAAGTTAAAAGACCTTGGAGTTCCTGAGGAGAATATAATAACAGTTCCTCGTAGGAAACCAAACCCACGTATAAAAGGTGATAACTTAGCTAATCATGCTGAACGAATAATAGAGAGAAATTTACCAGAAGGAGCAGAAGTGAAAAAATGGGGAATATCTTGGGCTGCAAAACAAAAAAATGAAATGTGTTCAAATTGTAAAACTCATTTTAATCATCATTAATGAATTATAAAGAATATCAAAATTTAGTACAAAGTGAATATCAAAATATTTTAAAAGAAAATGTTTTGTTCTGGAACTTATGGAATATTACTTATCCATTTGAAATTTTAATCCAATATCAAGATGACTATATTGAAGAATACCAAATCTTCAATACAATGTGGAATTGCTGTTGGGAAATAATTGAAACAGGGAATATTCAAATAGAAAAATTTAAACAAATTTTTGAACAAAATTATCCATTTGTAATGGATGAGGAAACAGGTGAAATTATAAATCCTAAAAGTATTCTTCAGAGTAATTATGATGAATATAGTGATGATGAACTCCCGGAATTATGTATTAATCAACTAATTTATCGTTTTGATACTATTTATAAAGGAATTGTCAATAATGAGGAAAGGTATGGTGAATATGCGGGAAACTCTCCAATTGAGGTAATTGCACTTATTGTAGCTTCCAATGAATTAGGTTTCATTATTAATAATATGGATTTACCAATTGTTAATAATGAGGTAGAGGCTCAGATTAAACTCATGACAGAGTTAGGGACACCACAAGACTTTGGCTTTGCAGATAGAAATAGGTTCAGAGATTCTAATGCAATGAATTCTATAACATATCAAGAATATTAATACTAGTGACTTCATTAAATGAATGATTTGTAAGTTTCCCAAGAAGCTTTATACAAAGAAAGAGCATTCCTTTAAGAGACGATATTACTCTTTTTGATTCTTTTGACTCTTCTAAAAAAAAAGTTTTACTCTGATATTGGATAAAAATATCTTTGTTTTAATAGAGTTTTCCTATAGAAATTCATTGGTTTTCAATAGTAAAAATTTAGTAGATGATCTTGTTACTAAGTTTGCAGATGTTTATATTTATAAAACCAAAGGTTTTCCATTTGTTTATGATAATCAATATGATGAAGAATTAGTTTTTTTAAATAATGAATATTTGGTCACTGTATAGAATAATGTAATCATTTCAAAATATTAAAAAGCAAGCTTTCGGCTTGCTTTTTAATATAAAGGTTATATCAGGAGGGAAGCTTTGTTCCTTGTGGTAAATTCGTTGGTGAAGAGCAGTTCAGTATCATCAGTGATTATTTAGGAACACCAACCCATGCTTATGACCATACTGGTTCTTTAGTTTGGGAAAGGGAATTGGATGTATATGGTTCTTTAAGAAAAGGAAATAATGAGTTTGTTCCTTTTTTATATCAAGGGCAGTATGTAGATGCGGAGACAGGTTTGGCTTATAACCGTTTTAGATATTATGATAGTGAAGCGGGAAATTATATAAGCCAGGATCCCATAGGGCTTCTGTCAGGACAAGATAATCTTTATGGTTATGTAAAAGATATTGGAACTTATGTAGACTTATTTGGGCTTGCAGGTACAGCATGGGATGCAATAGACTTTTTCAGGGATCAAAATGGAATGCCAGTTTTAGGGAACTCAATTCCTAAAATAGGTGATGGAAAAGGTACTGTAGCATTTGTTAAAGTTAATGGTGAGAAAATATTTGGTATAAATTCTTCTTTACTTGGAGATGGTGACAAGGATCTTTCAAGAGCATGGAGAGACAAAATTGGGTTGGGTGCTGGTAAAAGTCAGGTATTCTTCCATGCAGAAGCATATTCATTAATGAGTGCGCATTCCAAATTTGGAGAGTTACCAAGTAAAATGACTTTATATGTGGATAGGGCTACCTGTCCAAACTGTCAAAAATATCTACCTGGTGTAATGAAAGCTTTGGGTATTAAAGAACTGGAAATAATAGATAAAAGTGGTAAAAAATTACATTTACACTAAAATAAATTAATAAATATGATTGGAGCACAATTTTTAATTGAAGATTTTAAATCTGATTCAAATATCAATGATTATAAGCCTTACTTTTTAGATTATGAGGCAAATATAAATGAATATTCCAATTCAGGATATTTTGAATATAAGAATGAAGAGGGTGGAGATATTACCCTATTTTTTGTTGCCGTAAATGGAAAATTTTCTCTTAGATATGATGACAATATCCCAAATTCAAGTTCAGAGCCTAGTTATTATAGTATTGGAAATCCTGATTCAATAAATCAAATTATTGATGCAGGTGATGAAAATATGATTCCACTTGGATCTTTATTAGATGCAGATACAGCATGGTTAGTAATCAATGAGTTTTTTGAACATCCAAAACAAAAATCAACATCCATAAAATGGGTAAATGCAGAACAACTGGATTGGGATGGAGTTGAATAGATTGACTTCAACATATTGAAAACATTAGAAAAAATAAATATTGCAACCAAAGTAAAACTCTTACTTTGGTTTTATTTTAAAGATTTTTATTCTGAAAATAAGGACTAACTGATTAGAGGCGATTGAATCGTATGAAATAAAAAATAATTATTATATAGATATTATTTCAATTTTTGAAATGTGCTATGTTGGCGAAGAGCAGTTCAGTATCATCAGCGATTAATTAGGAACATCCAGATCATACTGGTTCTTTGGTTTTGGAAAGGGAATTGGATGCATATGGTTCTTTAAGAAATGGAAATAATGAGTTTGTTCCTTTTTTATATCAAAGGTAGTATGTAGATGCAGAGACGGGGTTGGCTTATAATCGTTTTAGATATTATGATCTCGAAAGTGCTGAGTATAATTATGTCCAAACTGTAAGAGTTATACAAATGGTTTTATGAAATGTGGAATTGTTGTCAATAAATAAAAAAGCACAAAACTTTTTGTAGATTTAGGTATTATAAAAAAGTTTGCAAAATAACCCTGTAGGCTTTATTTTTTACTTCATAAAAAAGTATAAACTAAACATGAAACTAAATATTCTTAAGGCATTGAGTGTTTTTAAAAATCGCTTATTTTCCAGGCAGTTCCTGATGATTACTCTTGTAATATCCTTTTTCTTCATTTACAGTCCGGCATTAGCAATGCCATCGAATGTTACCGTTAAAAACGTAAAGTTTTTTAGTGAAGGAGATTCGCTTGCTGGAACCCTTTTTAAACCCGACAATATTTCTTCAGCTGTTGTTCTTGTTCATGGGTCCGGACAAGAAAAAAGGATGATAGAATTGGCAACACTTTTGGCTAAAAATGGGATTGCTGTTTTTACGTTTGATAAAAGGGGAGTAGGTGAATCAGGAGGTACTTATGCGGGACCGGAAGTAGGGACTAATAATGTAGATTCTCTAAATCTCAATCTTTTGTCATCAGACGTAAGCGCCGCGGTGAATGTATTGTCTCAACATTTGTTAAATGATAAGATATTGATTGGATTGATGGGAGGTAGCCAGGCTGGCTGGATCATTCCTTTAGCTGCCGGAAAAAATAAGAACATTAAATTTATGACCATATTTAGCGGAGCACTTATAACCGTCAAAAAACAGCTTCGTTTTCAGTTTTACACCAATGGAAATTCAAAATTTTGGGATACCCATTCAGAAGAAGATGCACGGAAGCATATCATGAATGATCCTGATAAATATGAGTTCATAGACACAAACCCCCGAGAATCCCTTTCTAAATTATCAATTCCAGGATTATGGATTTTTGGAGGAAAAGATATACAGGTCCCTGTGAACTTATCTATTGAATATCTGAATTCTTTAAAGTCTAGGAACAAAAATTATGAATATAAATTGTATCCGGAATTAGGACACAATACTGCATTCTCAGGCTCTGATGAACCTGTTAACTATGCTATTAAATGGATAAGAAATATAAAGTCATCTAACTGAATATGAAAGGGAAAAAACAATTGGAAACAGCCAAATCTATTGGATTAAAAATTACTGAATATCCATCTGTGCTCTCATATGAGGAAAGAATAGAACTTTATTGTACATATTCGGAATTAATAAGAAAAAGCGCTTATTCAGGCAATAAAGAGGCACAATATTGTTATGCTCAATTGTTTGACACAATGTCATTTATGGCCTTCAATAATTCCCAATATAATCCTGAGAAATGTATTTATTGGTATTCAAAATCAGCAAAAGGAGGGTATGCAGAAGCTTACAATAATCTGGCTGATTTTTATGAAAGAGGAGAAGGAGTTCCACAAGATTTGAAGAAAAGCTATGAATTGTACAAAAAAGGAGCTGAGCTTGGTTCAATGACAGCAAAATCAAATTTGATGATCTTTAAAAGAGACATCAAAAAGGGGAAGTATAAATTCTAGCTTTTGGGATCAGAGCCTTTCTAAATTTATTATTTTGTCCAATACTTGCTTTTTTCTGTTTTCTAAAGTTCCGGTTACTTCTAAAATTTCAGTGCTGAAGTCTCCAATCCAATCCTCTAAAATATCATTTACCTTGTGTCTTAGATTAGGTAAGTCTGATTCCGGACATATTATTATATCTACTTTTTCTATGGGAACAAAAATTAAGAGGTCCAGCTTGGAAATTGCGGAGCGCATTTCTTCGTAAAGAGCTGATATATTTTTTGTTTTGCTTATCACATCAATGTAGGCCAATAGATCTAACGGACACCTGTCAAAAATTATATTGCCTTCACTGTGTTGTATTTGTTCTACAGAAAAGTTGAATTGTTCTATATAATCATCCAATGAAGGGATTTCTGAGAATAAATATCCTTCCTCCTCAAGTTGTAGATAAGGTTCATTCCTGAATTCATAGTTAGGCAAACTATCCACAATCTCTTCTGCTAAAGTCGTTTTTCCGACTCTATGTGAACCTGTAAAAGCTATTCGCATAATTTATTAGTTTCTTTATTCTGTTAATTACATTTTCATTATTAGTTTTCAGAGTATTATTTCTGTTAAACAGTTTCTTGTAGTTTGCTTAAGTTCTGGAAATTATAACTAGGTTTTAGGAACTTGGTAGGAGTGTAATGATTCTCTGTGGACGACTGTATGGTATTTATGAGAAAAGGGTCTGTTGTCTCTATAGCAAGAAAGCGAGAGGCTAACAGATCCCTTTAATTTTAGTTTAATTATTGCTTTCTGTAGTTTCTTAAATATTTTTTGAAACACAGCTTTTTAATTTTTAAGGTTCTAGTGCAGGACCACCACATGATTTATATGGAACACATGTTAATTTATCATTTACAAAACATAGCCTAATACAATCTCCTCCTCCAACAATTGTTTTTAATTCTGCTTTTTCAAGTTTTTTTAAATTTTTCATATTAATAATATTTTTATGTTGTAAAGCAAATGTCAAAAATAATTATTGCATTATAGTTGAGATTAACAAATTTTAACTATAATATGGTGGTGATTTTTTTATTCCCGTAGATAGCGGAAATTAGAAGGACAATGTCTTGAAATTATAGTTCTTATAATATTTGTGGCAGGGAAAACTATCAAATTATTTTGGTAAGTGTGCAATCAATTCAACTTCCAATTTTGCTTTCGGCGCATATAGTCGTTCTATTTGTACCCATGCGGTGGCTGGAAAGTCTCCTTTGTAAAATCACTTTCTAACGTAGTTGTATTTCTTCATGGTTTCAATATCTGTTGTATGTAAATTTTCTTTTACAATATTTTCAAATGTAGCACCATAACTGGATAATGAAGCTTTTAAAGCGTTATAAACACATGTAATTACCAAAAAGAGGACAGTATTATTTGATGTTGTCCTCTTTTTGCTCATTTGCCAAGGCATTCTAAAATCAAATTTATAGCTGCTTCTATCCGTTGTATAGAGTAATCAGCTTCAATCTCCAATTCGCTGATTGTCATTTCCAGTTTTGTCAATGTTTCATTGCGAAATTTTCCATTACATCAATCTAAAAATTGATTTTGAGCCATCATTTTCTGCTGTTATTCTTTTTTTAACTCTTTTCATTTGGCTGTAATTGCAAACTTTATTTTCTACATATTCGATTTTGTATTCGGATAGAAGCTGTACAATTATTTCGTTTGTTTCATCTTCGCTAAGTCCTATTCTTTCCCCGAGGTCGATTTCATTTAGCTGACCATCATTTTCTATTAATACTTTATAATATTTTTCTTTATTTCCCATAGTTATGTTGTTTTTGAACAGCTATCATCATATGTGGACTGAATGGAAGAAGATAGCTTTCATTTTCAGTGATTTGGATAAGTTCTATCAATGTCTTTCGCTTTTTATCGGTTAGCATACTGGCATAAAAATCTTTATCCAGCCATACCATACCCTCAACCGCATAAGTATTTAAGTGTTTTAATTCTTGGTCTGTAAATTCGTTCCTTAATTGTTCCGGTTTATGGTAAAATGCTTCAGCTAAAAGCCATGGAAAATCATCAGACGGATTATGTTTGCCCGTTGTTAATTCTTCTTTACACATTTCAAAAAATGACTTACTATGAATTAAGCCATTTAAAAGACCAACTAAAGTTGATGCTGTATAATTAATGGCAAACCCCAAAATAATCCCATTATTTTTTAAAATACGTTTAGCTTCGCAAATAGCTAAGTCTCTATCCTCCTTTCGTTGGAGGTGATAAAGAGGACCATGAAGTATTATTAGGTCTGCAAAACTATTTGGAAATTCTAATTTTCGGGCCTCTCCTAAGTGAACAGAAAAGGTATTCTTTAATCTATTCGCTCTTTTTTGGGCTATTTCTATATGTTTTGGGACTGGTTCTACTAAATGAACTTGATGTCCTTTTTTGGCAAGCCATTCCGAATACTTTCCTGTACCCCCACCAATATCTACTATTTTTAATGGTGAAGTTGAGATATACTTTTCTATAAGTGATTTAATTCTTTCAAACTCAAATACCCCCATTCCTTTGTTAAGGCGAGTTTCTTCGGATGCCTTATTATAAAATATCTCTATATTTCTACTTATTAACTGTTTACTATTCATTGTTTTGTTGTCGTATTATCATCATTTTGAAATGTTAGAATACACTGCAAAAAGTGGTAGGGCAATCGATTTGAGAATCGTTTGTTTTATTTATGATTAAAAAAATAAGTTGATATAATTTCTATGCATTAAAAATCAAAGATTTAATGCATTAAACACTCTTTTTTGAGTTCGTCTTTCGAGTAAGACGCAGATAATATGTTAGATATAGTATAACAGACCACAAAGATAGAAATTTTGGATTGGTTTCGTTAAGATTTAACACTTTTAATAGTAGCAAATTTTTGATATCTTTATCACTGCTGTATCGAATGCTGTAAATTAGGTCATTTTGATACGCTCCATTTTACTTTTTTTTTAAAAAAAACTGAAAGTTATTGATTTTTAGTCTTTTGATGCTTGTGGGTAGGGTAGATAGGGTTTAAAACCTCTATAACCAATAGTAGCTGTCTCTAAGTTGCAAATTTCCTGTGAATCAAATAAATATGGATTATTTTCCGTAAATAAAAAAACTACTGGAATCAGTAGGTTTTTTCTGCTTTATTGTGGAGAGTGATGGATTAGAACCTTGTGTTTTAAGTTATTGAAAATCAATTGATTTTTAAAATATTTTACAAAAGTGCCACGAATTTGCCACAACTCTTTATATCTGAATAGCTACAAAATCTTAACGATCATACCTAAATATGCTTTAGTTTCGATATTCAAATACAGAGATAATAGAATTCTTATACTATAAGAAAGTGTAGATATAAAAACTAAACCTTTTTTAATTTTTATAAGGTTTCCAATTTTACTGAAGAGTACAATTTTAATGTTTTCGTTAATCATAATTAAAATGCATTTAAAGGTTGTCGCTTTTACTTTAAAATTGAGGGCTGTTTTGGTTGATTAACCTTATGTTTCACGAAAAAAAACATTGAATTTTAAAATATTTTTT
>NZ_JBBGZQ010000022.1:0-111752 GCF_037572595.1 Chryseobacterium sp. MYb328 | reverse complement strand
GGTGAACTTTGTTCACCCGCCGCATTTTTTTATATAAATAGTAAGCCAAAAAGTATTGACTTCTATAGCAAAATTCTCTGTTGACTTTCAAATAAAAGATTCGTGAGATTTGTGGAATCTGTGCGAAAACAATTCAAAAACTATAAAAGTATCCTGCGGATTTCACGGCTGGATGAAAATAAAGGGTAGTTTCTGGGATACTACAATATAAAGATTGGTATCTGTATGTTCTATAATCATTGATTCCATTTGTGAAATTAATGTTTAATAAAAAATTATCTTTGCCTTATGAATCAAAACACAGACAAAACTGTTCTTATTTTAGGAGCCAATTCAGATGTAGCAAAGCAATGTATCATTCAATACCTTGAAAAAGGTTTTTCTGTAATGGCAGCTTCCAGAAATACAAAATCACTGGAAGATTTTATCTCCTCAAATAATCTGGATCAGAAAAGAACTAAGGTTTTGTATTTCGATGCTGCAGCTTTTGATTCTCATCATCAATTTTATCAGGAGTTACCTGTAAAACCTCATATTGTTGTGTATTCAGCCGGTTTCCTGGTTGATAACCAAAAGGCATTGAGAGATTTTAAAGGAGCAAAACAAATGATGGAGGTTAATTATATGGGGGGCGTTTCTATTCTGAACATGATTGCCATGGATGAAAGCAATAAAAACCTGGAAAGGATTATTGGACTTTCTTCATTATCAGGAGTAAGAGGAAGAAAAAGTAATTTTGTCTACGGAAGTACCAAGGCTGCATTTACCCAATATCTGGCAGGATTAAGACAGGAACTGGCTTCCAGAAAAATAATAGTCAATGCCTTAGTGATAGGCTATATCAGAACAAAAATTAATGAAGGGTTAGAACTCAATGAGTCTTTGATCATGGAACCGGATTATGTTGCAAAATTTATTGTCAATGCCGGAAATTCCTTTACCATTGTTCCGAATTTTAAATGGAAAATCATTTATCATATTCTGAGACTTTTACCGGAAAGCCTGGCTGCAAAACTTCCTTAATTTTAAATCTTATCTTTTTAAAGGGTTTACATGAAAAAATATGATATTTTTCATTGAATAAGTGATTTTATTCCTTAAAAAAACAACTTCGGTATTTTTTTTGTAATTGTAGACACTGATTATTCTTCCCGTAAGATTTCAATTTCTAAATGACCATTGAGTAAGCTGAAAACATCCATTCAGTAATCAATCTGTTTTAATGCAAATACTATTGATTTTAACTTTAAAAGTTAAGATCAGCCTTCTTTTGAAAACAGGGCATGCTTTCTATTCAGATCCACTTTGAAATCTTACTGCTATAAGGGCGGATAACGAATATGATAAAAAAATAAGTAGTATAAAATGGACGATTTACAATTGAACAACATTCAGAAACATTGGGATACCTTAATATCTTCAGCGATTTCATGGGCACCGAGAATTTTTACTGCAGTGATTTCTGCATTACTGATTTATCTGATCGGATCATGGATGATCAGAATGATTAAGAAACTTGTAGCAAAAGGCTTCAAAAAACGTGGTATGGAAGCTTCTTTACAGCATTTCCTACTTAATATTATCAATTGGGGACTTAATATTCTTCTCTTCATTGTAGTAGTCACCCAATTAGGAGTACAGACTTCAGCTTTTGTGGCTATGATTGGTGCTGCAGGTTTGGCTATAGGTCTGGCATTACAGGGATCTTTAACCAACTTTGCAGGAGGAATTCTTATTCTGTTATTAAAACCATTTAAAATAGGAGATTTTATTTCTACCAATTCCGGTGTTTCAGGGACAGTACAGGCGATTGATATCTTCCACACAAAGCTGATTACGCCACAAAATCAATTAATTATTATTCCTAATGGAGTAGTTTCCAATAACAGTATTACAAACTTTACTCAGTTAGGAACCAGAAGAACCTCTCTGGATATCGGAGTTGCTTATGATGCTGATCTTAGACAGACAAAGGAAATATTAATGGACATGATCAAAAAGAATGAATTTGCTCTTGCAGAACCCGCTCCACAGGTAGTCGTAACAACACTAGGCGATAGTGCTGTCAACCTATCGATCAGAGTGAGCTCTTCTACTGAAAATTTTTGGAAAATGAACGAGGAACTTATTATTGACTGTAAAGAAGCTTTAGATCAGGCTGGAATAGGAATTCCTTTTCCACAAAGAGATATCCACATTTATAATAAGTAATGATTATTTACAATGATAATAAAAAAATCCTGCGTTCTATAATGCAGGTTTTTTTATGTAATAGCTATTCTTTATTTTTCTTTGAGTATTGTTCAAGAAAATTTGTAAAAGTTTTATAATCATTTTCCTTAAAGTCATGTTCAGTAAATACAAAATTAAGATTGTTGTTAAGAATACCCAGAATAAGATATTGGTCTACAAATTTATAGTTGGTTTTACTCCAAACAGAAACTATGGTATTAAATGGATTTTCTAAAGTAATATCATCCTTATTAAGAATTATAAAACTAAATTTTTCATCTTTCTGTTTAAAGTCACTGATTTGCTCTTCAATTGATTTATAAAACTTCTTTTTACTGGTAAAGAATTGATAAAGAAGTAAAAAAATATAGGCAATAAAAATAAATCCTGCATATCTGAAAACAACGGAAGCAGGACTGTTATTAATAAACTTTGATTGAGAAAAAAAGCCAAGAAACAGAAATATGAGAGCATAGATGATTGCTTTCTTAAGTTCTGTAAAGCCTTTTTTCCATTGATAACGAAAGAAAAACTGTTGGTGTTCTCGTTCCGCCTTCTCATTAAAAGCAATTTCTAATGTAATAGATTCGTTCATGGATAGTTTTTGCAGGTAAAAGTATAGAAATTAATCAATATTCTGAAGTAATTCCAAAGCCTTCATCATATCAATTCCTTTTCCTAGAACTGGTTTAAATAAATCTCCTTTGTCTTTAATTCTCTCCAAAGCATTTTCAATATTATAATCTGTAGGCAGTATTCCCGGTTTCAGTTCATCCCAATCCAAAGGCATAGAGACTGAAGCTCCCTGTTTTGGGCGTAAACTATAAGTACTTGCTAATGTCTGACCTGTTCGGTTTTGTAAATAGTCTAAATAAATTTTTTTACTGTCTCTTTTTTGAAGGCTTCTTTCTAAAGTAGTTATTTTGGGAAGATTTTCATGAACCTGTTTCATCAGAATATGCGCAAAGTCTTTTACCTGGTCAAAATCATACTTGCCACCCATCGCAACATAAATATGGATACCTGTACTTCCGGAAGTCTTACAATATCCTTTAATTTTAATGGATTGTAACACTTCATTCACCTGAAGAGCTGTCTCAATTACCTCATCAAAAGTATTTTTCTTTGATGGGTCAAGGTCCAAAACCAGATAATCCGGATGTTCAAGGTCCGGCAGTGAGCTGTTCCATGGATTAAAGTCAATGCATCCGAGATTGTTCAGATAAGCCAGGGTTACTTTATCGTTGCAGTAGATATAATCAATGTATTTATCATTAGATTCAGAGTATACTTGTGTGGTTTTGATCCAATCAGGAATATGCTCTCCGGCATCTTTCTGATAAAAACTCTGTTCTTCAATGCCATTGGGGAAGCGGTTGAGGGATAACGGACGGTTTTTTAAATAAGGCAGAATATATCCTGCTACTGACTGATAATATTCTATCACATCACCTTTGGTAATATCATCTTTTGGAAAATAAATTTTATCCTGATTGGTAAGCTTTACAATATGTTTGTTTAGGGTAATTTCTTTTTCCTTTTCCGAAGTTTCTGTTCTTTTTGTTGATGCTTTAGCTTTCATTGTTCTTGATTTTTTAGGTTGAATATCCAAATCTGCTGCATCCTTTACTTCTTCCGGTTCCTTATCTTCACGAATACCCATAAAAACCGGATGACGGAAGATTCCGTTTTCTGTGATTTGAGAATATTTGATTTCACAAACGAGCTCAGGCTTTGTCCATGTTACAGGTGTATTGGTTTTAGGAATGGTTTCAAAGGGCGAAGATTTTACTATTAATTTCTGAAGCCTTTGATAAAGATCTTTTAAAGAAGTATTGTTGAATCCCGTTCCCGTATGACCACAATAAACCAAATCATGACTGATATATTTTCCCAGAATAAGAGCACCAAAACTTTCCCGGGAACCTCTTGGTTCTGTAAAACCACAGATAATAGCCTCTTCTGTATTGGAAAATTTGATTTTAAGCCAGTCAGCAGTCCGGTAATTTTCTACATACTGGCTGGCTGCCAGTTTAGCAATCATACCTTCAAGCTTCATTTTTTTCATCTGTTCAAAAAAGGCAATGCCTTTTTCAGGGATATGGTCACAATATTTGATTGTATCCGTTTCAATGAGTGCTTCTTTTAAAAGTTCTTTCCTTTGAACCAGCGGAAGTTCTTTTGTAGAATGGCCATTCAGCCAGAGAAGGTCAAAAACCTGATAAACCAAAGCTAAGCTGGGATTATCCTCTATTTGCTGTAAAAGCTGAAAACTAGGCTTTCCATGATCATCATATGCAACAATTTCACCATCCAGAATCATTTGATATTTCTGTTGGTCAAAATCCTGAGCTACCTGATCAAACTTTGATAAAAATGAAATCCCGTTTCTGGAATAGAAAAGAGGATCATCATGACTGAGATCAGCAATAGCTCTGTAGCCATCCCATTTTATTTCGAAAAGCCAGTTTTTATCATCAAATGCTTTATCAAAAGGTTTGGCAAGCATAGGTTTGATGAATGATTTAAGCTTTTTTTCGTTGGTTAAAGTATTAAAATTCCTGAATCTTTTTTCTGAAGCTACGACTTCTTTTTTGCGTTTGTTTTTAAGCTTTTTTTTTCCTCGAGGAATTTGGTAACCAAAGATTTTGGTGAAGTATTTTCTTCAGCATTATAAGGGCTTTCCGCAAATTCGTCTTTATGTTTAATAAGCAGCCATGCATTGTCTTCCGTATTTTTCATTTTCACGAGGGCAAATTCACCTTTCAGTTTTTTACCGTGTAAAATAAACTTTAAGGAACCGGCATGCAGCTCCTTCAACAATTCTTTTTCATCAGATGTTTTGCTGTTTTCTTCTAAAGGTTCATAAGTTCCACTGTCCCAGACTTCCACCTGTCCTGCTCCGTAATTGCCTTCAGGAATGTTACCTTCAAAATCTTTATAGTCATAAGGATGATCTTCTACCATCATGGCCAATCGTTTATCCTGCGGATCCAATGAAGGTCCTTTTGGAACAGCCCAACTCTTTAATACACCTTCCATTTCAAGGCGGAAATCATAATGAAGACGTGTTGCAGCATGCCTTTGAATAACAAAAATCAGTTTGTTTTTACTCTTTTTTGCTTTCCCTTTAGGTTCACTGGTTTCATCGAACTTACGTTTCTGTTGATAATCTTTGAGAGCCATTATGATGCAGATTTAGATTTGGAAGTATTTAAACTGGCCTTTAATTGAGCCATAAGGTCAATCACTTTACCTTCTTTTGCAGCAGGTGCTTTTTGGGTTTTAATATTTTTACCTTTTGCTTTCTGCCTGATGATTTTAAGTAGATCATCAGAATAGGTATCTTTATATATCGCCGGATCAAAATCCTGGGAAAGCTGTTCAATAAGATTGACCGCCATTTTCAGCTCTGCAGGTTTTGGGACTTTATGAGCAGGGATTTTTAAATCTGTATAATCCCTTATTTCCTGGTCAAATCTCAGGCGGTTCAGAATTAATATATCATCATTGTAAGGACGTATCATTCCGATTGCTTCACTTTCCCGAAGAACAAAAGTTCCGATTCCTACCATGCCCGTTTTTTCAAGGGCTTTTAATAGAAGTCTGTAGGCACTTTCCCCATTTTTCTGCGGTTCGAGATAATAAGGGGTTTCAAAATAGATACTGTCTACTTCTTTCTCTTTTACAAACTGATCAATAGAAAGGATTTTTGTCTTTTCAGGGCTTGCTGCTTCATAATCCTGCTCATCAAGAACAATATATTTATCATCCATGAGATAGCCTTTGACAATGTTTTCCCACTTTACTTCTTTTCCTGTATTTTCATTGACTCGCTTAAACCGAATATTGGAAAAATCGGATTTGTCGAGCATATCAAGGTCCAGTTTGCTGGTCTCCGTTGCTGAGTAAATCTTAACAGGGATATTTACTAAACCGAAGCCAATGGCACCATTCCAGATTGCTTTCATTGTCTTACGTTTTTAAAAATCAAGCAATTAACATGCCGATGGGGAGTTGTGTGGTATGTGTGATGAAGCTTTTTGTCAAATGACAATTGTTTTTATGGGTTACTTTTATACCTTTATATTTCCACAATCTGTGGATACAATAATATGGAAGAACTTTTTAGCTACATCAAAAAATTTGGATTACTGAATGCTCAGGATGAATTTCTGATTGGAGAAGGAATTCAGGAAACTTTGGTGAAGAAAGGTGAAATTTTTGTAGAGGCTGGAAAAGTAAGCCAAAAGATTGCCTTTGTAAAGCAAGGTGTATTCCGTTCTCTCTATTACAACAAAGAAGGAGATGATTTTACCCGTTATTTTATTTATGAGGGCCGGTTTATTGGAGATTTTCAAGGATTTACCGATCAGCTTCCTGCTCATGAATATATAGAAGCCATTACAGATGCTGTTTTACTTGTTATAGATCTTAACCATTTTAAAATATTAGAGGAAAAGATTGCAATATGGCCCGTGTTATTTGCCAGAATTCATGGGTTTGTTGCAGAAAACAAACTTAAGGTTGCAAGCATTATGCTCAACCAGGATGCGAAATCCCGATATATACATTTCCTTACTCATTATCCGGGACTTGCCAACCGGGTTCCGCAATCTATGCTGGCCTCTTATCTTGGAGTGACACCTTCATCGTTGAGCAGAATTAGGAGAACTATCAATGAGTAATGAAGTCTTTTTATAGTAAAATATAAGGTAAAGATCAAAATACAATGTCTCTGATCTTCTTATTTTTTACCTAAATATACATACGGATTATAAATTCAATAGGAACGGACTTTAGCCCGTTCTCTCATTTTATAAAAATTCCATTGGCTTTCGCCAAAACCTATAACAAAAGTAAAGATGAAGTTAAATCCCGATTTCGGATTCATAAATATTTGTACTCTATATTGATAAAAACCGTTTTTGCCAAATGACAATGGTCTCTTTTTCAAACTGTCATAGCTTTGTTCCATAAAAAAATAATTATATGGACATTGTATTAGGACTTCAATGGGGAGATGAAGGAAAAGGAAAGTTTATTGACCTTATCAGTGAAAATTATGATATTGCTGCCCGTTTCAACGGCGGTTCAAATGCTGGGCACAGTATCGAAAGAAATGGGAAAAGAATTACTCTTAAAATGATTCCTTCAGGAATTTTTATGCAGGGAGTACAGAATGTTATCGGAACGGGAACTGTTCTTGATCCCGTAAGTTTTAAAAATGAAATTCTTAATTTAAAGAAATTTGACGAAATGCTTCAGCCAGAGAACAATCTGATTATTTCTAAAAAGGCTCATTTTGTATTGCCTACTTACAGGCTGATGGATGTTTTCATGGAAGAAAACCCTGCTTACACAACTATTGGAACAACAAAGAACGGAATTGCTCAGGCCTATTCAAATAAAATTTTAAGACAAAACGTGAGAATCGGGGATATGTATGCTCCGGATTTTCAGGAGAGAGTACAACATATTTTAGAGAGAGATTACAGCTTTATGACAGGGAAGGATATGCTTCTTCCACCTTTGGAAGAGATTAGCAAAGAATTTTTCGAAGCTGTAGAGTTTTTAAAACAATTCAACTGCACAGAAACCGAACTGTTCCTGAATAAAGCCTTGATCGAAGGAAAAACAATATTGGGAGAAGGATCTCAGGCAACATTGTTAGATATAGATCATGGAACTTATCCTTATGTAACCTCTTCTTCCACCATTGCATCAGGAGCTTGCAGCGGACTGGGGATTTCCCCGAAAAAGATAGGTGAGATCTATGGTATTGCCAAAGCATACTGTACAAGAGTAGGAAACGGAATATTTCCAACAGAGCTTTTTGATGAAATGGGAGAAGAAATCAGGATAAAAGGTAATGAATTTGGCTCGAATACTGGACGCCCGAGAAGAACAGGCTGGCTGGATCTTCCCGCGTTAAGATATGCAGTAATGATCAATGGCATTACCCAATTGGTTCTGACTAAAGCAGATGTTTTAAGCGGATTAAAATCAGTAGCAGTCTGTACCCATTATGAACTGGAAGACGGATCTGTTGAAGCTACGGCCGGAACTCTTCCTGAAAATGCCAAGCCTATATTTAAATGGCTGGAGGGCTGGAATGCTGATTTCTCTGTGATTAAAGATCCTTCTGTACTTCCGGAGGAACTGATGAACTTCCTTTCATTTTTGGAGCAAGAAGTGGGTGTTCCGGTAACATACCTTTCTATAGGGCCGGGAAGAGAAGAGATGTTAAAAATGAAATAAGGTTTTATAAAGATAAAGCGGGATTATTTCCCGCTTTTATTTTGTATTTCCCAGCTCTGTAGGAAGCTTAAGTCAATATAATAATCACTTGGGATATACTTATCAAAATACACTGTAGTGGAAGGTTGTTGCTGAATAATATCCTTTAAAACTATTGTATCAATATTGGTATAGGCTGTAAGAAGTAATGGAGAATCACCATTGATATATTCAACGGTCATTTTGGTCTTTACAAATTCAATATCATTTTTATTATAAAAAATATTCACATAATCATTCTGGGTTTTTCCCACTCCAAAAATGAAGCTTTCTATTATGGCTGTACTTAAGTCTATTGTACCAGAAATATGATATCTTTTAATGTCATCAACGATAAGATTTCTGTTGAAGTTCTTTAAAGAAAAACCTTCTTCCTCTTCATCGCTGCCTTGTGTAAAAATAAAAAAATAGACAAGAGCCAGAATAGAAATTCCACCGATAAAGTATTCAACTTTAAAAGATTCTGTTCTGTTTGTTCCTTTTATTTTTCCACCGATCCCATGAATGAACATGAATAGCCCAATTAATCCGGCAATGGTAATAGGGATTTCCCAAATTTTGAGTTTTCGTTTTTCTTTCATTAATCTAAAATGTATGCTCCTTTTTTTAACGGGCTCTTACACTGTCGTTCTTAAATCTGATCAAATAATTTTTATCAAAGAAATTATAGCCCAAATCAACTGTTTTGAACGTTTTATCTTCTAATTGGATTTTAAATATTTTACCATCAGTATTGATGTTGCGTTCATATAAGTAGAACTTTTTATAATCTTCATTGGTAGGAACAGGAAGGAGATATTTTCCAGTAAAAGGAAGATTTCCGGAATATTGACTGATTGTTTTTGCTTTTAATAACTCACTGAATAAATAGAATGTTTCAGATTCCTGTAAATCAACAGCCTTTGTACCGGAATTGAAATCGTAAACCAATACAGGATCAGTAATAAGGGACTGTAATGGAATACGCTGATAAAGATAGCTGATGTTTCTGATCAGCCTTCTTAATTCAAAAGCGGACTGTTCTCCATAATCATGTACTGTTTTTATAATCTTTCCTTTTGATATAAAAGTAATGGTTGAAGAAGCCTGATCTGTTATATATGTTGAATACATCGGTTTTAAAGAATAGAAATCAATATATTTCATTTCATCAAAAATCTCTTTTGTAATATGGGAGGAAATTTTAGAACTGAAAAATCCATTCTTAAGATTGTATAAGTCTCCATAGAATAAAAAATTGCCTTTATTGTCTATAACCGTAGAATTGGAGGGACAGGTACCAAAACACAATGATTTTGAAACAATAATTTTATCAATTTGTGGGTTCAGGTTATCGTAAGTTTTGCTTTTAAATGGAATTAAAGTTGTTAAAGTTTTTTTCTTAGTTTCTAAAACAATCTTATTCTTGCTTAGTTCCACAATTTTTTGTGAATCAAACTTTTTTGTTGCAGGGTTAAAAATAAGCAACGAATCACCTTTTATCTTAAATTGAGTCTTTTCTCCATAATAGCGTATAGAATCTCGATCAAAATTGAACATTCCATTTTTGTAGATGTAAGTGCCATCATTATTAAAAACAATAATCTGTGGATCACGTTGAAAAGGTACTGGTGGCTGGTCATCTTGATTTTTTTTTTCCTCAATAGTCCATTCACCTAATAAATCTTTTTTATCAAAGGAATTGCAGGAAGAAAGTAGTAATATAAGTAAAAGAAATAAGCTTAGTTTTTTCATAAATTTAAATTTATAGATCCTAAAAAAGCATATTGATTATGAGATTATGTATTGAATGCTCTGTGAAGGAAAAGATTAATCTTTTGATTGATATGGCAGAACTTTATCCAGATAGTAACCATAGTGGAAGGAAACAATATCGGAATGTTGGGCTTTTAAAAAATTGTTGTCTATCAAATATCTTTGCCATTCCCACGCTCTGTCTGTAGGTGGACAAATGTATATTCCTGCTGAATTACAAAGTTTGTCAGGGTAGTTTAAGTTTGTTTTTAACTCTAATTCTAACAGTTTAATGATAGACCCTACTTCATTTTCCTGCAGTGAACTTCCTGTAAAAGGGATTCCAATGTTAAATTTTAAAATCTCAAAGATCTTATCATAATCAATAATTGCCTCCTTATTTTTATAATCAATTTTGGCCTTATCCAAATAATATTGATATAATTGTTCTTCTGTATGAGAATTATAAATCGATAGAAACTGATCCTGTACTTCCTGGGATTTCCAATTCTTAATCATAAAAAAACCATAATCTCTTTCAAGGAAAGAATATGGGGAACGATAGCTCTTTTCGTCAAATTTTAATTTTTTGAAGTTTTTAATGGCTTCAGGAATTTGACTATAACCAATTTTCGCTGATAGAGATAATATATTATATTCAAAATCATTCTGCTTTATACTTTTGGATCTGAGTGTCTCAATTTCTTGTTCGATATTTATTCTTTTACTGTTGAAGTTAGCTTCACTGATTTTTAAATTATCAATTGGAAATTCAAATGTGTTTAAACATATTTTCTTTGCTTTTTCAACCTGAAGGCTTATATCAGGATCATCAGATTTCATCAGATCAAGAATCTTAATTGTTGCAGAACCGTTGCCTGTGAATTTTATAAGATAATAATTAAGGCTTCCATTGATGCCAATCCGGCTAAATAAAATAGATTTTTTTAAGTACCATTTTAATAAATTAGGATTGTTTAAAATGGTAGGCCAGTTTTTAGTATAATAAATATCTAATATTCTGGCTGTAGATTCTCCTAATTTTACTTCTTTTTCATGAATGAGAGACCAGTATTCCAATGAGGTGATATCTTCGAATGTTAAGTTTTTGATTAACTGATCTTCAAGTTTTCTTCTTTCATTGAATGTCAGTTCAGATTTTAATCTTTCAATTTGAGAAGTGAGTTCATCAGAACCAAGATAATCAATTGTATTTTGCCTGCAATAATTTGTGAATAACGAAAGTTGTTTCAGAAATCTGAAGGGAAATAATGGCGTAATGGAATTGGGACGGTCTAAACTGTTTTTTTCTTTTTCATCACATAGTTTTCCTACCCGGATAGGGTCGCTTTGGGAAAGAATAATGTATGATTGTATAGCTATAGAATCATTTTCACTATAAAGATCTTCTATTAGATTGCTTAATGGTTCAGTATCTTTTACTTGTAATGAATGATTTTCAAAATAGTTTTTAGAACTGTTCCATTTGAAATTTTTATAGTTTTTAGAGAAAAAAACAAATAAGTTAAGCGTTGCAGTATTATCAAAATTCATATCCTCAGTATCCCAGGTTATATTGCCATTTTGGTCTGCAGATCCAATGTCTTTACCTATTAATATTCTTAATAAATCATGAAAATCTCCTTTGTTTCGATTGTAATTATTAAACTTATCCCTTTGCCGATAAAACTCTTCACATATTTTTAAAAAGACTATAGGGTTATTCTTTTTAATTAATAAGTCGATCCCTTTTTCTTTGATCCAGTTTTTACTTAGTATTTCAGTGTATCTGCTTTTTATTTTCTGTAGTTTAACTTCAGGTAATTCTCGAAATTCAATGAATTCTTTTCTCTGATTAATTGGAGTGATATAAAATGCTTCTACTTCTGGATAATATTTTATTTTATCGTTATTAATGGCTAAGAAACGGATAAAGTCTTTAGAGTTTTTAATATTCTCTGATTGTAATTCATTGTCAGGGTATATGAAATTCTCAGTAAGAGCTCTGTGAGCAAAAGACTGTTCTGTCGTCTCCAAATAATGATAACCTAAATTTTCGGAAAGTAATTTGTCACTATCGAAATAAGGAGTAAGCTCATTAAAAGCTTTTTTATTACCTTTCTGTAATTGTTTGACTAAATTGTAGATTCTACTTTTAGAATATGCTCCTTCAGCATATTGACAATTGTATTGATTTAAAAAGAATAATAAAATAAATGGAATTAGTTTTTTCATAATAAAAAAGCGGGGCAAATACCCCGCTTTAAATTTATGCTTTTAAATTTAATTTTAACTCTAGTTCATCGAGCTGTGCATCAGCAATGGAAGCCGGTGCATCGATCATTACATCACGTCCGGAGTTGTTCTTAGGGAATGCAATATAATCCCTGATCACTTCATTTCCATCCAGGATTGCTACCAAACGGTCAAATCCGAATGCTAAACCACCGTGTGGCGGTGCTCCATATTTAAATGCGTTCATCAGGAATCCAAACTGAGCTTCTGCTTCTTCTTTTGAGAACCCTAGCAGGTCAAACATTTTAGACTGAAGATCTCTGTCGAAAATTCTGATAGATCCGCCTCCGATTTCATTTCCGTTAAGAACCATATCATAAGCGTTGGCTCTTGCTTTACCAGGATCTGTTTCCAATAAATGGATATCTTCTGGTTTTGGAGACGTGAAAGGGTGGTGCATTGCATGGTATCTTTCAGAGTCTTCATCCCATTCCAACAGAGGGAAATCAACAACCCAAAGAGGTGCAAATACATTTCCTTTTCTTAATCCTAAACGGTTTCCAAGTTCCATTCTCAATGCAGAAAGCTGAGCTCTTACCTTATTTTCATTTCCGGAAAGAATCAACATTAAGTCACCTTCTTTTGCTCCGAATTTTTCAATGATCTTCGCTAGATCTTCCTCGTTGTAGAATTTGTTTACTGATGAGGTTTTCACTCCGTCATTCTGGAATTTAGCCCAAACCATTCCTGAAGCTCCGATTTGTGGACGTTTAACCCAATCCACAAGCTCATCAATCTGCTTTCTTGTATAGTCTGCACATCCTTCTACATTGATTCCGACAACAAGTTCTGCCTCATCAAATATTTTAAAGTCTTTTCCTTTTACAAGCTCGTTAAGTTCTACGAATTCCATTCCGAAACGGATGTCCGGTTTATCATTTCCGTATTTCTGCATTGCTTCTGCGAATGTCATTCTTGGGAAATCCCCGAATTCCTGACCTGTAATATCTTTGATAAGGGTTTTAGTCATTCCTTCAAATACATTCATTACATCTTCCTGCTCTACAAAAGCCATTTCACAGTCGATTTGTGTAAATTCCGGCTGTCTGTCTGCTCTTAAATCCTCATCACGGAAACATTTTACAATCTGGAAATATTTATCCATTCCACCTACCATCAAAAGCTGTTTGAAGGTCTGTGGAGACTGTGGTAATGCATAAAACTGCCCTGGGTTCATTCTGCTTGGCACAACGAAGTCTCTTGCTCCTTCCGGAGTAGATTTAATTAAAACAGGAGTTTCTACTTCGATGAAACCTTCATCAGATAAGTAATTTCTTACCTTCTGAGCCATTTTATGACGGAAGATCAATTTATCTTTTACCGGATTTCTTCTGATATCCAGGTAACGGTATTTCATTCTTAATTCCTCTCCACCATCAGTTTCATCTTCGATAGTGAAAGGTGGAAGTTGAGAATCATTCAGTATCGTTAGTTTTTCAACTAAGATTTCAATTTCTCCTGTAGGAATATTAGGATTTTTACTTACTCTCTCAATAACTTTTCCGGTTGCCTGAATTACGAATTCACGGCCTAGTTTTTTAGCCTCTTCCATCAGTTGTGCAGAAGAACGCTCCTGGTCAAGTACCAGCTGGGTAATTCCGTAACGATCTCGAAGATCTACCCAAATCATAAATCCTTTATCACGGATAGTCTGTACCCATCCGGATAGTGTAACTTCTTCATTCAGATTTTTCAGAGATAGCTCCCCGTTGGTGTGTGATCGAAACATAATTATTTGTTTAAAGTTCAATGTTTAAGGTTTAGCTTAGAACCTTTTTTTTACGTTTGCAAAGATAAGATTTTTGCAGGTTTTTAAAACAAAAAAACTTCCCTAAGGAAGTTTTAAAATATTTTTTGTTGAAATTTTTTATAAAATTATCCACATTTGTTTTGAATGATCTTATTTCTTGATGAATTTAGAAGAGAATTTTCCTTCCTTATTTTCTATCGTTAGAATATAATTTCCTTTGACAAGTGATGATATATTTATCCCTTTGCTCCCGTCCGCATTATCTTTAGAAAGAACTAATCTTCCTTCAGTAGAGTAAATATTTATTTTACCAGTAGCGTTGAAGCGTATAATGTCATCTGCAGGATTTGGATAACAAACTATATTTTTAGATAATTTGACTTCTTTTGTTCCTAAACCTGAGGTTTCAATATAAACAACATTCTGAAAAACAGGTCCCCATATTCCCAGATTATCTTTTACTCTTACATTAAAGATATGGAAGCCGGTAGGCTGTGCAATGGGAATATTGTTTTGTAGAATATCTTCAACAATATTATCAAAATTACTGTCTAAGGCTGCTAAAGCTATTGCATTTCCTTCACCCGGATCGATGTCCCAGAAGTATTCTCCGTTGGTAAGGCTTACTGCTTCTGTGGAAGGGGTTCCGGTATGAACAACATTTTTAAAAACAGGTCCCCAAATACCTTGATCATCTTTTACTCTTACATGAAAAACATGAAAACCTGCAGATTGAGGAATTGCAATGTTGTTTTGTAGAATATCTTCAATGGCATTATTAAAATTACCATCTACAGCCGTTAAGGCTATTGCATTTCCTTCACCGGGATCAATATCCCAGAAATATTCTCCGTTGGTAAGGATGCCAACTTCTGTTACAGGAATGCTTCCAGTATGAACTATATTTTTAAAAACAGGTCCCCAGTTTCCCTGGCTGTCCTTAAATCGGATTGCAAAAGTATGAAATCCATTAGCAGAAGGAAAAGATGATGTGTTTTGAAGAATATTTTCAATGGCGCTATCAAAATTACCATCTGCAGGTGCTAGAGCTATTGCATTTCCTTCACCCGGATCGGTATCCCAATAGTATTCTGCATTATTTACATTTATTTGTGCCTGAAATAAAAATACAAATAATGAAAAAATACCTGTGAGTATTTTTTTGTTCATTGTTTTCATATTTTTATTATTTGGATATTCCTGTTGCTTCTGCCTGAATAGAACTTGTACCTAGATAAACTCTTCTTGGAGTATTTAAGAACATTACTCTTGGTTTATTTCCTGCATTGGTTGGCCAATAGTTAGCCCATGAGTTTGAACCTCCTAAAGGACCAATGTCACTTCTTGTTAAATCCAGATCCTGATATTCTTCTTCAGGACGTCCTGCATTTACAATATCTCCTGAAGATGTAAAGTTTGCTAAATCCAAAGTATAAGAGCCACTGCTAATATTATTATTTTGAATATCTACATTATATGTAGTAAAAGCAGAAGTAGATAAATTATAGGATGCAATTACCGTTGGAGTCACATTGGAAAAAATTTCATGATTAGTAGAACCGGGATTAATAATATTATTTTCTACAATTACGATACATGGGTTATCACTATTAGCAGTGATACTACCAATTTTTATAAGGTTATGTTGAATGATATTTGTAGATCCGGATAACATATCCTGCATCGTTATAGAGCTTTCTAATTCGTTATTCAAAATATTTACCGGATAACTTGAATAACCAATAATTGTTGAAATTTTATTGCCTGCAATATAAATAGCAGAAGTTACTGATGGAGCAGACTCTTTTTGTAAATAAATATAAGAGCAGGTATTACCCATAATCTTTCCATGCATAAAATCTAAATTGGTGAAAGTACTTCCGTAAATATTTGCCGTTACGTTTTTAACATCCAAATCAAGATTTTTATCAGCTATAGAATTTACAATATTAATAGTACATCTTCCTCCGGTAATAATGGTTGAAGTAGCATTAATGCCGCTTTGAAAAGCATACATATTGTGAATATTTACCACTCTGCCTGCTCCTGGCACAACAGAAATAGTACCTTGTACATAATATTTGCTAAAATTATTCTCAGAAGTGAAAGTAAGAGATTTATTGATGGAAAGATTCTCCAAATAAGGTACATTACCTATTTTAGGTTTGATAATGATACGATCACCATCACTGGCAGCAGTTATGGCTGCCGATATTGTAGAATAAGCTCCTCCTGCTCCCAAATCACGAACATATAGATCGGCAGCTTTAATTTTTCCAACACTCACTATGCATATCAATGCATAAAAAAGATAATTTGTTTTCATGGATGTTTTTTTAGTGTGCAAATATAAGATTTTTACAGGTTTAATAAGCGAAACCTTCTGATTAATCTTTATTCAGGGAGCTTTTATAATTTTTACTTTTTTATGCAATGAGTTTTATTTTTTACAGTCAATGTATAAATATTTGTTGTTTTGTAAGAGATGGAATAATATTAACTCTTAAGATTAGTAAACCAAAAATTACTGTTAAATAGTGGTTATAAGTTGAAAAACTTTTCCTATGCTAATCTATAATTGTTTTTGAATGAATATTTTTGTAATTCAAACAAAGAAGACTTATGACAAAATATATTGACTTTATTAAAAAAGCCTTTAGCGGAGAAGAGACCGATTTTACGAAGGTAAATATCAGAAGTGCTGTGTTACTTCTGGCTATACCTATGATGTTGGAAATGGCGATGGAGTCAGTATTTGCATTGGTTGACCTTTATTTTGTGGGGCATCTGAAAGAAAGTGGGTTTGCTATTCAGACAGTTGGTCTTACAGAATCTGTACTTTCTGTGATGTATTCTATTGCCATTGGAATGAGTATGGCAGCAACTGCTATGGTAGCAAGAAGAATTGGGGAGAAAAATCCTGAACAGGCTTCCAGAAGTGCAGCACAGGTATTGCTGGTTTCATTTGTGATAACACTTGTTTTAAGTGTATTCGGGGTCATCTATGCTGAAGAAATTCTGATATTGATGGGCTCAAGACCGGAAGCTGCAGCTTATGGAAAAGACTTTACGAGAATTATGATGGGAAGCAGTACCATCATAATGCTTCTGTTTCTGATCAATGGAATCTTTAGAGGAGCGGGAAATGCGATGATTGCTATGAAAAGTTTATGGATTGCCAATATTGCCAACATTATTCTTTGTCCGGTCCTGATTAAAGGGTTTGGCCCTATTCCGGCAATGGGTCTTACCGGAGCAGCATTGGCGACTACCATTGGAAGAAGTATCGGGGTAGTTTATCAGCTGTATCATCTTTTGGTGGCAGATACCCAAATCCGTATTAAGCTTTCTTACTTTAAACCGCATTATGATCTAATTAAATCCATTATAAAAATTGCTACTCCCGGAATTTTCCAGTTTGTGATTGCATCGTGCAGCTGGATCTTTTTGGCAGAACTGGTAGCGACTACAGGAGGTGAAAATGCCTCAGCCGGTTATCAGACAGCTTTAAGATTAATGATGTTCTTTATGCTTCCGGCCTGGGGCCTGAGTAATGCAGCATCCACATTGGTAGGACAGAATATGGGGGCAAATGAAATGTTGCGAGCAGAGCAGTCTGTGATGAAAACAGTGAAATATAATGTCATCTTTATGGTGATTGTTAGCTTAATATTTGTTTTGTTCGGGGATTTCTTAGTGAGTTTCTTTACTCAGCAGATAGAGATTAAAGATTTTGCTACAAATGCACTCCACATTATGAGTATAGGCTTTATTTTTTATGGAATCGGGATGGTAATGATCAATGCTTTTAACGGGGCAGGAGATACGTGGACTCCAACATGGGTGAATCTTTTTGGATTCTGGCTGTTTCAGATTCCTTCAGCTTATTTTCTTTCCAAGCATCTGGAGATGGGTCCGAAAGGAGTATTCATTTCAATCCCTGCAGCTGAGGGATTGATTACTGTGGTTGCTTTTATTCTGTTTAAAAAAGGAAAGTGGAAGACAGTTAAGGTGTAAGAGAAAGGAAATGGGAAGATGGAAGATGGAAGATGGGTGTTTGTGAAGGTTAAAGCCCGGATTATCATCTTTTATTGTAGTAGCTTTATCATGGTATATCAAATTACTGCTGGTAGAACTTCTATCTTCCAACCTCCATCTTCCTTTCTTAAAAGGCTTTAATCGTTAACATAATTGGATATTAATCAAGTATTTCCTAAATTCGTAACAACAACAAATACTTTATTACTATGGGAAAAGGAGACAATAAATCAAGAAGAGGTAAAATTCATGCCGGAAACTACGGAAAAAGAAGACCTAGAAAAGCTTCAAAATCCTTTACAGCAACCGAAGAAAAACCTAAGAAGTAACAAAAAGCAAAAAGACCGAAGATCTCTCTCCGGTCTTTTTTATGACAAATTAAATTAATTATTTTCCAAAAATATTACCAAGAATACTTCCTAATCCGCCACCGCCTTGTTGCTGCTGGTTTCCACCACCGCCAAGTACACTTCCTAAAATATCATTCAAAGGGTTTCCTGATGACTGAGATTGTCCGCCACCCAAAACACTTCCAAGAATATCATTTAAAGGACTTGATTGTTGAGCCTGAGCCTGATTAGAAGCATTTCCTAAGATTCCTCCCAAAAGATCTCCTAAACCTCCTGCTCCCACATTGCTTTGTTGTTTTTGCTGGCCGATATACCCCATTACAACTGGAGCTAGCATCGCAAGGATTGGTCCTATCTTGTCTATAGAGATTCCCGTATTTTGTGATAATTGATTTTCCACGGTGCTCTTTTGTCCACCGAAAATATGGTCAAGAATAGATCCGCCTTCAGCCTGTCTGGATTCTACTTGTGAAGGATCATTTAAGATACTGCCATTATGATCTTTGTCCAAAGCACTGTTTAAAGCTTCAGCTTCCTTTGCATCCTGAGATTTATTTCTAAGGTAAGAAATGATAAGAGGAGTTGCTACTGCTAGTAAAGCAATTACCTGGTTTCTATTGATTCCGAATTTGTTTTCAGCCTGTTCAGCAACCTGGTTGCTGGTGTTCCCTGTAAGTAGGTCGATTAAGCTCATTGTTTGTGTTTGTTAATGTATTAATTGACTCAAAGTTATCAAAAAATATGCCTCCCAAAATACCCCGGATTCATAATTATTGTTAAAGTTTTCGGATCTCTTCTTCAGTATATCCTTTATTTTTCAATACTTTGATATATTCCTTTGCGCTCACAGTCATCCAGTTAATAGGTTCAGGAGCTACTTTATTGTCAACAGTGAATTCCAGAATCCCTACATTATCATTCATCCAGGGAAGCAGATAATAATTCATTCCGCCTTTATATTTTTTGAAAGCATCAGCTTCTCTACCTTTTTCTGTAAGTAAGACCACATTATAAGCAGAAATATAACCTAAAGGAATCAGCAGGCAAACCCACGAAAACTTTTTAAATGAAACATATTTAACAGAAGATAGTCCGTATCCGATAGACAGCGCAAAAATGATATTGAACGGAAGAAAAAATACATAATTATCAGAAACAAGATAGAAAGTGGCAAACCCGTAAACCAATAATGCTGCTACAAAGAAAACAGTAAACATCTGTCGGTTGGCTTTATACAAAAGTCCCATTCCTGCTATTCCGAAAAATATAAAAATATTGAAATTATAGATGAGGTATATAAATGACTGGAAAAAATCTTTTACCAGCTGCACCGGAGTCTGTTTCAGAGAATCCTCCACCCATGTTCCCTGATCGGAAGAGTAGAAGGCCTTAAATGGCAGTCCCTGCGACATATTAAGAATAAACAGGGATGAAAACAATAAAGCAAAAAGTATAACCGAAAAGCTGGCATACCTCTTTTCCTGTCTGAAGTAAAATAAGAAAAGTAAGAGAGCAGGAATCAGTAAAATATTCTGAATATGCACCCAGAGAGCAATTCCCAGGAATAGGCTGCTCAGTATAATGTGAATATTTTTCTTTTCAATAAAGACCTTTACCATAGAAAGGAAGAAAAGACTTACCCATAAAGAATTGTAGGTATATACTTCTACAATTTCAGCATTTCTCCAGAAAGAAAAACTGAATCCAAAGACAAACGCAGCTGTAATGGCTGTCCATTGTGTTTTTGTGATGGTTTTTACAATAAGATATATAATAGAAACAGTGAAAGCACCTGAAGCTACTACCAAAAGACGGCTGGCCTCAATAGGATGAAGACCTGTCAGGTTTTTAATAAAGATCGCTGTATTGGTATATAAAAAATGGGAAGTTGCAGTAGCGGCAGTTTCAAACTCACCTTTTTCTACAGACAGGACAAACCCTACACAATCAGCAAAAGGAATTTTAGTAAAACTCCCAATATAATAAATTGCTAAAAAAATAAAGAACAGGGCTGCTGCCGATAGATATTGCTTCATTCTTAGTTCTTTATAATGGGAACATTAGAGCAGGCCTCTCCAAACATCAGAGACTTTACCAGAGGTTTTAGCTGTTCCACTAGCTCTATATAAGCATTTTCAGGAATTTCTTTATCCGAACATCCTTTTACAAGAACCCTCTTTCCTCTCATATCTTCAAAATCATAGGTCTGTATAGCATTGTGCATCAGAATAACTTCCAGGTCCTCGCGGTTTCCGAATACGATCTTTTTGGCCACATCGGTAAGCTTAGCAGTGAGTACAAAATAAGCCCAAAGCGGAATAATAGTATCTACGGAGTTGTAGATATAGATATAGGAATCTTTATATTCTTCAGTGTTGATGACCTCTACTTTTTCGCGGAAATCTTTTTCCTTCAGGATCATCTCCTGAAAAAGGAAGTCTTTAAGATCAATACCCTTTCTTTCCCCTTTTGGAAGTAAAGTGGTAAGGTCAAAATTTACAAGGCCGCTTTCGGCAACTTTATTTCTGATTTCAAATTCTTCTGACATTTTTATCATTATCTTTGAACAAATTTACAAATTAAGATCAATATACCTCTTAATTTGTTCTCTATCCTTACCATAGAAACTGCCCATGATGCAAAGTAACAGGCTGTTTTTGACGGTTATTAAAACAAATAAAGATTTCGGAGGAAATGAAATATTACATTATTGCAGGAGAAGCTTCCGGTGATCTTCATGGAAGCAATTTGATGAAATCCCTTAAACAAAAGGACTCTGGTGCAGAGTTTAGGTTTTGGGGTGGTGATCTGATGAAAGCTCAGGGCGGAACACTGGTAAAACATTACCGGGATCTGGCCTTTATGGGATTTCTGGAAGTGGTCATGAATCTCAGAACTATTTTAAATAATATTAAATTCTGCAAACAAGATATCCAGAACAACAAGCCTGATGTTTTAATTCTGGTAGATTATCCGGGATTCAATCTGAGGATTGCTAAGTTTGCCAAAGAATTGGGAATTAAGGTGATCTATTACATTTCACCACAACTATGGGCATGGAAAGAAGGTAGAGTAGAGACCATCAAAAAGTATGTGGATGAAATGATGGTTATCCTTCCGTTTGAGGAAGAATTTTACAGAAAACATGGTGTTCATTCACACTTTGTAGGGCATCCGTTGCTTGATGCTATTTCTGATTTAAAAGAAATCAATATTGATGGTTTTAAAAAAGAGAACGGGCTGAACGAAAAAGAAATTATTGCACTTTTACCGGGATCCAGAAAACAGGAAGTAGAGAAAATGCTTGAAGTCATGCTTTCCGTAAGACCTCATTTTAAAAATTATCAATTTGTGATTGCAGGAGCGCCAAGTCTTCCTAAAGAATTCTACCAGAAGTATGTGGATGACAATGTACATTTTGTTTCCAACAGAACATATGATCTGCTTAGATGTTCAAAAGCTGCTTTGGTTACTTCCGGAACAGCCACTTTAGAAACTGCTCTGCTGAATATCCCTGAAGTCGTTTGCTACCGTGGAAGCACCATTTCTTATGCGATTGCCAAAAGACTCGTAAAAAATATCAATTATATTTCGTTAGTGAATCTTATCATGGATAGGGAAGTTGTAAAAGAACTTATCCAGAATGATTTGAATACTAAGACTCTGGTAGATGAACTCAATAAAATTTTAGAAGGAGGAAAAAGAGAACAGGTCCTGAATGACTACAGCCTTTTGAGAGAAAAGCTTGGTGGTAAGGGAGCCAGTGATCATGCTGCTGAGGTGATTTTAAAGGTCTGAGACGAATCTCCGGAAATTTTAATCCGGATTTGATGGTTTTATACTTATTTTGTCAATTAAGGTTTTGTTTTTGGAAGTAGAACCTCTAATTAGGGGGGATGGCTCAATATGTACAGACCATCATCTTATTTTTATCCCTTGCATTGGCTTGGGCTGATCAGACTCTGGAATGAGGCTGATTTCAAAAACCGAGATAACGGCAGATATTATATGAAAGAATGTTTGATGCAGCCACTAAATTGAATCCTGAATTGATTGGAATTACTTTGTTTAGCGAATGGTATGAGGGTACCCGGATAGAACCTGCCGTTTCTAAGAAAAACAAAAGTTTTATCTATGAAGATTATGGAAAAGATCCCTGGTTCTATATCAAAGAAACCAGCGTCTCACAGATAAGTTTTTAAATCGAAAGTAAAACTTTTTATATAAATACAATTTTATAGCAAAAAAATAAGCGCCCTGTTAATCTCTTTAAAGATTACAGGGTGTTTTATTTAGTAATTACAGTGATAATAAGCGAATCTTTAATTTCCTATATTGGTGATATAATTAACTGTCATTGAATAGAGAACCACTACTGATCCTGATACTATGTTTTATTCTTGGAATTTTTTTCCAGGATAAATTTTTATTGGGAAAAGTATGGATGTATGGGATTGCAGCTATCAATTTTGGAATTTTACTTTCCCTATTCTTCAATACCTATGTGCTGTATAAAATCAGGGTGGCTCTTCTTGGAGTACTGTTCTTTGGAATAGGCATCTTACTTCATTTCTGTACTGTTTTTTCTCAAAATGCTGATATAACTGTTAATAATAAAGAAGTCATTGTTTTTAAAATCTCCCAGAAATTAAATTCAGCAGAAAAATATAAAAAATATGAAGGGATAGCCCAATCTGGGAATATGAGTTTTAATGCAGTTTTTTATATTCCGAGAGACCATGGCGAATTAGATTTTAAACATTACTACAAAGCAGAATCTTACATCACACAGCCTAAGCAGCCTCAATATAATTTTCAATTCAATTATGCGCAGTATCTGAAACGGAAAAATATTGGATATCAGGTGTATATTTCAAATACAGTTTTCTCTGCAGAACGTGATGATATAAACTTTACCGATAAGATCAGGCAGTATAGACTCAATGTTCTGAAGAAAATTGATAAAACCGGGATGTCAGGAAGCAGCAGAGAATTTTTGAAAGGAATTATTCTGGCAGACAGAACTGAAATGGATGCCGTTACTGTACAGGATTTCAATAGATCGGGGCTGGTTCATCTGTTAGCAATTTCCGGAACCCATATTGTCATTATTTTCGGACTTTTTTATTTTTTAATGGTTCGTTTCATCCCATTACAATTCAGGAAATATGCCATTATTTCAAGTTTGGTTTTTATTTGGTTGTTTGCCGGATTTATTGGATTTGGAAACTCTGTGTTGAGGTCCTGTATTATGCTGAGTGTATATTTTATTTTTGTTTTACTGCAGCGGAAACCGGATTTACTGCACTCATTGGCTTTGTCTGCATTTATTATTCTGATTCCGGATACCCAACAGCTTTTTGATGTGGGATTTCAGCTTAGTTTTGTTGCTGTATTAGGAATTTTCTGGTTGAATCAACCTCTTTTGAAATACTTTCCCCCCGCCGATAATTATTTAAAGAAACTGATCTTTAATACCATAACCATTTCAGTATCTGCCCAGTTGGCAACGCTTCCGTTGGTGTTATATTATTTCCATCAGTTTTCTTTTGTATCAGTCATCGCCAATTTTGCAATTGTTCCTTTTTCTGAAGTGATTATTGTGTTTTCATTTTTGATGACACTTCTTATCGCTTTTGGTATGGATTTCAGCTTTATTGATATAGTTTATGATTATATGATCCAGTTCCTTCTTAAGATTATTCACTGGTTTGCCGGGTTAGATGCAGTACTCATTAAAAACATTCCTATGAATCTGATTGAAGTATTGTCTGTATCAGTTGTAGTATATTTGTTACGGGCTGTGATTTTAAAATTAAACCTTAGAAATTCCATGAATTTGATAATCTCCGTTTTAGCATTTCTAATGATAAGGACCGGATGTAATATTGTTGAAAATCAGAAGGAAGAGGTGATTATTCATTCCTTTAGTAAGCGTACAGTCATCTCTATAAAGACAAGAAATAAGGTTCGCTTTTGGATTCCGCATAAAGCAGACAGGAAAAAGGTTTTACAATTTATAGTAGACCCCTATTGTTCATCCAGAAGAATACATCATTTTGAAATAAGGGCGATTCCTTTTTCAACTAAAAAAATAGTTTTTGGAGATCAGGTGTATGATATGGAATGATGATTTTTGGTTTTTTGGTTTTTTCTTTATTTATAACCTATTAAGCTCTTATTTAGAAAGATTACAAACTGACTAATTGTGAGATTTCTCACTTTTTGATATTGTTAACATTTCTTAATTTTGTGGGAAATTCAAATTTAAACTTATATGGCAGGTTTAACGAGTTCTACGATAGGTAGAAAATATGCGATGGCATTATCAGCTCTATTTTTGCTGATTTTTCTTATACTGCATTTGACGACCAATTTGTTATCAGTTCTAAACAGGGATGCATTCAATACAGCATCTGAGTTTATGGGCTATAATCCTTTTGTGCAGTTCTTAATGCAGCCTATTCTTGGTTTTGCAGTAATTTTCCATTTTGCGATGGGATTTGTATTGGAGATCAAGAATAATAAAGCGCGTCCAGTAAAGTATGCAGCAAACAACGCATCAGTGAATTCTTCATGGATGTCCAGAAATATGATTATTTCGGGGGCTGTTATTTTAGCTTTCTTAGCGCTTCACTTATATGATTTCTGGCTACATGAAATCAACTATAAGTATGTTGAAGGAATAGCTCCTGATTCAGAACGTTTCTGGCCAGAGCTTCATGAGAAGTTCGCAGACTTATGGAGAGTTGCTTTATACGTGATCTCTTTTGTGCTATTGGGCTTACACTTAGCTCATGGATTCCAGTCTTCATTCCAGTCTATCGGAGCAAGACACCCAAAATATACGCCCGTGATTAAGGCTTTCGGAACATGGTATTCTATCCTTATTCCAGCAGGATTTATCATCGTGGCGGTTTATCATTTTATAACTCAATAATATCAATATACTAGTATGAGTAAATTAGATTCAAGAATTCCAGCGGGTCCTCTTAAAGACAAGTGGAAAAATCATAAAGATCATATGAACCTTGTTGCACCAAACAACAGAGATAAGATTGATATTATTGTTGTAGGTACAGGTTTGGCAGGAGGTTCTGCTGCAGCTACTTTAGCTGAGCAGGGATATAATGTAAAAGCATTCTGCTACCAGGATTCTCCTAGAAGAGCGCACTCAATTGCAGCTCAGGGAGGGATCAACGCAGCTAAGAATTACCAGGGAGACGGTGACTCTACCTACAGATTATTCTATGATACCATTAAAGGTGGTGACTATAGAGCAAGAGAGGCTAACGTTTACAGATTAGCTGAAGTTTCTGCAAATATTATTGACCAGTGTGTTTCTCAGGGAGTTCCCTTTGGTAGAGATTACGGCGGTCAGTTAGATAACCGTTCATTTGGTGGAGTTCAGGTAAAAAGAACTTTCTACGCAAAAGGACAAACAGGGCAGCAGTTATTATTAGGTGCATATTCTTCAATGAGCCGCCAAATCGGTAAAGGAAGAATTAAAATGTACAACCGTCATGAGATGTTAGATCTTGTTATTGTTGACGGAAAAGCAAGAGGAATTATTGCAAGAAACCTTGTGACAGGTGAAATTGAAAGACATTCTGCTCACGCTGTAGTCATTGCTTCAGGAGGATACGGAAACGTATATTTCCTTTCTACAAACGCAATGGGTTCAAACGTTTCTGCAGCTTGGAAGATTCACAAGAAAGGAGCATATTTTGCAAACCCTTGTTACGTACAGATTCACCCGACTTGTATTCCTGTTCATGGAACACAGCAGTCTAAGCTTACCTTGATGTCTGAATCATTAAGAAACTCAGGAAGAATCTGGGTTCCTAAGAAAATTGAAGATTCTGTAGCCATCAGAGAAGGCAAATTAAGACCTGAAAATATTAAAGAAGAAGATAGAGATTACTATTTAGAAAGAAGATATCCTGCATTCGGTAACTTAGTTCCTCGTGACGTTGCGTCTAGAGCGGGTAAGGAAAGATGTGATGCTGGTTTCGGAATCGAAAATAATGATACTAAAGAAGGTGTTTACTTAGATTTCTCTACAGAAATTATCAAAAAAGGTAAAGAAGCTGCTATTGAAAAGCATATTCATAACCCTAGTGATCAGCAAATTTACGACCTAGGAAAAGCTTGGGTTGAAGAAAAATATGGTAACCTATTTGTAATGTACGAAAAGATTACTGCTGATGATCCTTACAAAACTCCAATGAAGATTTATCCTGCAGTTCACTACACAATGGGTGGTGTATGGGTTGATTATAACCTTCAGTCTACAATCCCTGGATGTTTCGTAATCGGTGAAGCTAACTTCTCAGATCACGGTGCCAACAGACTTGGAGCTTCTGCATTGATGCAAGGTCTTGCAGACGGATATTTCGTACTTCCTTATACGATTGCAGATTACCTTTCTGCAGATATCAGAACAGGTGCGATTCCTACCACTACACCAGCGTTTGACGAGGCTGAAAAAGGAATTAAAGAAAAAATAGATTTCTTCTTAAATAATAAAGGAACTCATTCTGTAGACCACTTCCATAAGCAATTAGGACACATTATGTGGAACAAAGTAGGAATGGGAAGAACTCCTGAAGGGTTAAGAGAAGCAATCAGAGAAATTGAAGAAGTGAAAAATGATTTCTGGAAAAACGTAAAAGTTCCGGGAGATGTTGAAGGAATGAACACTGAACTTGAAAAAGCATTCAGAGTGGCAGACTTTATTGAACTTGGACAATTAATGGCTATTGATGCATTACACAGAAATGAATCTTGTGGTGGGCATTTCAGAGAAGATCATGCTACCCCGGAAGGTGAAGCAGAAAGAGATGACGTGAACTTCAAATATGTAGGAGCTTGGGAATATCAGGGTGATGATATCAAACAAGAAGTTCTGCATAAAGAAGATCTTATCTATGACAATATCGAAGTTAAAGCGAGAAGTTACAAATAATCTCCAACCTATAAATATAACATTATGAGTGCAAAAAAAGGCCTTCATCTTACGCTGAAAATTTGGAGACAAAAAAATAGTAAAACTAAAGGTCAGTTTGAGACCTATAAAATATCAGATGTATCTACAGATTCTTCATTTTTGGAGATGCTGGATATTCTGAACGAAAATTTAATTAACGATGGTAAAGAACCTATCGCTTTCGATCACGACTGTCGTGAAGGAATCTGCGGTATGTGTTCCCTTTACATCAATGGTAGAGCTCATGGTCCTGATACAGGTATTACTACTTGTCAGCTTCACATGAGAATGTTCAAAGATGGAGAGACAATCGTTATTGAACCTTGGAGAAGTGCTGCTTTCCCTGTTATCAAAGATTTGATGGTAGACAGAAGCGCATTCGACAGAGTAATGGCAGCAGGTGGTTTCATCTCTGTAAATACTTCAGGAAATACTTTGGATGCTAACGCGATTCCGGTTCCTAAAGAAGATGCAGACAAAGCAATGGATGCTGCTGCTTGTATCGGATGTGGAGCTTGTGTAGCTACATGTAAAAACGGATCAGCAATGCTATTCGTGGGAGCTAAAGTTTCTCAGTATGCATTACTTCCTCAAGGTAGAGTAGAGGCTAAAAGAAGAGTTCTGAACATGGTGAAAGCTATGGATGAAGAAGGATTCGGAAACTGTTCAAACACTGGTGCTTGTGAAGTTGAGTGCCCTAAAGGTATTTCTCTTGAGAATATCGCAAGAATGAATAGAGAATACATGTCTGCTCTTGTAGATCAAGGATAGAATTGATTCAAAATACTTAAAAATCGCTCTCGTTTTCGGGAGCGATTTTTTTTTATATCTCTATTTTATCTATTAAAGTTTGTTAATTTATTGTTTGATTTGATTGTTGTTCCTATAATAATTCTATATTTGGTGAACAATTTGTAAAAAAATATCAAATGAAAAAATTAAAAAAATCAAAAGGAATTTTATCAAGAAATGAAATGAGAACTATTAGTGGAGCTATTGTTCTTGAGAGCGAAATGCATGGTGAAGGAGGAGGAGGAGGATATTGTGGTGGTATTTGTGGATACTACGGTCCTGGCTGCAGTAGCTCTGGTTATTCAGATTGTAGCTGTTCAGCGTCTTCGCCTCTTATGTCAGGTTTTTGCCGAAGACATGGTTAATATCAAATTATAAAAAAATAAATCCGTCTCTAATTAGAGGCGGATTTTACTTGGTAATTAAAACATTTAAATCTTTATTATGTCAGTAGAGCAAAATTTGGAACCATTCATTTTGTATCTTAAAAATCAAAATATCTCAATTAATTTCAGTGAATTTAAAATTCAAATAGAAACGCATCCTGATTATCCAAGTCTGCTTGCTTTCAGTGATACTCTTACATTTTTTAATATTCCTAATCTCGCGACAAAAATATATACAAACGAATTTGATGATTTGCCGGATTCCTTTATTGCATTGTTACAGGAAGAACAAAAAGCTCCCTTTTTTTCATTTTTAGAATATAAAGAAGGATTATATCAATATACTGTAGGAGATGAAAAGAAGAAAGGTACATTACAAGAGATTGATAAGCTTTGGAAAAATGTAGTTTTATTGATAGAAAAACCGGAAGACTTTATTGATACAAAACCCAATAATGGAATAATGCAATCTTTGTTAATAGGAGGACTGGTTATGGCTATTTTAGGTATTACTTACTTGTTTTCTAGTTCACTTCTAGTAGTTTCTTTTGGAGCCCTAAGCTTATTAGGGATTTTTTTTTCATTTGAAGCCTTAAAAACAGAATTAGGTCTGAGTTCTAAAATTTCACAAACTTTTTGTAGTGCAATGGCTAATGCAGATTGTAAACAAGTTATAAATTCAAATAAGATTTCATGGCTCAAATATTTTAAAATAAGTGATATTAGTATTTGGTTTTTTATTTCACAAGTTTTAAACCTTTTATTGTTTGTTGTTGCTGGAGCTTCAACTGTATTTTTAAGTTATATGATGGTTGTTTTAGTCTTATCCATTCCGATGACTCTCTATTCCATATATTTTCAATATGCAATAGAGAAGAAATGGTGTCCTGTTTGTTTAACTATTATAGGTATTGTTTATTTACAAACTACATTAATTTTTACAGAATTGCCGCAATTATTTTTTAAAATAGAATTATTGAGTCTTTTTATATTTGTATTTTTATTAATCGCGGCTTTAGTATATTATTCAAAACCTTATTTTATAGAAAAAAAAGAAATACAGGAAGAGTATATAAGACAATTGAGGTTTTCTAGAAATTATGAAATTTTTAGAAATAATTTAAAAAGTTCAAAAATTGAATTTTTTAATAAAGATCTAATTATATTAGGAAGATCAAATACTAGTAAAAGGATTACAGTGGTAACAAGTCCTTTTTGCGGTTTTTGTCAAGATGTTCATGAAGCTTTAGAAGGTGTTTTAGAAAGATATTCAGAGCAAATTTCAATAAGTATTAGGTTTAATCTTTATGAGGAGGCTATGGATGATAATACTAAAAATCTCCTAATACGATTAGTTGAAGTTTATAATAATGGGGGTGACTTAATTTTTATTGAGGCTTTAAATACATGGTTTAAAAATAATGATTTTAATGCTTGGTTTCTGAAATATGGTAAGCCTCAAAATGTAAGTATGATAAAGTCTCATCTTAATGAGATTACTAAAGAAAATCTTGCAAAAGGGTTAAGTTTTACACCTAATATATTTCTTAACCAATATAACTATCCTAAACATTATAAGAGAGAAGATTTAGAATATTTTATTGCAGATTGGATAGAAGATGAAGGGCTTTAGAATATTATTGAAAATATCGCAAGAATAAATAGAGAATAGATATCTGCTCTTATAGATGAAAGATAGAATTAATTCAAAATACTTAAAAGTCGCCCTCGGTTCGGGAGTGATTTTTTTATATACGTATTGTAGCTGTTAAAGTTTGTTAACTTATTGTCAGATCTTAGGTTTACTTTGTTGAATAAGTATATATTTGGAGGGCAGTTGAATGATGTAAAAAATGCATTGTTTCAGTTGTTTTTTAACGATGAAAAATAGACAGAAAAAGTAATTGGAATGTTCCTTTTTATCGATGTAATAAAATTTTCAAAAAAAAATTATCAGTGTGAATTAACAGGCCCTAAAAAGCGTATTTTTGTGTAATATTAAAAATTGAAATGAAAAAATATCTTTTATTGTTTATCATCGCGATTTTCGTGATGTCTTGTTCAAAAAAAGTTGAAATAAACGGAAAAATTACAGGGGGTGGCCCCTTGGAAAGAATTGAATTTATAGATGCTTCAGGAGTTGGAACATTACCACTAGTAAATTTAGGAACTGATAAAGATGGTAACTTTTCAGGTAGTTTTGAAGTTTCTAAAGATGGGATGTATGAAATGACCTATGCAGGAAAAAGAAATTTAATTTACTTAAAAGGAGGGCAAAAGCTTAATCTTTCGGGGAATGGTATTACATTCCCGATGGAGTATGTAATTTCTGGTGAGGCAAAAAAAAATAATGATTTTCATAAAGCTAATGAGAAATTTTTATTAGAATATGCTCAGAAAATTAATATGGATGAGCTTGTGGCAAAAGGAGAAAAGCTCTTTTTAAACGGAGTTCAGAAAATTGAAATAGATTTAAACAAAAATATAGATGAAAATGTAAATAAGTTTAATCCAGATAAAGGTGTTATTCAATGGGATAAAAACAATATTTCTAGTATAATACTTAAATTGCTTGCTCAATATAGAATAGGGCAAGCGCAAACGTCAGGAAATCCATCCTTTAAAGTCTCTAAATCCTTCTTTGATTATGAAGATAAACTTCAAATAAATAAGGATGACATGATAAAAGGACATGCTACTTATAGAGAATACCTATTAATTACAATGAGTCCTGATTTCCAAAAATTTGCAGAATCTAAAACCAAGAATAAAAAAGATATTGTGATTTCAGAGATTTTTTCAGAGTTTCTTAAACAGAGAGATGGGATTTCACAGGTGGCTAAAGACTACCTCTTAGCTTTCGTTATATCTCAAGATATTCATCCTAGTGCTGATGCTAAAAATATTGATAAAATCAAAAAATTAATTGATACTGATATTAAGGACTCAGTAATTAAAAATGACTTATTTAAATTGCAGATGGCAATTACAGGTCTTAAAATTGGAGAAGTGGCCCCTGAAGCTGCTTTAGTAAAACAGGATGGAAAAGCATACAAACTTTCTGAAAACAAAGGGAAACCTTATATGTTGTTCTTCTATGCTTCATGGAATCCTTATATCGGAGAAGCTACGGTACCAGTTTTAAAAGAAGTTGTAAATTTCTACAAATCTAAAATGAACTTTGTTTTTGTAAACGTAGACGATACAAAAGACCAGTTTATTAAAACAAGCAATTCATTATTAAAAGGTATTCAGGGAGTGAATGTATACGGAGAAAAAGGAATGGAGTCTGATATTGCTAAAAAATATGGAGTATACGGATTCAAATTACCTTGCTTTGTAATCATCGATAAAGATGGAAAAATAGCAAGCAGATCTTTTGTAAACCTTGGAGAACAGGAATTGGTAACTATTCTGGATAAACTTACAGGACTTTCAGCTCCAAAAGTAGATCCGAATGCTCAGCAGATGCAGCCACAATTACAGATTGATCCTACTGCACCACAGCCTGCAAATCCGCAGCCTGCTCCTACAAAATAATAAACTTTAATATAGATCAGAACCTTATCCTCGGATAAGGTTTTTTTTATTGTATTTTTGCAAAGTGAAACTTTTAAAGTTTCGATTAGGAAAATAGAAAATTTTAGAATGAGCAGAAAGAATAAGAAAAATTTAGTTCTTGAAAATATAAAGCTGTTAAATGCCGGAGCAAAAGGTGTTGCTATTGGAAAAACGGAAGACGGTAAAACAGTATTGGTTTCGGGGGCAATTCCGGGAGATGTTGTGAATGTAAGAGTGAAAAAAGCCAAATCCAAATATTATGAGGGAGAAGCTGTAGATGTTTTAGAGAGATCTCCTTTCAGAACAGAGCCGAAGTGTGTGCATTTCGGAACCTGTGGTGGATGTAAATGGCAGAATATGAGCTATGAAAAACAGCTTGATTTTAAACAGGAAGAAGTATATAACAATATTAAAAGAATTGGTGGAATTGAAGACTTTGAAACCCTGTCAATCCTTGGTTCGAAAGAACAGTATTTTTATAGAAATAAAATGGAATTTTCTTTCTCCAATGCGAGATGGCTTACGCAGTATGAAATAAGCTCTGAAGAAAACTTTGGAAGCAAAGATGCTCTAGGATTCCATATTCCGGGAATGTGGAGTAAGATCTTAGACCTTAAAGAATGTTTTCTACAGGAAGATCCATCTAATGCAATCCGATTAGCGGTGAAGAAATACGCTGTAGAGAACGGATTAGATTTCTTTGATGTGAGAAACCATGAAGGATTCCTGAGAACTCTGATGATGAGACAGAACTCTAAAGGAGAATGGATGGTGTTATTCCAGCTTTTCAGAGAAGAAAAAGAAAACAGAGAAAAGCTTTTTGCATATATTCTGGAGAAGTTTCCGCAGATCAAAACGTTGGTATATGCGATCAATCCAAAAGCCAATGACTCTATTTATGATCTGGATATTAATGTATATTTTGGTGAAGGATATTTAATGGAAGAAATGGACGGATTGAAGTTTAAAATCGGACCAAAATCATTCTTCCAGACCAACTATAAGCAGGCATTGGAACTGTATAGAAAAACACTTGAATTTGCAGACCTTAAAGGAGATGAAGTAGTATATGATCTATATACCGGAACGGGAACAATTGCCCAGTATGTAGCAAGAAATGCAAAACAGGTAATCGGTATAGAATCTGTACAGGAAGCTATTGATGCAGCCATAGAACATGCTGAATTAAATGGTCTTACCAATACTACTTTCTATTGTGGAGATATGAAAAATGTCTTTAACGATGAATTTATGGAAAATCATCCTAAAGCAGATGTCCTGATTACAGATCCGCCAAGAGATGGAATGCATCAGAAAGTAGTGGAACAAATATTGAAATTAGCTCCGGAGAAAGTAGTCTATGTAAGTTGTAACTCAGCAACACAGGCTAGAGATCTGGCGCTGATGAAAGAACATTATAATGTAGTGAAAATATTACCGGTAGATATGTTCCCACAAACGCATCACGTAGAAAATATAGCATTGCTGATTAAAAAATAATTTAATTAAATTTGAGCTCAAATCTTAATATGAAGTATTTTAAATTTCTCATAATGCTCTGCTTCGTTGGAATGTTTTATTCATGTGGCAGTGATGATGATATCTGCGAAAGCGGAGAGGGAACTCCAAGAATGAAGGTTGCCTTTAAGACTGCAGCATCAGATGGTAAGGAAACAACACTTGATTCATTGTCTGTAGCAGTAGATTATGGTTCAGGAAAAGTGGATTTGGGATGGCAGAAAAAAATAGATTCAAGGCTTATTCCTCTAAGGGTAGATGATTCACCTTATACCGATATTTATTTTAAAACATCTACTAAAGGTAAAGAATCTAAAGTAAGAATTAAATATACAACACAGGCAATATATGTATCTCCCGGATGTGGAGCCAAAAAAACATATGACAATTTAAGTTCAGAATTAATAACTCCTGACCCTGTTCAAAGCCTGGAAAATGGACAAAATCAAATATTGAATGAAGACAAGACTAATCTTTACCTTATTTTTTAGCCTGTTCGGGATTCTAGCCTCAGCACAGGAAGAAAAGAAAGAAGAAGTAAAAAAAGTACATTGGAAATATGAGCCAAATTTTATGGTTGGGCTTGATGTCTTGAATACAGGATTGGGATTCTTTTCAGATAGAAAGTTATATCAGGGATTTATTTCCTCAAAGATTAATGGGAACGTTCATGCTATTGCAGAAGCTGGTTTTGAGAAAAATATATATCAGAAAAACAGCTATGATGCTAAAGTAAGCGGTCCTTTTATTAAGCTTGGTGCATTTTATATGCTGGCTAAGGATAGAGAAAATGAATTCAATGGTTTCTATGCAGGTGGAAAAGTTGCCGGATCATTTTATAATCAGGAGTACATGGCTGTTCCTGTCCGTGGATATGGAGGAAGTAATTCTTCAGTGTCTTTTCCTGCATCCTCACAGTCTTCTTTCTGGCTGGAAGGTACTTTGGGAGGAAGAGTACAGTTGTTTGATTCCAATTTTTATATTGATGTTAATCTGCAGCCCCGCTATCTGGCCTATACTTCCAAACAGGATAATATATCTCCAATGATTATTCCTGGATTTGGAAAAAGTTCCTCCAAATTTAATATGGGATTCGCATGGAATATTGCATATAAATTTTAATTAAACTCATTAATCATAACATTGAACCCGGGAAACTTTCCCGGGTTTTTTGTTTTTACTGATCAGGGCTGTTGATTACTGTATATAGTTGTTAAAGTTCTTTGGAAGAACTTCAGTATCAAAATCTGATGAAGCATAGGAAGCTAGCACTACCAGAAAAGATATTCAGATTCTCTGTATAGTGTGACATTGTTTCCTGGAACAGTTCAGAATAAGCTATTAAAAGGTAGCAAATGCTAGATAACAATGAAGTAAATAAAAAAGACAGCAACTTTGTAATTTCTCCAAACCCTGTAAATGATATTCTGAATACTCCCAGCGTTTCTCATGTATTAACCTTATGAATGTGTAATTTGGAAGTTAAATCGTTAAAAAAGTCTTTATTGATGATAATAAAGTAAATGTGCTTTGGTTGTTGAATGTAAATTATATTATTGCGATAAAAGATAATATTTTTCGGAAATTATTGAATACATTAAAAAATAATAATAGGGTCAAATCCATATAAATTTACTGAATTTATATGGATTCTTTATTTTTAATCATATAGGGTATTATAGTTTAATTTTTACAAAAAAACAATTTAAAGAATGTATTATAATGAAAAAATGTTTAGATTTGTGTAAATATTAAAATATTAGTTTATGGAATAAAATTACTTTTTTTACTACAGATACTCTGTAAATTACGAGGTTTTGGAAATAAAGTACGGGCCTTGTTAAATGGAAATACTATAATTCTTAATTATCGTTATCATTATTAAATTTTAAAAAATATGAGTGGACTTTTACTCTGTAAAATGAGCCGACCTTTTAAGGTGCTCATTGCATTGCTCTGTATGGTCGTCGGATTGTCCATACAGGCACAAACCATTACAATTGGTACCGGAACGGCAACCCAAAAGTATCCTTTAGGGGTTGCTAATGGATTTGAACGCTCCGCATCTGTTTACACGGCTGCAGAAATTGCTGCCGCAGGAGGAACTGCTGGAAGTATTTTATCCTTGGGATGGAATTCTACCTCAACTTTCAATATAGGGATTCCTCTAAAAATTTATATAAAAGCTGTACCTGCTACAACGCTTACAGCTCAAAACTGGGCTGCTGCAACTACCGGGGCTACCTTATTATATAGTGGAACTGTAGGTCTTGTACCAACAGGATGGTATACTGTCCCTTTACAGCTTCCTTTCACTTATAATGGAGTGGATAACCTTATGGTGCTTGTAGAAACTAACTATGGTGGTTCTGGAACCTTCACTACAGGAGCAAAGCTTACCTATTCTAGTGTACCAACAGGACATATGTATATTCAGGGCAACACTACAGCGCCTACCGGAAATGGTACGGTTACGGGTAACAGACCTAATATTCAGATGACCTTCGGAACACCACCATCATGTTTGTCTATGCCTCCTGGTGGTGTAATCACTGCAGGAACAATTACAGCAACAAGTGCTGAGATCAAGTGGCCTGCTTATGTACCGGTACCTGCATTAGGGTATGATGTGTATTATAACACAACTAATGTACCACCGGGAGCCGGCACAGCACCTAATGTAACTGTCCCGCCGGCAACACCTACCGCTACGATAGGTCCATTGCTTCCTAATACAACTTATTATGTTTGGGTAAGAGCAAGATGTAGTGCAACTGATCAAAGTGAGTGGTCTGCATCATTTGCCTTTGCTACGCCGGCTACATGTCCGGCAATGCCTGCTGCCGGAACTATTACAACAGGAACAATAACGCCTACAACAGCAGCAATTTCCTGGACTGCGTTTGGTTATACACCTGCATTAGGATTTGATATTTATTATAATACTACGGGGGCAACGCCTCCTCCAGGAGCTCCGGCAACACAGAATGTTCCGTCAGGAACAAGTGCAATACTTACTCCTTTACTTCCTAATACAACCTATTATGTATGGGTAAGGGCAAGATGTAGCGCAACAGATCAAAGTGCCTGGAATACTACGCCAAAATCTTTTGCAACACCTCCTACGTGTCTTCCGGTTCCTTCAACTGCTGGTTCCCTGACGGTAGGATCAATGACACCTACAAGTGTTGTTGTTGGTTGGGCAGCTTCGAGTTCAGCACCTGCAGGAGGATATGAAGTATATTACAATACAACGGGGACACCACCGACTTCAGCTGTTGGTACAATAGGAACTATTGTTGCAGGAACTTCTGCCCCTTTATCTCCATTGGTATCAGGAACCACTTATTATTGGTGGGTAAGAGCCGTTTGTACGCCTACAGACAAAAGCTCCTGGGTTGAGGGACCTGCATTTGCCCCTGGGCAGATAGGAACCGGAACTGCTTATACAGAACAACTTCCTGTAGATGCATACTATGGATATAACTATTCTCAGCAGATTTACACTGCTGCAGAAGTTTTAGGAGCTGTAGGAGCTGGGAAATTTATCACTGAACTTAAGTTCTATGTTGAACAGCCTGTTACTGCTGAGCAGAATAAATATAATGAGTGGGTAGTCTATATGGGCAATACCACGCAAAATAGTTTTCCTGGAAGTTCAAGTTGGGTACCATATTCTTCTTTGAAAAAAGTATGGGAAGGTACTCTTCCTACAATGACAGCCGGAACGTGGGTGACCATACCATTAACTACTCCGATGTTATGGGATGGAACAAGTAATATTGTTATTGCTGTGGATGAAAACTCTCCAGGTTATGCGTCAGCTACGAAAGCCAGATGGGGAAGTTTCCCAGTTAGTGTTGAGAGAGGAATTTTATACAGAAATGATAGCACCAATCCGGATCCTACTTCTCCTCCAACTGCAACTAGTAGACACAAAGATATTCCGAAAATCAGACTTACTGGGTTAGAACTTGTACCTTGTTCTGCAGCACCACCTACTAATATTGCCATAAATAGTATTACTTCAAGTACTGCTATTGTTACATGGACGCCTTCACTAGGAGCTACTTATGTGGTACAATACAGACCAACTTCTGGTGGACCTTGGAAAACGATGCCAGCTACAGCAGTTCTGGCTAGTAATCAACAGTTGATTAATTTGGCAGATGGAACTACATATGAAGTTCAGATCGCAACAATTTGTAACGGTAGTCCACAGGGACCATTCTCTGCAAGTACTAATTTTACAACACCAGCTCTTACATACTGTGCTAATGTTCCGCCTACTGCTATGCCAAGCGGGTATATTGGTAAAGTTGTAGTTACTCCTACGAACGGTCCGTTAATGGTGAGTAATTCAGGATATGATGGATATAAAGATTACTCTGCTGATCCTACAAGATTAGTTACTTTAGTGAGAGGTACATCAAGTAATAAAATAACGATTACTAAATTCTGGCCTGGTTCTTCATCAAGCTATGGAATAGGAGTATGGATTGACCTTAACAGAAATGGAGTTTTTGAACCTACTGAAAGATTTGTTAATGGTTCTTATAGCACAACTAATCCTGTGAATTCAATAGGTACTGGTTTCACAATAGCACTTCCGCCATCTCCAGCTACTTATGATGGGCCTCTTTTGACCCGTATGCGAGTGGTTATGATGAATGATGATGTTGACTCTCCTTGTGGGCCTTTTACAGGCAGTGGAGAAGTAGAGGATTATGGAGTAAGATTGATTGATCAGCCAGTATGTACAACGGCTCCGCCAACAAATATTACGATTTCAAATATTACTGATACAAGTGCAACATTCTCTTGGACTGCAGCTACTGGAGCAACGTATAAGCTACAGTATAGAAAGAAAGTGGCACCTGGGAATGCTTGGGTTCCTATTAACACAATACCCGCACCTGGAAATGTTTATACTATTCCAACAAACACTTTATTAGAGCAAACTGAGTATGAAGTTCAGGTAGCTACGATCTGTGGTGGGGTAGCAGGAGCTTGGTCTGCACTTATGCCATTTACTACATTACCGCTGCAGTATTGTCCGGTAACAGGTAGTGGAGATAACGACCACATTTCAAATGTTACTGTTACTTCATCTAATTTAGGTGTTCCTGTGATGAGCAACACAACTGTTCAGAACTATTATACAAGCTATACAACACCAGCTACCCTTATTACTTTAGATGCAAATTCAAGTGGTAATAAAATTGCTGTTGGAAAAGGATGGACAGGATCATCAGGTAATGATGCCGTTGTAGCCTGGATCGATTATAACAGAAACGGACAGTTTGAAACTTCTGAAAGAATTCTTAATTCTCCGGCAAGTACTACCACTCCGGTTACTGATCTGTTTACTGTTCCTAATGTTCCTACAGCTTATACAGGACAATATACTACAACGATGAGAGTAATGCTGAAGAATGGAAGTGTTCCAACAGCCTGTGCAAATGCTGCTAATGGTGAAGTTGAAGATTATGCGGTAAGAATCAGACCATGTAGTAATGCGATGCCAAATCCACCTGTTTTTGGGACTCCGGCTCATACTTCGATTGTTGTTAATTTATCAGGAGCTCTTAATACGACAACTTATCTTGTAAAATATAGAGTAAAGGGAACTTCTACATGGACGCAGATTTATGCATCTACAGTATTAGGAAATGTTCCACTTACTATTACAGGATTAAATCCTGCAACAATTTACGAAATTGAAGTTTCTACAATGTGTGGTGGAACAGTGGGACCAGCTACACCAATCCAGACTTTCTCGACGAGATGTGATCCAACACCTCCGACAGTAACCGTAAGCAATATCACTCCAACAAGTGCTTTGATTACGTGGAATCCAATAGTACCAAATGCTATATATAAAATGAGATGGAGAAAAGTAGGAACTCCAAATTGGCCAAATGCTGAAATCAATCTTCCTGCTGCTCCTACCAACACTTATGTATTGAATAATCTGGATTCATTTGTTACTTATGAAGTTCAGATTGCCAATCAATGTGCTGGTGAAACTAACTGGAATGATTTCTCAAATTCTCAGGTATTTACAACAACAAGAATATGTGAAATCCCGCCTCCAGGACTGACAATTACTCAACTATTGCCAACGACTGCAGAGGTTGCATGGGATGCATATCCGGGAGCTACTTATATCCTTAGATATAGAAAAGTGGGTATTCCAAGCTGGACAGAAATTACGACACCTGTTAATAAAGCCGTATTGGATGGTCTTGTAGAAATGACAAAGTATGAAATGCAGGTCGTTAATATCTGTAGCGGAAAACCAGGAAATTATACTCCTCCGTACTACTTTACAACACCTACTGTGATTTACTGTAAGATGAAATCAGAAAATTCAGCAGCAGAGTACATTTCTAAGGTAACTGTTATTCCAAATGGAAAACCTAAAATGGAAAATGCATCAAAAGGATCAAGCTATACAGATTATACAGGTGTTCCTAAGGCAATGATTGAACTGATCCAGGGATCTACAGATAATGAAATTATCATCGAGAAAAAATGGATTGGAAAAACTTATAAAGAAGGAATTTCAGTTTGGATCGACTTCGACAGAAATGGAGAGTTTGATATCAACGAAAAAATCCTGACTTCATATCCAAGCCTTGACACTCCTATATCAGGTAAGTTCAGTGTACCGGCAGACGCATTTGTAAGTACAACAGATTACAAATATGTAGTAATGAGAGTGGCAATGGAAAGAGATGGTGTTCCTGTAGCCTGTGTGAATGTTAAAAACGGAGAAGTTGAAGATTATACAGTTAGAATTTCTAAACTGGGAGCTTCTAATCCGATTGACCAGACAGAGATCCTTATCTATCCTAATCCTGTAAGTACAGTATTGTATGTGAAAAATATCAGCAGAAAAGCTAAATATAAAATCTACAATGCTGCAGGGCAAATCGTAGTAGAAGGTATTTTATTAAATAATGAACTTAACGTTAGCAAATTGATTAACGGTGTTTATGTAATAGATATCGATGATAACGGTAATACTGCTCAAAAGAAATTTATCAAAGAATAATTAGCTAAATTTCATATATAATAAGCCTTCAGAAATGAAGGCTTATTTTTTTGTTCAGATTTTTATTTTAAGGAAAATAAATCAATAATTGTTGATATTTTTATTAGAATATTGATTATTTGTTTAAATTTTCAATTTATTTAATGTTTTATTAGTGACTTTATATTGTATTTGTGTTTTAATATTGTTTATTGATAATAAAGTGAGTAGGTTTGTGAGATTAATACAAAGTTTTGAGAAATACTATGAAGAAAATTTTTACTTCTTTCTTTTTCCTTAGCTTGTTGGCAATGTTCCATGCACAGTGGACTCCTTCGGCATTCAGAGGAAAAGCGATTCACGAGGGCTCACCGGCCAAAAACTTTTATTCTTTGGACATTTCATTGTTAAAATCTCAATTAGAGAGAGCACAGGAGACAGGTCAAAATGCTCGACCTGTCACTATATCTTTACCCACTGTAAGTGGAAAAATTGAAAGATTTGCTGTGTATAGTTTTCCTGTTGTAGTGAAAGAATTGGCCGATCAATATCAGTTAGGCTCCTATGTAGGAGTAGGAGTAGATGATCCCTCTAAATATTTACGGTTTAGTCTGGCTCCTAATGATTTTCAGTCTATGATTATAACCGGTGAAGGAACCGAGTTTATAGAACCAGCCAATGTAGATAAAACAATCTACGAAGTCCACCCGAAAACATCAGGTGGAAAAAATGGTTTTATATGTTCAACTAGGGAACGAGAGAGTGATCAGCAAGAAATAGAAAATCTTCATCAATATGGAAAATCTTTTACTAATCAACCTACAGATTTTAGACGATCTTCTGACCGAAAATATAGAACGTTGAGATTGGCTATGTCTGTTACGGGTGAATACACCCAGTTTTTTGGAGGTACAGTGGCAGGAGCTTTAACAGCTATTAACGCTACACTCACCAGGGTAAATGGAATCTTTGAAAAAGATTTTGCCCTTCATTTAAATTTACAAAACTACCCGAATGTCATATATACAAATCCCAATACTGATCCTTATTCTCCTGCAAGCATAGGAAATTCACCCCCAAATTTTCCATGGAGTACAGAATTGCAGCAAACACTAGCTTCCAATGTGGGAAATGCCAATTATGATATTGGACATCTATTTGGTGCATCAGGAGGGGGGGGGATGGCTGGCTGTATTGGCTGTATTTGTTTAGATCCAGGCAATCCAAATCCAGCAACAGGAAACGGTAAAGGTTCAGGTTATACCTCTCCCGCTAATGGAGTTCCACAGGGAGATACTTTTGATGTTGACTTTGTTGCTCATGAAATGGGACATCAACTGGGAGGAAATCATACATTTATGTATGAGTTTCAAGGACCCAATACACAATTTGAACCCGGCTCAGGTACAACGATTATGGGCTATGCAGGAGTTGCAAATGGTAATGCCGGTACTGCCCCTTCTCCAGGAGGAACATTTGATATACAGCCCAATAGTGATGCTTATTTCCTTAGAAACAGTATTAATCAGGTTCAGACAGTCTTAACTACCGCGACATGTGATATAGAAACAGCAATAACAAATAATTCTCCAGTAATTGCTGCTCTGCCTACCTATAATATTCCTAAAGGAACAGCATTTGTTCTGACAGCTTCAGCCACAGATGCTGAAAATGATCCGATGACCTATACCTGGGAACAGGCAGATGCTATGCTTGATAACACTCCTCCTATTGATAATATCAACTTGGGAAATACAATTTCCGGTGCATCATTCAGATCTGTAATACCATCTACGAGCCCTATTCGTTATTTTCCTAAATTGTCCTCTGTATTAGCAGGAGTTTTACATGATATCAATGGTTGGGAAGCAGTGTCTACAGTTGCAAGAACAACAAAATTTTCAATAACAGTAAGGGATAATCATCCACTTGCCAATCAGCAACAGACTCAGTCTGCTGTTCAGACTATTATTGTAGGAAATAACGGCCCTTTCAAAGTAAACCCCACCACGGTTTATAATAACGGACCAACAAACGTAACCTGGGATGTTGTAGGAACTAATACAGCACCTTATAATGCAGCCAATGTAAAAATAGATTTTACTACAGATAATGGAGGAAGCTGGAACGTAGTAACTGCTTCAACTCCTAATGACGGAAGTGAAACGTTAGACTTTAGTTCCTTTCCCCTTACAGTTGGTGGGATTGCCAAAATCAGGGTAAGTGCTATCAATAATGTATTTTATGCTATAGGTAGTGCTTCAATAGATACATTACCAATCTGTACTTCCAATCCTCCGGGAGGGGTAGTAGCTACAACCCTGACTCAAAACTCTGCAACAATCACCTGGAATGCTTCATTTAATGCTACCTATATTGTGCAGTATCGTGTTGCAGGAGCTTCTGTTTGGACAACTTATGCACCAAATCCTATTACAAATACGGTAACACTTACAGGATTAACAGCAGGAACACATTATGAAGTTCAGATTGCCAATATCTGCTCAGGAATAACCGGTAATTTTTCCGCGCCAACATTGTTTATGACTCCTTATTGTGCAGTAACCTCCAGTAATACAGACAATGGCTATATCTCTAATGTAACAGTAGCTGCAACAAATTCCTATACTATGAGTAATTCCTCTGGAGCCAATAATTATACAGATTATTCTGTAAATGCTGCACAGTTAATTACTGTAGTTAGAGGAACTAACAATAATACCATTTCGGTTTCCAAATCCTGGCCTGCTGCTATGAGTAACAAAGCTGCAAGTGCCTGGATTGATTTTAATAAAAATGGTACTTTTGAAACTTCTGAAAGAATTTTAAATGTATCCAATAATACAGTTACTCCTGTAACAGGAACATTTCAGGTGCCGGCAGGTGCCTATGCAGGACCACTTACAACACGTATGCGGGTAATTTTAAGAGATGTGAATAATCCTAATGTATGCACCTCATTTACTAATGGTGAAGTTGAGGATTATGCAGTGAAAATTATTGATATACCAGCATGTACCAATGCTGCACCCTCTAATATCACAATCACTAACCTTACCCCCAATTCTGCAAATGTGTCATGGGCTGCAACAACGGGGGCTATCTATGTTTTAAGATACAGAAAAATAGGAGCCCCTACATGGACCACTATAAATCCTGTACCAGCTCCCATAAATAATTATACTATTTCAGGCTTAACGGAGCAGACTCAGTATGAAGTTCAGGTAGCTACCAAATGTAATGGAGCTGTGCAGGGGCAATTTTCTCCTTCACAGCAATTTACCACTCCTATATTAACATATTGTTCTATGACCGGAACAGGAACCAATGATCATATTTCAAATGTGACGATTACTCCGATAAATCCCGGATTGCCGGTAATGAATAATAATTCTGCACAAACAAATTATATCAGCTATACAACTCCGGCTACATTGATCACACTGGAAATAGGTTCTGTTGATAATAAGATTTCCGTTGTTAAAGATTGGACCGGAGCTACAGGAAGTGTAGCAGTTACAGCATGGATTGATTTTAACAGAGATGGTGTTTTTGATAATTCAGAAAGGATTCTTATTTCTGCAGCCAGTTCAACTACTCTTGTTACTGCTAAATTTAATGTTCCCGCAGGCGCCTATTCTGGACCGTTAACAACTACAATGAGAGTTGTCCTGAAACGAAACAGCGCTCCTGTAATGTGCCAGAATGCAATAGATGGGGAAGTGGAAGATTATGTAGTACGTTTAAGACCATGCAGTACAGATACCCCAACAGGTTTTATGGTGAATACAATAACCCATAATTCAGCCAACATTAATTGGGTGGCAGCAGCTAATAACCTTACCTATCTTCTGCAATATAGAGTGCAAGGGACCCCAACATGGACTGATGTATACGGTTCAAGTATTCCATATACGCTTAATAACCTGTTTCCTTCTACTACCTATGAAGTACAGGTGGCTGCAAATTGTGGAAAAACAGCAGGAATATTTACTCCTGTTCAAACATTCACGACAAGATGTGATCCTGCTCCGCCAAGTGTTACGGTAGGTAGTGTTACAACAAATACTGCAGTTGTTACCTGGAATACTGCAGTAGTAAATGTAAAATATAAAATGAGATGGAGAAAAGTAGGGGTTACAGGTTGGCCTAATCCTGAAATTGATCTTCCGGCTGCCCCGATTAATAGTTATATGTTATCTGGATTAGTTCCATATACTACCTATGAAGTACAGATTGCAAGTCAGTGTGCAAATGAGACGATCTGGAATTCATATTCAAATTCAATTGTATTTACGACAGAAAGAAACTGTGAGCTTCCTCCACCAGGATTAACGATCACCCAGTTATTACCTACTTCAGCAGAAATTAAATGGGATTCTTTCCCAGGAGTAACTTATATTCTCAGATATAGAAGAGTGGGGGTTCCAAGCTGGACCAATATTCCTGTGGCTACAAATACCTATACATTAACAGGATTGCTGGAGAATACAAAATACGAAATGCAGGTCGCCAATGTGTGTAACGGAGCATCATCAGGAACATTCACACTTACATACTATTTTATAACCCCTATTGTAACGTATTGTAAAATGGTTTCCGGAAATGCTACGAATGAACACATTGCCAAGGTCACTGTAAGACCAAATGGAAAGCCGGTTATGGAAAATGCCTCAGGAGCATCAACTTATACGGATTATTCCGGAGTTCCTAAGGCATTTATAGAAATGGTTCAGGGATCTACAGATAATGAAATCACAATTGAAAAAAAATGGACAGGAACCAGCCATAAGGAAGGAATTGCCGTATGGATTGATTTTAACCGAAATGGAGAATTTGATATTGATGAAAAAGTGCTCACCTCCCCACCAAATACAACAACTCCTGTTACGGGAAGATTCAATGTGCCGGCAGACGCTTTTGTAAGTATGACAGATTATAAGTATGTAGTGATGCGGGTTGCAATGGAGCGTGATGGTATTCCGGTAAACTGTGTTAATATTAAAAACGGAGAAGTAGAAGACTATTCCATAAGGATATCTGGAAAATATACTCCTAATCCTCTGAACCAAACAGATATTTTAATCTATCCTAATCCTGTAAGTTCAGTATTGTATGTGAAAAATATCAGCAAGAAAGCAAAATATAAAATTTACAATACAGCAGGACAGATTGTAACAAACGGGATTCTTCTGAATAATCAACTCAATGTAAGCAGACTTATCAAAGGGGTCTATGTAATAGATATTGATGATAATGATAAAACTGCACAAAAGAAATTTATTAAAGAATGATGTATATAAAGAAAGCCCTCAGAAATGAGGGCTTTTTTATATAAAAGTTAGGAAAGCTAACGATTTATTCAATAGCAAAGATGACCTTTTCGGTTTGCTCTTTCAGTTCTTCCAGATTTGTATTATTATAAATGATACAGTCTGCCATTTTAATCTTGTCTTTTTCAGGCATTTGCTTTTCCATAACAGCTTCTACCTCACGATAGGTTTTGCTATCCCTATCCATTACTCTTTTGATTCGGATATTATCCTCTGCAGTTACCAATAGAGATTTATAACATTGTCTGTTGAGTCTTAGCTCAAATAATAAAGCTGTTTCCTTAAAAACCAGATATTTGGTTTGCTGCTTTATCCAATATTCAAAATCAATGCGTACTGCAGGATGAATAATCTCATTTAATTGCTGAAGGAGATCAGTGTTATTAAAAACCTTAGCTGCTACAAATTTCCTGTCATATAAGCCATTTTCATCATAAGCTTCATCTCCCAGTAATGTTTTGATCTGAACTTTCAGATCCTCATTATCATTGACAATATCTTTTGCTCTATCGTCAGAATAATAAACCGGAAAACCAAATTCTTCAATGAATTTAGCAACTGTAGATTTTCCCGAGCCAATTCCTCCTGTTAAACCAATGATCTTGGGTGCGGGTGGCTCTGCTTGTTGAGCCTCTGAATGTAATTCTTCCATAATTAAAAATTAATACCCAAAAACATCATTAAAACTGAACGTTTCATCAAGTCTTACTCCTTTTTCAGTCATTTTAAGGCTTGCCAGCTCATGGTGAGCATCATGTTCAAAAAATAATAAATATTCATTATCTACACACTGTTTAAGGAATTTTCCTTTTTCTTCCAGTGTTAAAAGGGGTCTTGTATCATATCCCATTACATATACCTGATTGATATGTCCTGCAGTAGGAATAAGGTCTGCCGCAAAAACAACTGTTTTTTCCTGGTACTGAATAACAGGAAGCATTTGTTTCTCCGTATGTCCGTCTACGAAAATGACATCCATTTTCAGATCAGGAGCAAATCCGTAATTTCCGGTAGTAGGAAGGGGTAAAAAGTTCAGCTGTCCGCTTTCCTGAATAGGGATAATATTTTCTTTCAGAAAGCTGGCTTTTTCTCTTGCATTAGGCTCTGTTGCCCACTGCCAATGGTTTTCATTTGTCCAGAATTGTGCATTTTTAAAAGCAGGCCTGTAGCCTGTTCTGTCATCATTCCATTCTATAGCACCGCCACAGTGGTCAAAGTGAAGGTGAGTAAGAAATACATCAGTAATATCCTCCTTTACAAAGCCATATTTTTTTAAATTTTTATCTAAGGTATCATCTCCCCAAAGAGAATAATGCCCAAAGAATTTATCATCCTGTTTGTTGCCCAGACCGCAGTCTACAAGGATCAGTTTTTTTCCATCCTCAATAAGCAGGGAGCGGGTTCCTAATTCGATTAAGTTTTTTTCGTCTGCCGGGTTAGTTTTTTCCCACAGACTCTTTGGGACGACACCAAACATAGCACCGCCGTCCAGTTTAAATTTTCCACATTGTATTGGATATAACTTCATATATATTTTGATTTATTTCTTTATTAATTTCATTTTCTCAGCAATTTTCCGGGCATCTTCATCCGATTGTTCCAGATGCGAAATGATATTGTTAAAATCATTCTCCTTTCTGTTCTGAGACAGTTTTTGTTTGATGAAGACTTCTGTTGGAATAACCTTTATCCCGAAGGCACCTTTCATTTCCTTTTCCACAAATTCTCTTCCCATATCTTTTACCATCATGGGACATTGCTGAAACTGTTCATATTTCGAGGTTAATTTATCCAGATGTGCATACAGTTCATCCTGATCCATTAACTCCACTTTTCCATAGATCTGTACTGCTTCATAATTCCATGTGGAAACATTGATATGGTCATACCAGCTGCTGGAAATATAAGTATGGGCACCTAAAAAGTCACATAACACTTCATCTCCGTTTTTCAGGGTTTTCGCCTGCGGATTAGCCCTTGAAATATGAGTTTCAATATAGGGATTTTCCGGATCACTTTCATTCAGCATCATCATAGAATGTGTAGCACGGATTTTATCAACAGAAGAAATGAGCAATGCAAAAGAATTTACCTTGATAATTTCTCTCATCACATCCATATCTTCACTTCTGTACAATTTAGGAACAAACATAAATTAGCAATTCTTCTTTTTAAATCTTGAACTCAAAACCTGAACAAAAACCTGAACTTTAAGCTAGAAGAGTTCTCCCGGATTTTTCGGTCTTGAAATACTTAAATGCTGATACGCTTTATCAGTAACCTCTCTACCTCTAGGAGTTCTGATAATAAACCCTTCCTGGATTAAAAACGGTTCATAGACTTCTTCCAGCGTTTCCGGATTTTCTCCAATAGACGTTGCCAAAGCGGAAATTCCTACCGGTTTTCCCTTAAAGTTTTCAATCATTACACGCATGATCTTATTATCCATTTCATCCAATCCAAACTCATCCACGTTTAGAGAGTTCAAGGCATATTTGGTTATATTAATTTCAATTTCACCATTCCCTTTGATTTCTGCAAAGTCACGCACCCTTCTCAGTAAAGCATTGGCAATCCTTGGTGTTCCACGGCTTCTTCTTGCAATTTCAATAGCAGCATCTTCATAGATAACTACTCCTAAAACCCTTGCACTTCTCTGAATAATCATCGATAAAAGCTCAATAGAATAATATTCCAGCCGGCTTTGGATACCAAATCTTGCAAGCATAGGTTTGGTAAGCATACCGCTTCTGGTAGTTGCTCCCACCAGCGTAAAAGGATTCAGTCCGATTTGTACACTTCTTGCATTAGGACCTGTTTCCAACATAATATCGATTTTATAATCTTCCATTGCTGAATACAGATATTCCTCTACAACCGGTGAAAGACGGTGAATCTCATCAATGAAAAGAACGTCATTTTCTTCCAGATTGGTGAGTAAGCCGGCTAAACTTCCGGGTTTATCTAATACAGGACCAGAGGTAATCTTACAGTTTACCCCAAGTTCATTGGCAATAATATTGGCTAAAGTTGTTTTTCCTAAACCTGGTGGACCATGTAAAAGGACATGATCAAGTGCACCGCCACGTCTCTTGGCAGCAGTCACAAAAACCTCAAGATTTTCCAGCGTTTTTCTCTGTCCCGCAAAATCTTTAAAGCTTTGGGGACGAATTTGTTCTTCCTGCATCAACTCCTCCCGAGAGTAGTTTTCCTTATCTGGATGTAAAAAATCTGGCATTAATTCATTTCATTTACCTCAAAGATAGCAAATTTAGGCTAAGATTGAAATGAAGATTGAGAAAAGGTGAATTTGAAACTGAGATTAAGATTTAGGCTGAGGTTTACACTGAGACTAAGAACGAAATTGAGATATTTTAAGTATTTTTGAGAGGAAAATTAAAATTTGATTGATTGTATTTGAAATTAAATAGAGATCATTCATTTTCTAACCTTTATCCTAAATAAATGAAATTAATAGGCCCATTTAAGCAGGTTGTAACACTTGCCAACCTTCCGCTAAGAGGAAAACTTACAGACGAACAATTAGAAATTATTGTTGATGGAGGAATAATAGTTGAAAATGAAACCATTCAGAAAATGGGTAATTTTGAAACTTTGAAAAATGAAAATCCAACAATAGAAATAGAATCCATTGAAGGAGAACAGGTGGTTCTGCCTGCCTTTGTAGATTCACATACTCATATTTGCTTTGGTGGAAACAGAGCCAATGACTTTGCGATGCGTAATGCAGGGAAAACTTATTTGGAGATTGCTGAAAGTGGTGGTGGAATCTGGAGTTCTGTACAGCATACAAGAAATGCTTCAGAAGAAGAATTATTGAAAACATTGCTGGAAAGAATCAAGTTCCTTGTGGATCTTGGAATTACTACCATTGAAGTTAAAAGTGGCTATGGACTAGATGTGGAGAACGAATTAAAAATGCTTCGAATCATTAAGAAAGCTCAGGAATCCACAAAGGCAACTTTAGTTCCTACCTGTCTTTCCGCTCACTTAAAACCAAGAGATTTCGAAGGTAGTAATCCAGAATATCTTAACTATATTCTGACCGAAATACTTCCAAAAGTAAAAGAAGAAAATCTGGCGAAGCGTGTAGATATCTTTATTGAGAAATCAGCATTCCAACCGGAAGAAAGTAAAGAATTTTTACTTAAAACTAAAGATTTAGGTTTTGAAATAACCGTTCATGCAGACCAGTTTACACCGGGAAGTTCAAGAATTGCAGTAGAAGTGGGAGCGAAGTCAGCAGACCATCTGGAAGCTACCATTGATGAAGATATCGATTTCCTGGCAAAATCGGATACTGTAGCAACCGCACTGCCGGGAGCAAGTTTAGGATTGGGCGAAAAATTTACACCAGCAAGAAAATTATTAGATGCAGGAGCTATTGTCGCGATTGCAAGTGATTGGAATCCGGGGTCAGCACCTATGGGAAACCTGATCACTCAGGCTTCTATTTTGGCCACATTCCAGAAGCTGACAACAGCTGAGGTATTAGCCGGAATGACTTACCGTGCTGCGTATGCTCTTAATCTTGAAGACAGAGGGAAAATTGAAGTGGGTAAAAAAGCAGATTTTGTGACGTTTAAAACTAATAATTTCCAAAATGTTCTTTATAATCAGGGAAGTCTTAAGGCTGAACATGTTTATATTGACGGTAAGCAAATTGATTAAATACTATTTGAAATGGAGCAGAAGCAGTTGGATTATAAAGATTTTTGGGATTGGTTTTTAACAAAAGAAAAATACTTTTATGAGATCGTTAAAAACGGTGGCCAGGAAGCTATTGAAAAAGATTTTTTTGATCATATTGCTGCCAAGCTAAGACAGATCAATGAAGGATTTTATTTTCTGACCGGGATGAGCAATGATTCTACAGCAGAATTAGTTCTTACGGCAGATGGAGAAATCCGGAATATTGTTTTTATAGAAGAACTTATTGAAGCAGCTCCTACACTTGGTCATTGGAAGTTTACAGCCTTAAAGCCTGAAAAAAATATAGAAAATGTAGGCGTTGAGATGGGAGAGTATAGCTTTTCGAAAGATAATATTTTCTTCTATTCTAAAGAGCAGGAAGAATATCCCGATGAAATTGACCTAGTCTTTGTTTATGATGGAAATGCTGAAAATAAAGACGCTGTAACAACAGGTGTCTGCATCTTTTTGGATAGCTTTTTAGGAGAATTGAATTTTGCGACTCAGATTGATACTTTCACTGTAGTTGAAATAGATAAGGCCAAACAGGACCTTGTTCCTATTGAAAAACTGAAAGACTTCCTGTCATGGCGGGAAAGAGAATTTACAGAAAAGTATAAAAGTATAAAGAATGCTGATGTTGAAGAAGAATTTTCTATTCTCAGAGCAACTCTTGATAATGGAAAACCCCTCATCGCCTGTATGAATCTCTCTTTATTAAATTATCATGAAAAAGCTTCCTATCCATGGATATCAGTCCTTAAGTTCCATTATAACGGTGAGAATAATGACGGACTTCCGGAAAAAGAGGATTTTGAAATATTAAGTGAAATTGAAGATAAAGCTATTGAAAACCTGAGAGAAAAAGGATATCTGTATATAGGCAGGGAGACTTCAGACAACATCAAAGAAAGCTATTTTGCAGGTAAAGATTTCAGAGAAATCTCTAAAGTTTTTAAAACCATAAAAGATAGAAACCCTGAATATAAAATCTCATTCAATATCTTTAAAGATAAATACTGGCAGTATTTTAAGTATTATAATAATGCTGTTTAAAATAAAAAATGTGGAAAAGAAAAGCTTTTCCACATTTTTTATAGGTAATATTCTTGCAACGAATTCTTTATATAATGTGCAAAGGAGTTTTTATATGTAAACAATATTAATTAGCTTTACTGAATAGAATGATGTGACTAAAATTGAATTTTAAAGGATTATGCTTCAAAATATTTGGCAGGGTAGATTAGATGGAGAAGAGCTTCTTTTCCACAGGCTATTTCAGAGAGTAAAGGAAGAACAGAATTACGATAATATTTTAACGAATGATTTCGCTTTGCACGGTTTTGCCGTGGATGAAGGAGTCAGGAGGAATAAAGGCCGTCAGGGTGCTAAAGATGCCCCCAACGTGATCAGAAAAAATATGGCTAATTTTCCAGTAATTCTTCCCAATTTTGCCATGCTGGATTTCGGAAACATTACTTGTGAGGATGGTAACCTGGAAAATACTCAGAACAATCTTGCCAAAAATGTTTCAAAAGTGCTTTTAAAAGGTGGTAAATCACTCGTTTTGGGTGGGGGACATGAAGTGACCTACGCTCATTATTTGGGGATTAAAACAGCTTTTCCGGAACAAAAAATAGGAATTATCAATATTGATGCTCACTTTGATAACAGACAACCGGAAAAGGGAGTAGGACCAAGCTCAGGAACCGGATTCTGGCAAATAGCTCAGGAAGGATCTATTAATTCTTTACACATCGGGATTCAGAGGAATTCCAATACCTTAAAACTCTTTGATACAGCGCATCAATATGGAATGAAGTATATCCTTGCAGATGAATTATTCTTTGAAAACCTCCCCTCTATTTATCAGCGTATTGATGACTTGCTGGAGAATGTAGATTATGTTTATCTTACCATTTGTATGGATGTTTTTAATGCATCTATCGCTCCGGGGGTTTCAGCTTCAGCATATAATGGTATCTTTGCAGACGCAACCTTTATGCATTTTTACAGGCATATCTTAAAAAACAAAAAACTGGTTGCATTGGATGTAGCAGAAGTCAATCCGTTGTTCGATATTCAGGACAGAACGGCAAGACTTGCAGCTTGTCTGGTGAATGAATGGCTAATGATTTAAGAGAAGTCTATATTCTTCCGATAGAGAAAATCATTCTTTTTTTGACCCTTAAGGAATAGAATTTGCTGACTTTATCGTGCTTTTAAAATAAAAGTGCTCATAAATTCATTAGCTGAATTTAAAACAGAAATTATATTATGGAACAATTAATTGAAAACAAGCTTATTAAAGCAGATGGTGTGTTTTCAGTGTGGCGAAAAGTGCCGTTTGAAGAAAAGCAAAAGTTAATCGCAAAAGCAGCAGAAATACTAAAAAATAATTCAGAGAAATTTGGAAGGATCATTACTACGGAAATGAATAAACCCATTTCGGAATCGATTGCTGAGGTGGAAAAGTGCGCTTTAATGATGAACTATTATGCCAATGCTGAAAATATTTTAAAACCCGAAGAAATAGAATCTGAATTTACCTATTCTGAAGTTCATTATGCTCCTAAAGGAGTAATCCTGGGAGTAATGCCCTGGAACTTTCCTTTCTGGCAGGTATTGAGATTTGCTGTTCCTGCAATTTTGGCTGGAAATACAGTGGTTTTAAAACATGCTTCAATTTGTTTCGGAAGCGGAAATGCAATAGAAGAAGTACTTTTGGAAGCAGGTTTCCCAGAAGGAGTATTCCAGAATCTTGAAGTAGGTCACAAAGCAGTAAAAGAAATTCTTGAGCACGATGCTGTAAAGGGAGTAAGTCTTACAGGAAGTGGAAAAGCAGGAGGTGAAGTAGCATCTATTGCAGGCTTAAATATTAAAAAATCTTTACTTGAATTGGGAGGAAGTGATGCATTTATCATTTTTGAGGATGCAGATCTTGAAGGAGCTGCAAAAGCCGGAGCAAAATCAAGGCTTCAAAACTGTGGACAAACTTGTACTGCAGCTAAAAGATTTATTATTGATGAAAAGATCGAAGATCAGTTTTTACCTATTTTCATTGAAGAATATAAAAAATATGAAATCGGAGATCCTTTAAATAAAGAAACTAGATTAGCAGGAATGGCAAGACCAGACTTGGCTGATGAGTTAGAAGCTCAGTTCAACAGAGCGTTGGAAAATGGTGCTGAAATCATTCTTCCTTTGGAGAGAATTTCAGAGAATCAATTTCAACCGGGTTTAATCAGAGTTAAGGAAGGAAATCCAATCTTAAAAGAAGAACTTTTCGGACCACTTGGAATGGTCATGATTGCAAAGGATGCGGAAGAAGCATTACAGATTGCCAATGATATTCCTTTCGGGCTTTCAAACTCTGTCTGGACTAAAGACAAAGACCGTCAGCTATTCTTTATTGAAAACCTGGAATCAGGAACTGTTAATATCAACAGAATGACCAGTTCTGACCCACGTTTCCCATTCGGAGGCTCAAAGGGTTCAGGGTATGGAACAGAGCTTTCTTTACATGCTTTAAAAGAGTTTGTAACCGCAAAGACTATTGTAGGTAACTAAGTTTTAAACCTATATTATAAAATAAAAACTCCCGAAAATCAATTTCCGGGAGTTTTTTATGCTTTGGCAAAAAGTAACTTTGCTTATTGCTTATTGCTTATTCAATTAAACTGTCGTTAATCTCAACGTATTAGTTTTACCCCCTTCATACGATGGAGTTGCATTGATGTTGATAACGAAGTCACCTGTCTCAATATAACCGTAATTATGGGTTAGCATATTTACCTGGATAATGGTTTCGTCGGTAGACTTTTTCATATCGTAATAGTAAGCGTGAACACCCCAAAGAAGGTTCAGCATAGTAATTACTCTTTTGTTGCCACTGTATACGATAATCTGAGAGTTAGGTCTGTGAGCTGCAAGCTGGAAAGCTGTATATCCTGAGTGAGTCAAGGTTACGATCGCAGAAACGTTTGTTGTTTTAGCAATTCTTACCGCAGCAAGACATACCCTGTTCGTAATGAATCTCTCATCGATGCAGTTGTAGTCTTTTTCAATTGGTTCGTTCTTGTGTTGATAGAAGTGAGTGGTTTCAATGTTTTTTACAATTTTAGCCATATTTTCTACCACCTGTACCGGATATCTTCCTACAGAAGTTTCTCCTGAAAGCATTACCGCATCAGCTCCATCCAATACAGAGTTGGCAACGTCATTTACTTCCGCTCTGGTTGGCGTTAAGCTGTTGATCATTGTTTCCATCATCTGAGTGGCAATAATTACCGGCTTAGAATAGAATCTTGCTTTCTCTACCAGGTTTTTCTGGATAGCTGGAACTTCCTCCATTGGAACTTCAACTCCTAAGTCACCACGGGCAACCATCAGTCCATCACATTCCAATAAGATTTCTTCAATATTTTTAACCCCTTCAGGTTTTTCAATCTTAGCGATAATCGGAGTTTTGAATTTACCGTTTGGATGTTTTGCAATTAATTCTTTCAAATCAATGATATCCTGTGCATGACGTACGAAAGAAAGAGCAATCCAGTCTACCTCCATGTCAAGCATGAAGTTAGCATCCTGAATATCCTTTTCTGTCAATGCAGGGAGAGAAACATTCGTGTTAGGTAGATTAACTCCTTTTTTAGAACTTAACGGACCTCCCTGAATGGTTTTTGCTTTTACAGTATCTATTTCATTGGTTTCGATAACCTCCAACATCAGTTTTCCATCATCAATAAGGATTCTTTCCCCTACTTTTACATCCTGTGGAAACTGTTGATAAGTCATATAAACCTTGGTAGAGTCTCCTTCCATCTTTTCATTAGTGAAAGTAAGAATATCTCCAGGGTTCAGATATGATCCTTCTTTTACGACACCTACTCTTAGCTTAGGTCCCTGAAGGTCTCCTAAGATACCCACTGAATAACCATACTCGTTGTTTAGCTCTCTAATTATTTCAATATTTGATCGAACTAAGTCGTAATCTGCATGGGAAAAATTTATTCTGAAAATATCAACACCCGCCTTCATTAGATCTAACATTACCTCCTTCGATGACGAAGCAGGCCCTAGTGTTGCGATAATTTTTGTCTTCTTTAAATACTTATTCATAATACTGGATAATTTGATAAAGTTCCTCATCAGAACTCAGTGTATAATCTTGAATTGGAAAAACAAGATTTTCAGGGAGTAAAATTACGGAAAAATCAGGAAACTGTTCCGAACTATGCAGAATATATTCTACATCTACCTGATTATTTAATAAAAATTTAATGTTTTCTTCTTCTGTAAAGAGCTCGGTTTGAACTTTTTTTTGTTTACTTTCAGAAGATTTATTTGAAATAAAGGTAAAACAGGTCTTAGAAAACTTGTGATAAGCCTCAAACCTTGGAAAAAAGTAATCATAATAATCCCCATGAAAGACCATGTCTTTTTTTCTTGAAAAACTGAGATTGTTAAGTTGATTTATTTTATAGAAAAACTCATGAGCGGGTATATCTTTTGCTAATCTTACCAATCCTATGGCAATATCTTCAAATTCTATATCATCCAGATCATAAAGTTTTTGAATTTCCAAGTATATTTTCTTTTTTATTTAAAATATAAAAAGCCCTCTGTGCTGCCTTTTCTTCAGCCTTTTTCTTGGAGGTTTCTGTAGCATTGGCAATCTTTTCATCACCCAGCCATACATGACAACGAAACATAACTGCTTTGTTGGGCTGTATTTCCTCACAGGTTTCGTACTTTATACTTACCTTCTTTTTCTGGCTCCATTCAAGAAGGAGACCTTTGTAGCTGACAATTTTATTTTCAAGTTTGTTAATTTCGGAAGGGGTCAGAAGTCTTTCCAGAATGATCTTTCTGCAAGTGTCATAATGGAAATCCAGATAAACGGCACCGATTAAAGCTTCAAATAAATTTCCAGAGATATTTTCCCCTAAAGCTGAAGAATTATTCTGCTTTTGCAGAAGGTCTGTAAGCTTAAGGTCTTCCCCTAATTTATTAAGATTTTTCCTATTAACAATCTTAGATTTCATCTGTGTCAGATATCCTTCATTAGCCTGAGGATAGGTCTGGAACAAATGACAAGAAATAATTGTACCCAAAACAGAATCTCCTAAAAATTCAAGCCTTTCGTAATTACTGTCTTGATTTTTAGAAGAATTTTTTAAAGAAAAAGCCTCACGGTAAAGAGCCATATTTTCTACCTCTGTACCCAAAACTTTTTTAAGTTCAGTACTGAGGAAATAATCTCTTTCCGTTAATTGTCTTTTTCTTTTTTTGAGAAGGAATTTAGAAAAGTATTTCTGTAACTCCATTCATTGAATTTAGATTTTCTTAAATAGAACGCAAGCGTTATGCCCGCCAAATCCAAAAGTATTGCTCATGGCTACTTTTACATCTTTCTTAACGGCAGTGTTAAACGTAAAGTTTAGTCTGCTGTCAATCTTTTCATCATCAGTGAAATGGTTAATGGTAGGAGGAACAATACCATGAATAATAGTTCCTAACGCAGCGATAGCCTCAATAACACCTGCAGCCCCTAAAAGGTGACCTGTCATTGACTTTGTAGAATTGATCTGAATGTCAAAAGCATGCTCGCCTAATAATTTCGAAATTGCGTTGGATTCTGCAATATCTCCTAATGGAGTAGAAGTACCATGCATGTTGATATGATCTACTTCATCAGCAGTTAAGCCTGCATCTTCCAAACAGTTTTTCATTACCAGATAAGCACCAAGGCCTTCAGGATGTGGAGCAGTCATATGATATGCATCTGCACTCATACCGCCTCCCAATAATTCTGCATAAATTGTAGCCCCACGTTTTACCGCGTGCTCATATTCTTCAAGAACAATACATCCAGCACCTTCGCCTAATACAAATCCATCTCTGTCTTTGTCAAAAGGTCTTGAAGCTGTTGTAGGATCATCATTTCTTGTAGAAAGTGCCATCATTGCATTGAATCCACCGACACCACTTGCCGTAACGGCTGCTTCAGAGCCTCCGCACACAATCACGTCTGCTTTCCCTAATTGGATAAGCATCTTGGAATCAATTATAGCATTAGCTGAAGAAGCACATGCAGATACAGTTGTATAGTTAGGACCATGGAAACCATATTCAATTGAGATCTGACCAGGAGTCATATCAGCAATCATCTTAGGAATAAAGAACGGGTTGAATCTAGGAATCTCCGTATTTGCCCATCCTAAAACTTCCGTTTCAAATGTTTCCAGACCTCCGATTCCGGAGCCCCAAATTACACCAACTCTGTTTTTATCTACATTATCTTCAATAATGCCGGAATGTGCTACTGCTTCTTTAGCAGCAACAAGCCCCAATTGAGTATTTCGGTCCATTTTTTTAGCTTCTTTCTTATCGAAATGCTGTAATGGATCGAAACCTTTCACCTCACAAGCGAACTTGGTTTTAAAGTTTGTGGCATCAAAAAGAGTAATCGGAGCGGCTCCGCTCTCACCTTTTACAAGATTTTCCCAGTATTCTTTTGCATTATTTCCGATTGGTGTTATTGCTCCAAAACCTGTTACAACTACTCTTTTTAATTCCATAAACTTTGTTTAATTTCTTTTTTGTTGAAGAATATTATTTATTTACTACTTCTTCGATGTAAGCGATAGCGTGCCCTACAGTAGTAATTTTTTCAGCTTGGTCATCAGGGATCTGAATGTTAAATTCTTTTTCAAATTCCATGATTAACTCAACTGTATCTAGTGAATCTGCTCCTAAATCGTTAGTGAAGCTAGCTTCAGGAGTTACTTCTGTTTCTTCAACGTCAAGCTTATCAGCGATGATAGCTTTTACTCTTGATGCAATGTCTGACATAGTAAATTATTTTTTTAATTGTTAGATGCTGCAAATATATAAAATTCTTTACGATAAAACATTTTTTTAGTCTTTTTTGTGGACAGAGAGTTTTCATTTTAGATGAGCTGTGTTTAGTGTTTTAGTTTTCAGCTATTTATATTTGATTGGATTATAGAGTATTAATTTTAAATTGCTGATAGACTGAATTATTTTCTGAATAAAATGGTTGAAAAAAGTCAGATTTTGTCTTTTCCGGATCAAAAATGAATGAAAAGTCTATGCTTTTTTACCTATATTTGTGTGTTATGAAATTAACACGTTAGCTTTTTTGAATTAACAAAACCTATTTTTTCTAAAGAATGGCTTACAGCTGTTCTCCTTATCTCTATTGTTATATTTAAAAGCTAAAAAATGAAAAATTTCTTTGAAAGTCCTTTTAAGGGCAAAATCATACAAGACCATATTCAAAACCCCAATATTATTGCCGGTAAATATTCATATTACTCCGGATACTATCATGGCCATTCCTTTGACGATTGTGCCCGTTATTTGTTTCCTGACAGAAATGATGTAGATAAGTTAATTATTGGTTCCTATTGTTCCGTTGGAAGTGGTGCCAGTTTTATCATGAGTGGAAATCAGGGACATCGCTATGACTGGATTTCAAGTTTTCCCTTCTATTATATGTCAGAAGTGGAATACTTTCAAAATAGTAAAGATGCCTTTGAACCAGCAGGTGATACTGTCATCGGAAATGACGTGTGGATTGGTACGGAAGCAATGGTCATGGCTGGAGTTAAAATTGGTGACGGAGCAGTGATTGGGAGCCGTGCTCTGGTAACCAAAGATGTAGAACCTTATACGATTGTAGGGGGAAACCCAGCAAAACCTATCAGAAAAAGGTTTAGTGAATATCATATAGCACTGTTGCTTGAAATGAAATGGTGGGAATGGGATGAAATAATTCTTGAGAAAGTGCTCCCCATACTTTGCTCTGCAGATATTGATGCACTCTACGAATTTTATAAAAAGATGAAATAATTTAAAAGGCCCTATTTAAGGGTCTTTTTTGTTTTCTTAAGGGCGTATTTTTCACGTTATATTTTTTTTGAGCTTTTTAACAAAGTTGAATTGAGCTTCTTGGCAAAGCTATGAGTGATCTATTGTCAGAAATTTGTCATGTAAAATTAAAATAAATACATATGAAAAATATTGACCAAGCCTATATTAATGGCGAATTTATTACACTGAGTGGGACTGAAACTTTTGACCTCATTAATCCTTCCAATCATCAGAAAATTGGAGAGGTGGTATTGGGAAATGAAATAGATACCCAAAAAGCGATTATTGCTGCAAAAGAAGCTTTTAAAACATTTTCAAAGTCAACTGTTGAAGAACGTATTGCTATTCTTCAGAATGTAAAGAAAGCTGTTGAAAGTAGAGAAAAAGATCTCATTGAGACGATGATTCTGGAATATGGTGGAACGAGACAGTTTTGTACCATGAGTTTTCAAAATATGCTAAGTAGCTTCGATAGTATGATAGAAGTTTTGCGTCATTTTAAATTTACCCGAAAAGCAGGAAACACCAAGGTAGAAATGACACCTGTAGGAGTAGTGGGAATTATTACCCCTTGGAATTCCAGTAATAGTTTTATCTGTAGCAAATTTGCAACAGCTGTTGCTGCTGGTTGTACAATGGTAGTAAAACCTAGTGAAATGAGTGCAATGCAAACGCAGGTTATTATGGAGTGCTTTCATAATGCGGGACTTCCAAAAGGAATTTTTAATGTAGTGAATGGATTAGGGAATGTTGTTGGAAGTGAAATAGTAAATAGTTCTTATATTTCTAAAATATCATTTACCGGTTCTACACAGACAGGGAAAATGATTGCGAAAGAGGCTGTAGGCTCTATGAAAAGGGTGACATTGGAACTCGGAGGAAAGTCACCAAATATTATCCTTGATGATGCTGATTTGAAACAGGTAATTCCTCAGGCAGTGTTTGGAGCCTATATGAATAGTGGTCAGGCTTGTGTTGCTCCAACACGTTTACTGGTTCCTTATTCAAAGCTTGCGGAAGTAAACGCTATTGCAAAAGAAGTCATTCAACAGGTAAGAGTAGGAAATCCGGAGGATGAAAACACGAATGTAGGACCAATGGTTTCAGAAAAACAATATGAACGGGTACAAAGTTATATCAAGATTGGAGTAGAAGAGGGTGCTGAGTTATTGTCAGGAGGTATAGGGAAGCCTGAAGGTCTGGAAAATGGTAACTTTGTCAAGGCTACTATTTTTACCAATGTAAAGAATGAAATGAGAATAGCACAGGACGAAATTTTTGGTCCGGTACTTTCAATCATCCCATATGAGAATGAAGAAGATGCTATTGCGATTGCAAATGACACTACATATGGATTAGCTGCTTATGTTTCATCATCAGATGAACAGCGTGCATTAAACGTAGCTTCATGGATAGATGCAGGAAGAGTTTGTGTAAATGGTTTTAAACATGATCCCTTAGCTCCTTTTGGAGGTTTTAAACAGTCGGGTATAGGACGGGAATTTGGAGTTTATGGCTTAGAAGAATACCTTGAGCCGAAATCTATTTTAGTATAAAATAATTAAAAACAGTATCTTTAACAGTCACGTCAGATTTTTTTTTGGTTTGACTGTATTTCAAAGTATTATCATGTCTGAAAATCTGGATTATATCAATTACTCATGTTACTTTACGGTTTTCCGTGAAGGAGAACAGTTTGTTTCTTATAATGCATTGTCTATGGTGATTTCAGGAGAAATGGAACTTAATGACGGAGTACATAGAAAAGTGTTCCGAAGTGGAGATGTGTATCTTGTTCAGAAAAATCAGCTTTTAAAATTCCTGAAAAAGCCATGTGAAGAGGAAGGATTTAAATCACTGTCTATAAGATTTGATGATACTTTACTAAAGCAAATGAGTACTGAGGAAGATTTTGTACTACAGGAAAAAAAGAAAACACCGGCATTTATCAATTTATCAGAAGTTTCATATTTAAAATATTTTATGGAATCTTTGTTGCAATATCAGGATCTTTTAGAAAATAAATCTCCAGAACTAGCCTTGGTAAAACAAAAAGAGGCGTTATTGCTTTTATTTGGACACGATGTAACCCTTAAAAATATTTTATATGACAGTTATGATCCACATAAAATCAACCTTGAAGAGTTTATGTTGAAGAATTATCATTTTAATGTAAAGCTAGACCGTTTTGCTTATCTCACCGGAAGAAGTTTAGCAACATTTAAAAGAGATTTCGAAAAAATCTTTGGAATTGCTCCCGGAAAATGGCTGCTTCAAAAGAGGTTACAGGAAGCCTGGTATTTGTTGGAGAAAGGCAAAAAAGCGTCTGATATTTATCTTGATCTGGGATTTGAAGATCTGTCTCATTTTTCTTTTACCTTTAAAAAGCAGTTTGGTCTATCCCCCAGTATGATATCTTAATATTCTATTGCTGTTATCTGGTAATCCGGATTTTCCTGATATTGTCGCATTATTTTTGCTGTTATCAATAGTATAATCACTTAAATACTATTATTATGAACAAAGTAATCGGACTTATAGCCGGCAGTTTACGGAAAGAATCTTTCTCTAAAAAAATAGCAAAAGCCTTAATTTCTATGGCTCCTCATGGTTTTGAGTTTAAAATTATTTTAATAGACAATTTGCCAATATACAACCAGGATTTTGATGATTATAATAATGCTCCTGAATCTTATGTGAAATTCAGAGATGAAATAAAAAACCTTGCCGGAGTTGTTTTTATTACCCCAGAGCACAATAGATCTGTTCCCGCAGTATTGAAAAATGCTATAGATGTTGGTTCAAGGCCTGCAGGTAAGAATGTATGGGATGGAAAGCCGGGAGCGGTATTCAGTAGTTCGCCGGGAAATTTATCAGGCTTTGGAGCTAATCATCATTTGAGGCAAAGCCTTGTTTTTTTGAATGTCCCTGCGATGCAGCAACCTGAAGTTTATTTGCCTCATATTGATAAAGTATGGGATGAAAACGGGAATTTAAAAGATGAAGAAGTGAGAAATTTTCTCCAGAAAGCTGTAGGTGCTTATATTGAATGGTTTAAAAAGAATAGCACTTCATAATATATGTTGTATTTATAAAAAAAACCACTGAATAAATCAGTGGTTTTTATATTTCTGTGGAGTTGGAGGGATTCGAACCCTCGTCCAAACAAGCAACACATAAGCTTTCTACATGCTTATTCTACCATTGATTTTCGACTGAAGGCAGAGGGTAGACACCCAACTTCCAGCTTATCTTCTAAGTTTTTCGAATTTCAGCCGAAGCTTCTGAAATCTTATTTCTGCATTCCTATATCCCAGGATCAAACGCCGCAGAACAGAGCATTTGTGGAATATCTTGCTTCCCTACTGAAAACTTCGGGAAAACGCTTGATCTACTATACTTCGATATTAAGCTGCAAGAGCGAACTCTTCGTTGCCAGTTAAAATTTTGTAGCAAGGGATTATAGAGATCGCACTACGGTTCTCTGCATGCTTACTTACCCATTGATCTTGCTGTCGAAACCAGTCAACCCCATGAATAAAGTGAATGCAAAGGTAATACTTTTTGTTTACATACCATTAATACTCTGGATTACTTTTTAAAATAATAATGAAGACAGTGATGATCAATAGAAATGCCGGCACAATGGCCGGCATATAAAATTTTAGTTTCTGTTTTTTAAGAGTATCCATCCTGATGATGTGACAGGTTTTTTAGTAATTCGGTCTTCCCATGATAATGTATACCAGTAAGTGCCGGTAGGAAGTGGACGATCTAAAAATGTCCCATCCCAGACAGGTTTTTTAGTACCTATTTTGAAAACATTTTTTCCATACCTATCAAATATATTACCCTGAAAATTTCCATATTTACTGATGATACTGAAATCGATGACATCATTGATACCATCATAATTGGGCGTGATAATATTGGCCATGAAAAAAGTATAATATTCAATATGGGATGCGCATGATGCTCCTTTATTCTTTACAACAATATAATATTGGGAATTTCTGAGAATATTTTGAAAAACCGGAGAAGACTGCCAGGTGACACCATTATCAATAGAGTATTCTAAAGGTGTATTCCCATTATTCTTTGCATGTATTGTTAATGTATTGTCTTTGTAGGTTATTTCCTGTATTTCCGGTACGGCAATATAAGAAACGGTTGCTGTAAAGATTTTAGAACAATTTTCGTTACTGATCTTTACAGAATAACTTCCTGCAGTATTGGTGAGAATTGTCTGGGTCGTTGCTCCATTGTTCCATAGGTAAGTGTATTGGGGCCCGGGGCCTGCATCTAAAAGCGCTTTGTCACCTTGGCATATTTCAATATTATGTAGCGTAGATATAATTTCAGGGACAACTTTAATGGTTATGGTTGTTGTAGAGCTACAGCTGTTTGGATTGGTTCCTGTAACTGAATATGTTGTGGTGATAGTGGGTGCTACGGTTTGAGTATTTCCTGTTCCCGATAATCCGGACCATGTATAGGTTGTAGCCCCTGAAGCAGTAATGATTACAGAATCTCCTTGACATATTGTGAGAGATGAAGCTGAAATAGAAATTATAGGAAGAGTTGTGTTTTTTGTTACAGTTACTGAAGCTTGTTTTGTACATCCGTTGGTGGTGGGATTAGTAATAGTAAGTGTATAGACTCCACTGTTACTTACAATGGGAGTCAAAGTATTAGTACCTGATACAATATTTCCTCCATTTGCTGCAGTCCATAAAAATGTTGCTCCTGCTTGATAAACGGATGTAGTAGCATCTAGTGTAATTTGCTTATTGATACAGTTGATCTCCTCAGGTATAGCAATGTTGACTGTGATCTTGGGATCCATTGTTACGGTTATTGATTTTTGATACTGACATCCTGCTCCAGTTGTTACAATAACAGTATAAGTTCCGGGAGTATTTACAGTGTTACTGGCGGTGTTTACCCCGTTTGACCAGGAAAAGCTGTTTCCATTTCCTGCTGCAGTAGCGGTTAATGTAGTAGAAGCTCCTCCACAGAAAGTTGTATTTCCTGTGATGTTTAGGTTAGGATTTGCTTCTTTGGTAATTGTGACAGAGGCGGGAAGGCTTGTACAGACCCCGTTGCTGTTCGTTAGCGTATAAATGCCTGGAGTGGTCACAGTAATGCTTGACGTAGTTTCTCCGGTTGACCATGTATTGCCTGTTGGAAGATTGGAAGTCAGGATTATGCTATTGTTACCACAGATTACTTGAGAGGAAGCTGAGATTGTTGGAATAGGTATTATATCTTGCGTTACTGTTACTGATTTTTGATATTTACATCCATTGCTGGTTTCTACTGTGACAGTATAAGTTCCAGCTATGGAAACGGTGATAGAGTTTCCGGTTGCTCCATTTGACCATGTATAGGTGTTTCCCGCTCCCAATGAAGATGCGGTGAGCTGTGTCGGAGCGTTGCATAATGAGAGTTTGCCGGTTATCTGTATGTTAGGATCTGCTTCGGCGGTGATGGTTACAGAAGCTGGTTGGCCTGTACATTCTCCTAAGCTGTTTGTTAAAGTGTAGACTCCGGATGTTGTGATGGTAATTGACTGGGTGGTTTCTCCAGTAGACCAGGTGTTGCCGGAGGGATGATTGGAGGTTAGTGTTGCACTCTGTCCATAACATATAGTGGATGTGGAAGCTGTAATAGTGGTAATGATTTCATTGGCCTTGACTAGACTGAGTTCTGCGACCTTATTACATAATCCATTTTTTACCAATACATAGATTGTCTGATTTCCAGGACTTGAATAGGCTGTTGGGGTACCAATGGTATTTGTATTTCCGGAATTAGCATCAGATAGGTTTTGATAATAGTGAAATGTAACCCCTGGTGTTGTACTTATAGAAGATTGTGCTGAGGTTAAGTTATATATAGCATTTCCGGAAGTATAGCATGTTGTTAATTTAGTATTTTGTACTGTAGCAGATGTACCTGTTGTGACGGTGATACTGGCTGTCCCTGGACATGCATTTCCAGGTAGGATCACTTGTACACTGTATACTCCTGGCTGTGTTACAGTATGGCTTGCCGAGGTGGCAGCTGGAATAGGAATGTTGTTGAATGACCATTGATAAGTAGGGTTTCCGGCCTGAACCGATGCAGTAAGAACTTGTGACTTGTTATCACAAAGGTTGATGAAAGGGGGGGGTTGAACACCTGTAGGGTCTAATATTTTGACTCCGATATCAAAAGAACCTGCTTCCAGGAATACCCCGGAATCAAATAGAGAATCACCAAAATCTGCTAGAACTATTTTGAAATGATAGGTCTGGCCGGGAATGACAGTAGCTTTTGCTGTTAATGGTATTGTGCGGCCTTTAAAATTGGTTACAGTTTGTGAAGGATTCAATCCACCAAAGTATTGAACATTCTTTGGCCCGCAAGACAACTGGGAAGGAATGATGTTGGTTACACTTACAGGTTCTCCATTAGGAAGGACAGCAAGGTTAGTATAAGCAGGGTCTCCCACTTTTTTTAATAGTAAAGCAAAACCGTCGGTAAAATTACATGTAAAATTACTCTGATATTCCGTAGAAGCAAATAAATATTTAAATGATACCTCAGTGGATAAAGGAACAAAATCAAATTCTATAAAAGTGGCATTGAATAAATCTGAATTTGAAATTCCTAATGCTGTTGCTAAATCTGTATCTCCGCCGGAAGGGAGATTGTCGCCTAAATCTGCCTGGAAATTATTTCCTGCTCTTCTGGCAAATCCGGTTGAAAGCATTATACCTTTTTCAAATGGGAAATTTGTAGTAGCCTTATTAAAGTATCCCCAGCTTCTGTTCTGGTTGGTGGCAGCCAAATTCGGAGATACCATCACATTGCTAACATTAGCTCCAGTACATGTAGATCCTCCTGTAATAAGTACATCTTTTACCAATTGTGTTATGTCATAATTGGACTCAGGATATGGAGCAGAGTTAATATCTATAAAAGCGCCAGCTTTCATACTGGCCGGACCTGGTTTCTGTGGAGGTATCTTAGTTCTTTGCTGAGAAAATACGAAACTGCTGAAGAAAATTAAGGAAATAAAAAGGTGTCGAGTCATTTGTGTGTTTTTTTGCAAAATAAAATTTACTATTCTTATTTCCTATTTAAAACGCTGTTAGTTAGTGTTTTATGTTGTTTTTCAAGTTTGAGATATTTTTAATAGAATTTTATTCTAAATTAATAACTTGTTTCGGTGGATTCTTTAACTTATTAGTTTGATCAAGGATGGAGGATTAGGGAATTCCATGAGTCGTTGAAAATAAAAATGCTTTTAATTTTGTGTTTTAAGAAAAAATGTTTAGTTTTGCAATCCAAAATGAGATGTAAAATATGTTAATAATTCCAGTTAAAGATGGTGAATCCATCGACAGAGCTTTAAAAAAATACAAAAGAAAATTTGATAAAACAGGTACAGTTCGTCAATTAAGATCTAGACAAGCGTTTATCAAGCCTTCTGTAACTTTGAGACAATCTAAGTTGAAAGCTGCTTACAAGCAAAGAGCACTTAGCAAGGAAGAGCAGGCTTAAGAATTTTTTCTTAAACACATATTAATTCACTTCTTAAATTCTTATATTTGAGAAGTGAATTTTTATTTTATATCCCATGATGCTGGAAAAGTTTTTAGAATATCTACAATTCGAAAAAAGGTACTCTCCTCACACGATTACAAGCTACAAAAAAGACCTTGACGACTTTTCCCATTTCTATCTCCGAACAGAATCTTCTGAAGATATTTCGAAAGCTGATAAAAAAATTATCAGAAACTTTATTGTTGATTTAAGTGAAAACAATATTTCAAAAAGAAGTATCAATAGGAAATTATCTTCTCTTAGAAGTTTTTATCTATTTCTATTAAAAATAGGTGAAATAAAAATTTCTCCCACGGAAGGAGTCTCTTCTCTTAAGTTTTATGCTGAAAAACAGATCCCTATGTCTGAAGAAGAAATGAAAGATCTTAATGAACGTGTCTTTGGACAAATGCATGATATATTGGAGAAATCTATTATGGAGGTTCTTTATCAGACAGGAATGCGTAAAGCGGAACTTTGTGGCCTGGTATTTGAACATGTTGACTTAAATGGAAATGAATTAAAAATCATCGGAAAAGGAAACAAAGAAAGGGTAGTTCCTATTTCCGGGGAGTTGTCTGAGCTTCTTAAAAATTATTTGAAAATAAGAAATCCGCAGGCAGAATATCAAACCTATTTTTTTGTCAATAAGAAGGGGAAAAAACTCAACGAAAAATTTGTTTATGTGGTAGTTAATAAGTACCTTAGTCTTATAACAACGAAAGAAAAAAAAAGTCCTCATATCCTTCGGCATAGCTTTGCTACTCACGTATTGGATAATGGGGCGGAGATCTCCAAAGTAAAAAAAATATTAGGGCATTCCAGTCTTGCAAGTACTCAAGTGTATACGAATGCTAATATTGAACAATTGAAAAAAGTGTTTAATCAAGCTCACCCTCGAGCATCAAAAAAAGAAGAATTATGAAGATCACAGTACAATCAATTGGTTTAACTCCACATGAACCACTAGAATCACACATCGAAAAAAAAGTAAGCAAGCTAGAAACATTCTATGATAAAATTCATGAGTGTAAAATATTTCTAAAAGTAGAAAATAATGCTGATAAAGCTAACAAAACAGCTGAGATTATTTTAGCGGTTCCGGGAGATGATATTGTAGTAAAAAAGACAAGTGCAAGTTTTGAGGAAAGTTTGGACCTTTGCGTTGATACTGCTAAAAAGCTATTAATCAAGAAAAAAGAAATGGCATAGAAAAAAAAATAAAAAAAGTTTATAAAATATTTGAGAATTCAAAAAATCCGTTCTATCTTTGCAATCGCAAAAAAGGAACAGCGATCTTTTGAATTCTTTTTTATTTTGCCTCCATAGCTCAGTTGGCCAGAGCACGTGATTTGTAATCTCGGGGTCGTGGGTTCGAATCCCTCTGGAGGCTCATAAAATATAAAATATCTGGGGAGATTCCAGAGTGGCTAAATGGGACTGACTGTAACTCAGTTGCTTCGGCTTCGTAGGTTCGAATCCTGCTCTCCCCACTTTATATTTTTGAAAAAAAACTTGCAAGATTAAAAATTAATTCTTAGTTTTGCACAGCGTTTACCAATAGTTTTGGAAACAAAATTGCGGAAGTAGCTCAGTTGGTAGAGCGTCAGCCTTCCAAGCTGAATGTCGCGGGTTCGACCCCCGTCTTCCGCTCACAAAAATCAATATTTAAAGTTGATTTTTTTAACACTGAAATGCGTAGAGTAGATTTTCTCAATCGCTTTCAGTCTAAAAGTTAAATTGCCTCCATAGCTCAGTTGGCCAGAGCACGTGATTTGTAATCTCGGGGTCGTGGGTTCGAATCCCTCTGGAGGCTCAATTTAATATAAAATATCTGGGGAGATTCCAGAGTGGCTAAATGGGACTGACTGTAACTCAGTTGCTTCGGCTTCGTAGGTTCGAATCCTGCTCTCCCCACTATATTTTATATTAGAAAAAAGTTTGCAGAATTAAAAATTAATTCTTAGTTTTGCAAAGCGTTTACCAATAATTTTGGAAACAAAATTGCGGAAGTAGCTCAGTTGGTAGAGCGTCAGCCTTCCAAGCTGAATGTCGCGGGTTCGACCCCCGTCTTCCGCTCAATAAAAATCATGCTACTTAGTGTGATTTTTTTAGTTGATGCCGACTTAGCTCAGCGGTAGAGTGCTTCCTTGGTAAGGAAGAGGTCACGGGTTCAAGTCCCGTAGTTGGCTCTCGATTTTCCCGAATTTTTTCGGGAATTTTTTTTTGCTCAAAATTCAGATTAAGAAAAATACTGATGATGATAGAGTAAAATAGTTATACGCTTGTTTAAAAATAGACAAAAGATCGGATCGGTATAAAACTTCAGGTGATACAAAAAGCTTAGGTAATCTAGAGAGAAAAAACATTTATATTGTAGTTCTTTTAAATTGCATTCTGATTTTTCTGAATCAGGCATAAACTTGAGGATTAATACAGAGCTATATTTTTCATTGAAGAAGCAGATTATTTTTCATTGTAAAGAAAGATGATTCAAATGTTTTATTTTAGAGAGCTAAGAAGTGCTATTTTATAACTGTAGAAGTTTCGTGACTATGAATTTGCTTGGCAAGAATCAATAAAATTGATTCCATTCCTTTTTTTCTTAAGAATATGAGGTAAGGCGCTAATAAACTTTGCATCAAATTAAATTCCATAAATACAAACAATATTATCCGGCAACTTTTAAGACTGATTCATAACCATCATAAAAATTTTCGTTAAATTCGTGTAAAATAATTTTTGATGAATATTCTTTTATTAGAAGACGATCTCATTCTTTCTGCGGAGCTTTGTCGGTTTTTGGAATCCAATAATTTTACCTGCGATAAAATTTATGACGGAGAAACCTTTCTTCGCCAGATAAAAAATAATTCCTACGATCTGTATCTGCTTGATATTAATGTTCCCAAAATAAACGGGCTGGATGTCTGTCAGACGATCCGTTCTTTTGATAAAAGCACCCCCATCATTATCATTTCCGCTTATGGAGATATTTCGGATAAGAAGGATGCCTTTACCCGTCTTGCAGATGATTATCTGGTAAAGCCTTTCCAGTTTGAAGAACTTCTTTTAAGAATTAATTCTTTATTGAGACGGAAAATGCCATCTGATACTTCCGATCAGGATATTATCAGAATAGACGACCTTATTATCAATAAAACAGAACAGAAAGTGTATCGTGGCGGAAATGAAATCACCCTTACTTTAAAAGAATTCCAATTGTTGGCGTATTTGGCAGAAGCGCAGGGAAGAACTGTTTCCAAGCAACAGATCACTGAGCACGTATGGGAACATAATTTTAATACCAATACCAATACGGTAGAAGTGTACATCAATTTCCTAAGAAAAAAGATCGATAAAGACTTTAAAATAAAACTCATTCATACCCGCTCTGGTTTCGGATATTACTTAAGCCCACTATAAATGTCCTTAAAAAGAAAGATAGCTTTAACGATCAGTATCGCCTTTTCATTACTTTTTGGAATGGTGATGGCTGTTATTTATTTATCTTTTAATGATTTCAGGCGAGATGAGTTTAAAGAAAGATTCAGACAGAGGCTGGAATTTACCACGCATTTTATTTCAAAGTCAAAAGATTTTGAAGAAGAAGCACCTATTTTTTTCAATGAAAACTCAGATAATATTCTCCTTAATGAAAAGATCTTAATTTTCAATGAGCAAAAAGAATTGATCTACAGTACCATTAAAGACCGGAATGTTACCTGGGATACTACTATGCTTAAGGAACTGGATAAGAAGAAAATTATTTATACAGAAAAAACAGTTCCGGAGATTTATGCAGCACTGAGAAATATTAATGGGGAGGATTATTACATTCTTACCAGTGCCTTTGATACCAATGGAAAATCGAAGCTGAAGTATCTGAAATACCTCTTGATTGCTGCCTATGCAATGAGTACACTTCTTATTGGTTTTTTCAGCTATTATTTTGTAGAAAAATTCCTTCGCCCTTTGGAAGATCTGAATCAGGAAATTTCAGAAGTCACGGCCCATAAATTAACGACTCAGATTCCTGTGCAGGAATCTAATGATGAAGTGAACGTTCTTGCAAAATCGTTCAATACAATGATCGTAAGACTTAATGATGTATTCCAGTCGCAAAAAGATTTTACGGCAAGTGCTTCCCATGAGATTCGGACTCCTATCACAAGAATGGCTTTTCAATTGGAAAACCTGATTAAATTTGAAGAACATTCTCCGAAAACATTATCTTCTCTGCAGCAGATCCAGCGGGATGTTTATCAATTATCTGATCTGACGAATTCACTGTTGTTACTTACAAAGTTTGATAAAGAAAACATTCAGAGCATTTATGAAGATGTAAGAGTTGATGAAGTTATTTTTGAAGCATTTGATGCAGTTGAGAAAAGTTATCCTGATCTTAAACTGGATTTTCTGATTACCGAAGATCCTTCCGAAAATGCTTTTCTTACCATCAGTGGGATTCAATCGTTATTGGTGATTGTTTTTATTAATTTATTCAAGAATGCTGCTGTATATTCTGATACTACTGAAGTAAAGGTTTTGATAACCGAGACCAGTGATCATCTGAGTGTTGATGTAACTTCTCATGGAGACACTATATCAGAAGAAGAACAATCCAAATTATTTGAAGCCTTTACAAGAGGAAATAACGCCCAGAATATTTCCGGTTCCGGCTTAGGGCTGAGAATTGTTAAACGAATTCTGGAATATCATGATGCGGGAATCATTTATTCATCTCCAACAGAATATATGAATACCTTCACCGTGATCTTTAAAAAATAAATTTTACGGATAGGCTGTTATCCCAAAACAGTTGCAAATTTTTGTTAAACTTCAGATTAAAATTTCAAATAAAAATTCAATACCTGGAGAAAAATTGTCCTTTTAATCTTATTTAACCTTGTCGGAAATGGCCTGTCTAAAGTGATTTTAATATTTTTTTAAGGCTCATTTAAGTTTCTTTTAATCGCATCCAAGCAATTTTGTAATTTAAAATAAAAAATAATGAACAGAATTGCAGTGCTGTGTCTGGCTGTTTCCTCATTCATGGCGGCACAACAGCAAATGTCTCTTTTGGAATGCGAAGAAGCCTTTCAGAAGAACAATCTCCAGCTGCTCGCCGAACAATACAACATCAATATGGCTGATGCTGATATTCTGCAGGCTAAAATCTGGGAATTGCCACAATTGAGTGGACAGTTTAATGCTTATAATCCTCAGGATAAAAAAAATTTTGATATAGGGCATTCAAAGGGAGCAGGAATTACCCAATTAATTTATATGGGCGGTAAAAAGAAAAATGAAATTGCCTTTGCAAAATCAAATAAAGAACTTGCCCAGCTTCAGTTTTCTCAGCTTCTTGTTGACCTGAGGGCCCAGCTCCGGACTGCTTATTTTAATCTTTATTACGAAAAATTAAAGCTTGAGAATACCGATAAGCAACTAGAGTATATGAATGACCTGTTAAGTGCCTATCGTGTACAGTCTGCAAAAGGGAATGTATCCCTTAAAGATGCGGTAAGACTTCAGAGTCTTGTGATCCAGCTGAATCATGACAAGCTTGAAATCAATAAAAATATTCTTGGCTTTGAGCAGAACTTAAAAGTTCTTACAGGAATTTCAGAAGACATAGAGCCTTTGATCCCTGAATCTGAAGCTAAAGAAGCATTAGGAGCCCAGCCTTTTGGAGGTGAAGAAGAACTGAAAAGTAAGGCATTGGAAAATAATGCGGATTATCGATATAACTTAAAATTAATTGATAACAGCAAACTGTACGCCCAGTGGCAGAAATCATTGAATGTGCCGGATCTTAATGTGGGAGCAGCATGGGATCAGGCAGGAGGAACCTTTAATAATGAAGCCAATCTAACATTGGGAATTCCTTTGCCCTTATGGAGAGCGAATCAGGGAAATGTGGAAAAAGCCAACTATGCAATCCAGCAGAATCAAAAAAATGCAGATTTTCAGAAACTCACTCTTGAAACTAAAGTACAGGCGGCTTATAAAACCTGGAAAGCACAATACGATCAGCTTTTGGATATAAAAACAACGGATCTGCAGAATATGGATCTGGTCTATAACGGGATGATGACCAATTTCAGAAAAGGAAATGTAAACCTTATCGAATTTACAGACTTTATGGACAGCTACCGGGAAACTGCTCTTCAGATCTATGATATGAAAAACGAAATTATGCAGGCGGCGGAACAACTTAACCAATTAGTACAAACGAAAATCTTCTATTAAACAATGAAAACTTATATTATTCCAGTATTGATGGTCTTATCGCTAATGGCCTGCTCAAAAAAAGAGGAAGAAAAAAATAACCAGGCCAAAAAAGGTTTTGAACTCAGCAATACCATGCTGAATTCCATTTCCCTGGCAAAGGTTGAACAGAAGAATATAGAAGATGAATATAGCTTTTACGGGAAGATCTCTGCAGACAAAAACAGTTATATAGATGTCTATCCATTGGTAGGTGGAAATGTGATGAGTGTAAACGTAGAACTTGGGGATTATGTGAAAAAAGGACAGGTACTGGCCACCATCAGAAGTACGGAGCTTGCAGAAATTCAAAAAGATGTCAGCGATTCTAAAACAGATCTTGTCGTCGCAAAAAATAATCTTAGGGTTGCTAAAGAGCTCTATGAAGGGAAACTGAATACCGAAAGAGATGTGCTGGAAGCAAAAAGCCAGCTGCAGAAAGCTCAGGACCAGCTACAGAGAGCTACAGCCGTAAGTACTGTCTATAACGTAAAATCAGGAAATATATACAGCGTGGTAGCGCCAATCAACGGATATATTGTTCAGAAGAGTATCAATAAAGATATGCAGCTGAGAAGTGACCGAAGCGAAAATATCTTCGATGTGGCTAATACAACCAATGTATGGGCGATCATGAACGTTAACGAGTCCGATATTGACAAAATAAGCCTTGGAATGAAAGCTCAGGTATCTACACTCTCTTACCCGGATAAGGTTTTTGATGGAAAAATTGATAAAATATTTAAAATCATTGATCCGCAAACCAATGCCATGCAGGCAAGAGTAGTACTGGATAATGCCAATGGACTGTTGATCCCGGACAGTAAAGCCACCATAAAAGTTTCCAGTCTGGAAAGCAATACAATGCTGACTGTACCTTCCAAAGCAGTAATTTTTGATGATAACAAAAGTTTTGTTGTGGTTTTTAAATCCAGAACAGATGTGAAGGTGAGAGAAGTGAAAGTACAGAAACAGGTAGGTGATGTTACTTATATTGTGGATGGCCTTAAAGAAGGAGAAGAAGTAATAACCAACAACCAATTGTTGATATACCGTTCTCTGAACAGCTGAAAATTGTAATGATTTAAAATAAATTCTCTCAACGGCTTTTTTAGGTCATCAATGTATCTATCATGAATAAATTCATAAAAAATATAATCGCTTTTTCATTAAAAAATAAAGCATTTACCTTTATCTGGGTTGCTATTTTGGCGATTGCCGGGTTTATAAGTTTCAAAAATATGCCTATTGAAGCTTTCCCGGATGTTACCAATACTCAGATTGTAATCATTACCCAATGGAACGGACGTAGTGCAGAAGAAGTAGAACGTTTTGTTACTACTCCCATAGAATTGGCGATGAGCCCGGTTCAGAAGAAAACCAGTGTGAGAAGTACCACTATGTTTGGTCTTTCCATTGTTAAGATTCTGTTTGATGATGGGGTGGATGATACTTTTGCCAGAAATCAGGTCAATAACCAATTAAGAACCATTAGCCTTCCTGATGAGGTAGATCCAGAAGTACAGCCACCCTACGGGCCAACCGGAGAAATTTTCAGATACACCCTGGAAAGTAAAACAAAAGATTCCCGAAAACTGCTTACCCTGCAAAACTGGGTGATAGACCGCGCTTTGAGAGGAGTTCCCGGAGTAGCGGATATCAATGTTTTTGGAGGACAGGACAAAGTATTTGAATTAAGTATTGATCCCAGAGCACTGGATAAATATAATCTGACACCTCTTCAGGTATATGATGCTGTTACCAAGAGCAATCTGAATGTCGGAGGAGATGTCATTGAAAAAAACGGACAGGCGTATGTCGTAAGAGGAATAGGGTTGGTAAAATCTATTGCAGATATCGGAAATATCACCATTCAGAATGATAGTGGAAACCCAGTTCTGGTAAAAAATGTAGCAGAAGTACATGAAAGCTCTATGCCTAGAGTAGGGCAGGCGGCCTTGAATACTCATGATGATACTGTAGAAGGAATTGTTGTGATGAGAAAAGGAGAGAACCCAAGAGAAGTTCTGATAGGGGTAAAAGCTAAAATTAATGAACTGAACGAGAAAATCCTGCCGAAAGATGTAAAAATGGTGACTTTCTACGATAGGGATAACCTGATGGATTTTACGACTAAAACGGTAATGCATAACCTGATTGAAGGGATTATATTGGTAACGGTGATCGTTTTGATCTTTATGGCAGACTGGAGAACGACATTGATTGTTTCCATTATTATTCCTCTATCCCTATTATTTGCGTTTTTATGTTTAAAACTGGCAGGAATGAGTGCCAATCTGCTTTCTCTGGGAGCTGTAGACTTTGGAATTATCATTGACGGAGCTGTCGTCATGGTAGAAGGACTCTTTGTAATGCTCGACCATAAAGCACATAAATACGGAAAGGAGAAATTCAATAAATTAGCGAAAGGAGGCTGGATTAAGCAGACGGGTACAGGTTTGGGTAAAGCAATTTTCTTCTCAAAGCTGATTATTATTACCTCTCTGATTCCCATTTTCTCATTCCAGAAAGTGGAAGGTAAGATGTTCTCACCTTTAGCCTTTACTTTAGGGTTTGCATTGATAGGAGCATTGATATTTACTTTAACACTCGTTCCTGTACTTTCCCATATTCTTTTAAATAAAAATGTAAAAGAAAAAAATAATCCGTTTGTGAATTTCTGGGACAGAATCGTTTTGAAAGGTTTTAATTTAACCTTTAAGCATAAAAGAACGAGTATGATCGTAGCCATCTCATTTCTGGCAGTTACCTTATTCTCCGGAAAATTTTTAGGAACAGAATTCCTGCCTCAGCTGAATGAAGGTTCACTTTGGATCACTGCCGAAATGCCAATGAGTTCATCATTAAAAGAGTCGCTGAAAACTGCAGATCTTTTGAAAAAGGATATCATGAGTTTCTCTGAAGTAACAGATGTACTGGCACAGACGGGGAGAAGTAATGACGGAACAGACCCGAACGGATTCGGTTTCGTACAGTTTGCTGTAAACCTTAAACCAAGAGAAGAATGGAAACGGAAGATCACTTATGATGAACTCATCAATGAAATAGACCAGAAGCTGAGAAACTATCAAGGGATCACGTTCAATTATTCCCAGCCGATTTCAGATAACGTGGCAGAAGCAGTAGCTGGCTTTAAAGCTGAGAACGGAATTAAAATTTATGGAGATAATTTAGAAACCTTAGACAAATTAGCGAATGAGGTTTTAGCAAAAATTAAAGACGTTGAAGGAGTAAAAGATCCGGGTATTATTAAAAATATCGGTCAGCCTGAGGTAAGTGTGGTACTGGACAGAGATAAAATGGCAGCTTATGGAGTAATGCCAGCTGATGCGCAGGCGGTACTGGAAATGGCCTTTGGAGGAAAAACGGCTTCTGAAATGTTTGATGGAGAAAGAAAATTCCCGATCCGTCTTCGTTACTCCCAGGAATACAGAACCAATGAGAATGATATTGCCGCTTTGATGGTTCCTACTCAGGACGGAGCAAAAATTCCTTTAAAAGAAATCAGTACTATCGTTAAAGATAATGGAGCTGCATTTATCTACAGGGATAATATTAAAAGATATATCGGAGTGAAATTCTCAATCAGGGATCGTGATTTGGGAAGTACCATCGCTGATGCTCAGAAAAAAGTGGCAGCGGTTGAACTTCCGGATGGATATTCCTTAGGCTGGACAGGACAGTTCGAAAACCAACAGCGTGCTTCACACCGATTGGCCCAGGTGGTTCCGGTAAGTATTCTGATGATCTTCTTCCTTCTGTTTATCCTGTTTGGAAATATGAAAGATTCTCTTCTGGTTTTAGCGAATGTTCCATTTGCTCTGATTGGAGGGATTATTGCCCTACATGTTACCGGAATGAATTTTGGAATTTCCGCAGGAGTAGGAATGATCGCACTTCTGGGAATCTGTATACAGAACGGAGTGATTTTGATTACGGAATTCCATCAGAATGTTAAAAACGGACTGGATATAGATAATGCGATATTAAGTGGAGTAAAATCCAGAACCAGACCAGTCATTATGACCGCTCTGATGGCGTCTATAGGATTAATGCCGGCAGCCTTATCTACTGGGATTGGTTCAGAATCTCAAAAGCCTCTTGCCATTGTAATTATTGGTGGGCTTATCACTGCTACTGTGCTTACCCTGCTTATATTTCCTATTATTTTCTGGATTTTTAACAGGACTAAAAGGCTAAGTCAAGCCTGATTTATCTTTCATTTTATATATTAATTGAGCCTGAAATATTCTGTATTTCAGGCTCTTTCATGAAAGTGGTTGTAAAAGGTTCCAGAAAGTTTTTTTCAATCCGGAAAAATGTGTAAATTTGCAGTCTCAATACGTTGAAATATAAGGTTTGTCCTTCATTGGATAAGAATATTGAAAGTTTTTTGAATAAAAAGTTTTTGGTATCTAAAAATTCATTATATTTGCACACCGAAAATTTGAAAAACAATAAATAAATAATTTTAAATCATGGCAAAGGAAACGTTTAATCGTAACAAACCACACTTGAACATTGGTACTATTGGTCACGTTGACCATGGTAAAACTACTCTTACAGCTGCTATTTCTGCTGTATTAGCTAGCAAAGGTCTTGCTGAGAAAAAAGACTTCTCTGCAATTGACTCTGCTCCAGAAGAAAAAGAAAGAGGGATCACTATCAATACTGCTCACATCGAGTACGAAACTGTAAAAAGACACTATGCTCACGTTGACTGTCCAGGTCACGCCGACTATGTTAAGAACATGGTAACTGGTGCTGCTCAGATGGATGGAGCTATCGTAGTATGTGCTGCAACTGATGGTCCAATGCCTCAAACTAGAGAACATATCCTACTTTGCCGTCAGGTAAACGTACCTAAGATCGTTGTTTTCATGAACAAAGTTGACATGGTGGATGATCCAGAATTGTTAGAGCTTGTTGAAATGGAACTTAGAGATCTATTAGCTACTTATGACTTTGATGGAGATAACTCTCCAGTAATCCAAGGTTCAGCTCTTGGAGCACTTACTGCAGCTACTAACGGTGACTCAGAAGATAAGTGGTTCAAAACTGTTGAAGCATTAATGGATGCAGTTGATGAGTGGATTGACGAGCCAGTAAGAGATACTGATAAGCCATTCTTGATGCCAATTGAAGACGTATTCTCTATTACAGGTAGAGGTACTGTAGCAACTGGTAGAATCGAAGCTGGTGTTATCAACACTGGAGATCCAGTTGATATCGTTGGTATGGGTGAAGAAAAATTAACTTCTACTATTACAGGAGTTGAGATGTTCAGAAAAATCCTAGACAGAGGTGAAGCTGGTGATAACGTTGGTCTATTGTTGAGAGGTATTGAAAAAACTGACATCAAGAGAGGTATGGTTATCGCTAAGAAAGATTCTGTGAAGCCACACAAAAAATTCAAAGCATCTGTTTATATCCTTTCTAAAGAAGAAGGTGGACGTCACACTCCATTCCACAACAAATACCGTCCTCAGTTCTACGTAAGAACTACTGACGTTACAGGTGAAATCTTCTTACCAGAAGGTGTAGAAATGGTAATGCCTGGTGATAACTTAGAAATCACTGTAGAATTGTTACAACCAATCGCTCTTAACGAGGGTCTTAGATTCGCGATCAGAGAAGGAGGTAGAACAGTTGGTTCAGGTCAGGTTACTGAAATCTTAGACTAATCATCTTAAAATAAATAAAGCTTCCGAAAGGAAACTCTCGGAAGCTTTTTTAACTACGGGCATCGTCCAATGGTAGGATACCGGTCTCCAAAACCGTTGATCAGGGTTCGAATCCTTGTGCCCGTGCAAATATAAATTATGAGTTCATTTGTTGATTTTTTAAAAGGTTCTTATAACGAATTCAGACATAAAGTTGAATGGCCAAAATGGGCTGACCTTCAGTCGTCTACAATTGTAGTGACTATTGCGACAGTGATCTTGGCTTTATTTACTTTTGGAGTTGATGAATTGTTTTCAAAAGCAATCAGCAACATCATTGGAATGCTAATCAACTTGTTCAACTAATTAAAGTATTTTCCCATAATGAGCGAATTGAAATGGTATGTGCTGAAAGCAATCAGCGGACAGGAAAATAAAGTGAAAAACTATATTGAGACAGAAATCAAACGTTTAGGGTTTGAGCAGTACGTTACTCAGGTGGTTATTCCTATGGAAAAGGTTATTCAAATTAGAAACGGTAAGAAAGTTCCTAAAGAAAAGCCTTACTATCCTGGATACTTGATGATTGAAGCTGAACTGATGGGGGAAATTCCTCACGTTATCAAAAACATCCCTGGTGTTATTTCTTTCTTAAGTCTAACAAAAGGTGGAGATCCTGTTCCAATGAGAAAATCTGAGGTGAACAGAATGCTTGGAAGAATGGATGAACTTTCAGAATTCGCAAGTGATGTTGAGATTCCATATGTAGTAGGTGAAAACGTAAAAGTGATCGATGGTCCTTTCAACGGATTCAATGGTACAGTTGAGAAGATTCTTGAAGATAAAAAGAAAATTGAAGTTTCTGTATTGATCTTCGGTAGAAAAACTCCAATGGAGCTTAGCTACATGCAAGTAGAAAAAGTATAATAATTACTTACATAATATAAAAAAGACTGCTTTTAAGCGGTCTTTTTTCATTTTATAACATCCCCATTTAAGGATCAGAAATATGATTGTTAATGAGGATTGAATGTAAAGATCAGTCTTTATTCTATTATTTCTGAGAAACTGTAATAATTGGCTATTAGCTCTGGATTATCGGATACTTGATATTAACCTTTCAATAGAAGCGGAGATCCTAGCCTACTTATCAGATAAAGTATTCATCCATTGGTCTGGCAAAACCCGATATTGATCCATTTAATGAATAATATGGAGCTAATTTTAAAGTCTTTCAACTATACTTTTTTCTAAAATATTTTAATATTAATAAAAAACTATCATTTTTTATCTGTATAATTTTATTTTTTATAAATTTTAATGGATTATTTTATTAAAAACACAAAATATGATTCACGTTAGCCGTTTCTATTAAGGACTTTACCAGAATTCAATACTCACTTTTATGGGATAATAGGTATTTTTTCCTTTATTTAAAGGTGTTTTCAAAGGTTAATTCTATTTTGATGGCATGCTTCTTGTAAGTTATTCATCAATCAGCCCATAAAACTTATTGTTTTTCTCATACGTGCACTGTTTACAGATGCGCAGTATATTTTGTGTTTTAAACCGAAAATCTTAAATGTGATTCATGAGATGTGGGAGGAATGGAAATCTTAGCAAACACATAACGCACAATGACAAAAATTACTTCGATGATCCTTTTATTAGGTTCAGCAGTATTATTAAATGCTCAAGTTGGTATAAATACTTCAAACCCGGAAAAGGAGCTTACGGTGAACGGTACGATGAAAACTTCAGGTATTGTTTTCAAAAAGCCAATGGAAAAACTGGGCACTGATGAAAATTATACTTTTATTATCAAATCTCCTGCTCCTGAAAATAAAATTACGGCGTACAATGATTCTTTTGTACCCAATTCGCCGGCACCCATCAATATTATACAGTTTAAAATTACCTGTGATCCTTCAGATAAAGACTGGGTAAAAGAGTTTGATACCAAAATTAATTCTAAAAAATTTCTGGTAGTAATCTCTTCCTTCGGATTTACCCAGCCTGTAAGAACCAATACCGCAGACTGGCTGACTCCGGTTCCTCAGATATTTGCTTATTCAACAGGTACTACCTGGAAATTAAAAGCTGACTATGAAGGTTTTTCTCCCACGTCTACGTTGCCAACAGGAGAATGGACGCTTAATTTATTGGTATATGACAGATCTTACGCAAAAGAATTTAACTCAACTCAGTCCCTTAGAAACTCTACAACAGGTGCCGCTGCTGCTCCTTTAATTCAATAAAACATGACAATGAAAAAAATGATAACGTTATTCTTTGTGACTATTGCTTCATTGGGAGTAAAGGCACAAATCGGAATTAATACTGCCAACCCAAAGGGAACTTTGGATGTAGAAGGAGAAACTTTAGTAGAATCTTATCTTATCGATACTGAAAATGTAACGGCAAGAGGGAACTATTTACTGCTTACCCGTTCTAAGGATTCTTCTCCTGTAGGGAAAGTGAAGCTGCTTGATATTACACTTCGTAACGTAGCTCCGGTAAATATGTATAATGTAGTGCTGAAAAACGTAAAGCAGGACGAAGTAATTAACCTGAATACAGGGCTGGATGCAGATAAATATGTTGTAGCTATTACTGGTGCTGTTTTCACTGATGCTGTTTCTGCTACTACAACCTCTACTTCAAGACTGTACGGGGCGTATTCTACAGAAGTAACCAAAATACAAAAAAACGGGAAAAATTATCAGGCCGTTAATCTTAGTTTTAAGGGAGCGGGTACTGTATCTGCACAAAGCGGGACATGGACACTTACTTTAAATGTATTTGAAAAATCTCTGGTAAAAGACTGGGGAACATTTGCTGGTTCTGTCTCAGCTTCGGCGTCTTTTACCGGAGTATCTACCAACACGCCTCTTGGGCTTCAATAATAAAACATGATAAGACAAATTTATATTACAATGATGATAGGACTGGGGATCTTTCTGAATGCCCAGACCGGAAAAGTAGGAATCAAGACAGATAACCCTACAGAGACACTTGATGTAAACGGAAAGACTCATACCAATTCTTTATATCTCAGAAATCCGGGAGAACCTACCATGACAGGGGGAAGTTTTCTGGCCACATCAGAAAATGCATTACAGCTATATGATCCGAATCTGGAAAGCAGCGGACTATTCAATTATATCAAGCTTACGCTGACAGGAGTTTCGGGACAAGGAATTGCTGATTATGATACAAAAATTGATGCCAATAACTTTCTGGTTGTACTTCATAACTATTCTTTCAAGCTTAGCAATGGAAATACCAATGTAATGCTTGATTATGGTGATAACGGAGTTAATGACAACAAACAGGGATCACCTGATGTAACTGCGTTCAAAAGTAATGGAACATGGCATATCAAAGCCAGATTTACTGATAGCAGAATTATTGCCAACACTTCTGCGGGACCATCAAGAACTTATAATGATTTTACTGTTGATCTTTATCTGATGGCCTATAAAAGATTGATTACAAAGCATAATATCAATGAGGTTAATGCTAATCTTGGTGGAACTGATGGTTCTGCTCAAACAATTAATAAACCATCAGGTTTTTAATACAATAAAAACTTAGTTGATTAAGAAACCAGACTTTTGAATAAGAGTCTGGTTTTTTATTTTGATATTTTTACAGTTATATAATGAATGTTTTGTCAATTTATCAGGTGTAGTTGAATATTGTTTATTGCTTTTTCAAATGATTTTATAATTTTATATGGAATTATATTGAAATGGGAAAACGAATACCTTCTATATTATTATTACTGTTTTCAGTAGCGCTGTGTTTGGGGCAGAACAGAAAAGAGTATGAGCAATATATGAATACTGCCAATGGGCTGAAATTTAAAGACTGGAAAAAGGCAGAGTTTAATATACAGCAGGCAAGAAAAAAAGTTGATGAACGTGATTTAGGAGACTTTTATATCGAAGCTGCAAAAATTTACAGTGATGTAAATTATTTTGATCTGGCGCTGGATTATTCCAACAAAGCTTATCATCTGTTTTTGGATAAAGATGAAGGGAAAATGGCTAAAATAGATGGTATTTTTGCTTATACTTACTCACAGCTTAACGATACCAGGCGGGCTATTTCTTATTACAAGAAACTTTTAGGATTTTATCAGAAGCAAAAACAGGAAACAGAAACCATTAAGCTTCTCAATAATTTGGGAAATGCTTATCTGGTATTATCCAAACTGGATTCATCAAGATATTACTTTGAAAAAGCATTGGTGGCTTTTAAAACATATAATAATCCTGTTATCAAAGCATTTGTCTTCTCAAATTTGGGGAAACTTAATTTTCTGGAAGGTAACAATGCTAAGGCAGAAGAGTATCTTTTAGAAGCAGAAGCTATTGTGAAAAATAATAAGATTGAAGATCATAAATCCAACTATCAGGTTAATTATAACCTTGCCAATTTCTATATTGAAACAGAAAATCCTGAAAAAGCCTTACAGTATGCCGGAAATGTGGGAAACCATATTGTCCCCAATGCCATCAGCTTTGATAATACAAATTATTTAAGAACTTTATATAAGGCTTACCAGCTCAATAAAGACTATAAAAACTCTGTAGAAACTTTTAAAAAATATGACTCTATACGGGAATTGCTGAACGTAGAGGAAAAAGCAGTGAATGTAGAGCGTTTAAAAGTAAGACATGATTATGAACTGCAGAAAAGAATAGACAAAATAGAGCAGGATAGAAAGAATATGCTGTATGTAGTGATGGTCATTATTCTTCTGCTGGTCGTAGCAATCAGTATTTTGCTGCTTATTAATTTCAGAAACAAGGCTGAAAAACTCCGCTTAGAAAAGAAACTGATTGAAAACCGTGAGAAGCAGCTGGAAATAGATAATCAGATGAAAGAAAAAATGTTGGTATATAAATCTATGGAACAATCTAAAATAGAAGAAATTTTTAAATCTCTTCTGGAACAGGTCAATGTTTTGAAAACTAAGCTTAAAGACAGTGAGATCAATGAGGTTTCCAGGATTATCAACGAAATTAAGCTGAATACTAAACACGACTCATGGGGAGATTTTGAATACCATTTTCTGAATATCCATGAATCGTTTTACGAAAATCTGGATCGCAAACATCCCGGGCTTACCAACTACGATAAACGGCTGGCAGCTATGCTGAAGCTTAAATTGTCTACAAAAGAAATTTCAAATCTGCTGAATGTAACCCCAAAAACAATTGAAAATTCGAGAACACGCCTGAGGAAAAAAATGAATCTTACCAATACCAAAGAAGACCTTGCTCAATATTTAAATGAATTATAATGTATTGGTATTTAGTATATTGCTATTATGTGTGTGGAAATGATGTGGTGTTTTTTTCCTTATAAGTGGTAATTGTGTGTGGTATTTTTATATAGGTTGAGTGGCAATGCATTCCTTTGTCTCCTATTTAAAACAATACCACTATGAAAAAGTTACTTATTCTTTTTATTGCTCTTTCAATATATTCTCCGGGAAAGGCACAATGGAATCCTGTATTGGATCAGAATTTTTTGGTAGCGAATGGAGGGGGATCTTCCTTTGCTGCTACTACAAGTGATGGGAAAACTTACATCGGATACTGGAAACGGGTTTCCGCACCGGTAAACTATGAATTATGGGTCCAGATTCTGGATCAGGCCGGAAATAAGCAGCTGGGGCCGGAAGGAATCAAAGTAAGTGACCAAATTCCGATGAGTACCTATACTGTTATGGAAAAAACAGCAGTAGACTCGTCAGATAATCTGTATATTGGAGTTACAGGAACAGGAGGTGGAAATCCTGGTTATGTTTTTAAAATTACCCCACAGGGAACTTCCATATGGCCAAACGGGATCAGTCTTGGGGAAGGATATCTTCCGACTATTCTGCCATTGCCTGAAGGAGATATTATTGTCGGATATTTTCCACCTAGCCAGAAGCATACTAAAGTACAACGATTTAATGCTTCAGGGCAGCCGGTATGGACAAGTCCGGCTCAGATTGTTTCTGATGATAATACTAAGAATACAGTCCCGGCTGATCTTTTTAAACTCAAAGGAGATGAATGTGAAATTATTTTCCACAAACAAATGTCTTTTGGAACCACAAGTTACCTGTTCGCTCAAAAGTTAAACCTTATCAGCGGAGGGCTATTATGGGATACAGCTAAACAGATCACGACTAAATCTACAGCCTATAATGCAAAATATAGCGGAGTCGTAGATAGTAATGTGGTATACTACGGATACAGTACTGGTGAAAATATGCGATTTGACGGGTATCTTCAAAGAATCAATCCCGATAGTAGCCTTCCATGGGGCATTTTTGGGGTAGACTTTGATACTCATCAGACTTATTTTGAAAAAGATATGAAAATTGCTTTTACACCAGGGTCTTCTTATATATGGTCCATTGCCAATTACAGTTCTTCATCTCAGGGAGACAATGGTGAATTTGTACAGAAGTTTGATAAAAATACCGGAGCAAGATTATTTACTGATAATGCAAAACAGGTTTTTGCTGTAGATAATATGTCTATGTTCCATTATGATGGTCTGCAGCTGGTAAATGATAAGCCTTATTTTGTTGTACAGAAAAAAGTAGGAACTGCGCTCAATATATCTTTAAATGCTGTTCTACTGGATAGCAATGGCGATTTTGAATGGCCACAACATTATCTTCCTGTAGCAACTTTTGAGGCTTCTAAAGGATATATTTCCGTATTAAAACCTATTAATGGGCAGGGAGTCGTTGTATTTCAGGAAACCAAAAATACCGAGACTAACTTGTCTGGTATCTATGCACAGAATCTGATGTTACCTAATGGTACGATGGGAACTCATGAAATTTCCAATAATAATTCCAATATCAGATTATATCCGAATCCTGCGGTGGATTTTATTCATATTGATGGAATGAAAGATCAGGATTTTAGCATTTATAATGCCGTTGGACAATTGATAAAATCAGGACGTATGAAGCAGGGGGAAATTGATGTCAAAAATCTTATAAAAGGAATCTATCATATAAAGGTAAAAGAAAAAAGCATAAAATTTATCAAGAAGTAAGGATTCTATAATTGTAATAATAAGATTAAAGAAGAAGTCTTTGTATCAGCAGAATGTTTCGTGGAATAGAAAGAAGGTCAGGAGAGGTAGAGCTCTAGGATATTATTTTTTTTTCTAAACTTTTTAAAAATCAGCAATATCCGTTTGTAGTTTCAAAAATATTTTATACTTTTGCAGTCCAAAAAGCAGACTTATCATAAGTGAGTGCGATAATCTGCTGAATAATAAATGCTTCCAAACTCATTAATTATTCAAATTTAAAAAACAAACAATGGCTAAGAAAGTCTTTAAAATGGTAAAGCTTCAGGTGAAAGGTGGCGCAGCTAACCCTTCTCCACCAGTAGGTCCAGCATTGGGTTCTGCAGGTGTGAACATCATGGAGTTTTGTAAGCAATTTAACGGAAGAACCCAAGATAAGCCAGGGCAAGTTTTACCTGTAGTAATTACAGTATACGAAGACAAATCTTTTGAATTCGTTATTAAAACTCCACCTGCAGCGATCCAGTTAATGGATGCAGCTAAAATCAAGGGAGGTTCTGGTGAACCAAACAGAAACAAAGTAGGTTCTGTAAATTGGGAACAAGTAAAGAAAATCGCTGAAGATAAAATGGCGGATCTTAACTGTTTTACAATGGATTCTGCTGTTTCTATGGTTGCAGGTACTGCAAGATCTATGGGATTAAGAGTAACAGGAACTAAACCAACTTTTAACGCTTAATACTATTAGAAAATGGCAAAATTGACTAAAAAGCAAAAGGAAGCTTTAAGCAAAGTAGAAAAAGGAAGAATCTATAACCTTGAAGAAGGTTCAGCTCTTGTAAAAGAAGTGAACACTACAAAGTTTGATGCTTCAGTAGATATCGCTGTAAGATTAGGTGTAGACCCAAGAAAAGCAAACCAAATGGTAAGAGGTGTTGTATCTCTTCCTCATGGTACTGGTAAAGATGTTAAAGTTTTGGCTTTAGTAACTCCAGATAAAGAAGCAGAAGCTAAAGCTGCTGGTGCTGACTATGTAGGTCTTGACGAATATTTACAAAAAATCAAAGATGGTTGGACAGATGTTGACGTTATCGTTACTATGCCAGCTGTAATGGGTAAATTAGGTCCATTAGGTAGAGTATTAGGTCCAAGAGGTTTAATGCCAAACCCTAAATCAGGAACTGTAACAATGGAAATTGGTAAAGCAGTAACTGAAGTAAAAGCTGGTAAAATTGACTTTAAAGTAGACAAATACGGTATTATCCACGCTGGTATTGGTAAAGTATCTTTCGATGCTGCTAAAATCAAGGAAAATGCTCAGGAATTGATCTCTACTTTGATCAAAATGAAGCCAACTGCTGCTAAAGGAACTTATGTGAAGTCTATCTATTTGTCTTCTACAATGAGCCCAGGTATTGCAATTGATACTAAATCTGTTAACTAATAATAATCCTTAAGACAATGACAAAAGACCAAAAAGTTGTAGCAATACAAGAGATCAAAGATTTGCTTCAGGATGCAAAAGTAGTATACGTAGCAGATTTAGATGGTTTGAACGCTGGTAAATCTTCAGATTTCAGAAGACAGGCTTTCAAGCAAAACATCAAAGTGAAAGTTGTAAAAAATACACTTTTACAAAAAGCGATGGAGCAAATTGAAGGAGTAGATTACTCTGAAATGTTCCCATCTTTCAAAGGAAACTCAGCGTTAATGATTGCTGATACAGCAAACGCTCCTGCGAAACTTATCCAAGGATTCAGAAAGAAAGAAGAAAAGCCAGCTTTAAAGTCTGCTTTTGTTCAAGAAGCTTTCTATATTGGTGACAACAACCTAGACGTGTTAGCTAATATCAAGTCTAGAGAAGAAATGATCGGTGAAATCATCGGATTACTTCAGTCTCCAATCCAGAGAGTTGTTTCTGCTCTTCAAAACAAACCTGAAACTGTAGAAGCTAAAGCTGAAGAAGCTGCTCCTGTAGTAGAAGAAACTCCTGCTGCTGAAGCTCCAGAAGCTGCTGCAGAAAGCACTGAAGAAACAAGTGCTGAATAATTATACTCAAAAAATTAAATAAATAATCAACAAAAACATTACAACAATGTCAGATTTAAAAAATTTAGCTGAAACGCTAGTAAACCTAACTGTAAAAGACGTAAACGAATTAGCTACTATCCTTAAGGATGAGTACGGAATTGAGCCAGCTGCTGCTGCTGTAGTAGTTGCTGCAGGTGGTGCAGGTGAAGCTGCTGAAGAAAAGACTGAATTCGACGTAATTCTTAAGTCTGCAGGTGCTTCTAAATTAGCTATCGTTAAATTAGTAAAAGATTTAACTGGTGCTGGTCTTAAAGAAGCTAAAGATATCGTAGATGGTGCTCCTTCTGCAATCAAAGAAGGTGTTTCTAAAGACGAAGCTGAAGCTCTTAAGAAGCAATTAGAAGAAGCTGGTGCTGAAGTAGAATTGAAATAATTTCAATTTTATAATAAATATAAGAAGCCTGAGCATTTGCTCAGGCTTTTTTTTGATCTTATTTGAATCTATTTTGCACTTTATCTATATGTGTATTGCAATATTATTGATATGTATAGTTTAATATTTTATTATGATTGATCATTTCGTAAAAATTAACATAATAAAATAATTTAATTATGTTAAATGAATATTTTTGTTGTATTTTTTTTATTAAAACATTGTTTTAATTGAAAAAATACTATATTTGCATCAACGAAAACACAACATAATTGGATAGAAATTATTTTCTTTCCTATGGTCAAATAGCATTTCTATTGCTGCTGTCGACTATAGGAAGACTAAATGCGAGGATTATATCTTCTACGGTGAGCAAGCCTGAATTGTTTCATCGTGCGGATATAACCGATTCTGATTTTTACCTGCATTTATCTGATATTTTTTCACAGAAATCAATCAATTCTGTGAGTTGCAGATCTGCCCATCATTTAAAAATTAATGATAACTTTCAAGATGCTGTTTTACCCGGCAATATTCCATTTGTGAATGACCAGAACTTTGTGTTATTCTCTGTGAAGAATTTAAAGTTTACTTCTGACTGGAATAAATGGAGGTGGGCCAATCCGGTCCATCATACCAATCCTGTCGCAATATTTGAAATGGTAAAGACTTTTGATATGAACTCTTTTAAATTAGTCGATGGTTTTAAGTTTATTATTAAAATTCCTGATAAACTTACCGTCATTACTATACAGTAGTACTTCTGAAATTTTTACGATCCCAAGCCGGAATTCTCATTATTCATTTATATTATTTTAAATGAAGGGCTAAAGGATTGTCTTTTTATACCAAAATAAACACAACAAATATCAACTAAGAATGAAAAGCAAATTATTCACATTAGCACTTCTATCTGTCGGAGTTTCTATTTTCGCACAGGTAGGGATTAACAGTCCACAACCGCAAGCTAGCCTTGATGTGGTGGGTTTTCCATCGGATAAAAATAAACTGGATGGTATTATTGCTCCTAGAATTACTGGAGTACAGCTGAATGCTAAAAGCTATACAGCTGCCCAGACTGGAGCGATTGTATATGTAACTTCAGCAGAAACTGCACCTACAGGACAAACTGTAGATGTCATAACGCCTGGTTACTATTATTTCGATGGAACAAAATGGGGGAATTTAAATGCAGATTGGCGCACAGTAGGAAACAGTGGTACAGTGGCTACTTCTGCAACATTAGGAACAAATATTTCTACAGGAAACTATCTGGGAACAAGTGACGGGCAGAATCTGGTACTGGCCACTCAAAAAAATGTAAAAGGAATACTGGATGTAAACGGAACACTGCAAGGTGGGAATTCTAATAATGCAACAGGATCTTATGCCGCTTTTTCATGGGGATCAAATAATACGATTAATTCAACATCATCAAATGTTGCTATCGGAAGAAATAATACTGCAACTGCTGCAACTGCTAATTTTCCAGCGATAGCCATTGGGGCTAATAATTCAGCAACCAATGGCGCAAAAATTATTGGAAATTCTAATAGCGCATCGGGAGCCAATCATCTTGTATTTGGAAATACAAATACAGTTACTGGTGTGGCAGGACTCACATTGGGGAACCTACATACCAATAAAGGGGGAATTGCTATAGGTAGTGGCAATACAGTAGATTTAAACAGTATGGCAGTGGGTTCTGCAAGTTCGGCTACCGGAGGGCAGGCCCTGGCTATTGGTTTTTCTGGAACAGCAGGTTCTGGACAAACAGTATTTGCTAATAAATCACATGCTTTTTTTAATGTAACGAACGGAACGGATACAATTGTAGGAATTAACATGGTACCTACTGCTGACACCGCAACAGGAGCAGCACTTCAGCTGAAAGGTATTGCTACATCCGGAACTGCCTGCTCAGGTAAAGAAGAAGGAGCAATCCGGTACAATTCTACAGCTAGAGTACATGAAGGATGTAATGGTACATCATGGAAAGCTTTATACTAATTCATAATAAACACAAACCTTATAAAATTAAAAAATGACCAAAAAATTATTCGAGAAACTGACCGCAGTGCTCATGACATTAGTGATGTCAGCTGTAGCATTTGCACAGCAGGGCTACGAGCCGATCCGCGGGATGGGCGTAGAAGCAAAACCGGTAAATAACTCCGGAATCTGTTTAGCATGTTATAACGGAAGTATGAATCCGGTGGTAGATGCTAATCTGGATAATAGTGTAAATATGGGAAACTTTGCTTCTTTGATAAGTGGCAACGGAATTTCCGTAAAAAACAAAAATACAGCTTACCCGGCAGGATATATTACCGGATTTAATGTGGATCTTGGGACAAGCTTTATTACGATTGATCTTTTAAGTTCTTTAAGAATCAGCACCTATAGAAACGGAGTGCTTCAGGAAACTACTTCCAGCAGTACCCTTTTATCGGTGCCGGCATTCGGAGGAAGCAAGAACAGAATCTTTTTACATTTTAAAACTTCTAAGGAGTTTGATGAAGTGAGATTGTATCAGACCAATGTTCTTTCTGTATTCAGTGCTATGAATGTGTATTATGCATTTGCATTTGATCCGGCAAGAGTACCTGTTGATAACAATGGTATTTGTGATGATATCATTGCAGGAAGTGGGGTGGATGGTAATGTATCGGGAAGCAGTAGTTTTCTTGCTCCGCTTTCTTACGTTCAGAACAAAGAAAATATAGGGGATGGAAATAAAAATTCATTTGGAAAAGTTGTTCTTCCAATTGGATTGTTGGGATCTTACTCAGTGGGAGTTTTAGATAAAAACCAGGTATACCCTGCAGGAAACAGAACTGGATTTGTCATTGAGCCTGATGATCAGGGGAAATTACTAAGCGCTGAATTTTTAAAGAATATCACTATTGAAACTTACTTATTCGGACAGCTTCAGGATTCTAAGCAGTTGTCTGATGGTGGTGGATTGATTAATATTAAAGTTCTTGGATACGGTTCTGGAAAACAGAAAGTAACTTTAACAACTACTAAGCCTTTTAATGAAGTAAGATTAAAAATTACTCAGACGGTAGGATTTAATCTTGGAGCGCTTAAAGTGTATTATGCTTTTGAAGAGCCGATCTCTTGTGAATGTGATGATAAAATTCAGACCAGTGGATCAGCAGTACCAGGAAATCTGGTAACGGGATCAAGCTGGACATCAGGGCCTGGATTCCTTGGTCTTATTTTGGCTAAAATGACAAATCCTGAAGCAATTGTGGATAACAATCCTTCTAATTATGCTACTGCAACAATTCCGGCTGCATCTATCTTCAGTATCTTCTCTGCATATGCTACAGTAAGCAGTAGTACTACACTTCCTGCGAATACGATGGCTGGATTTACAGTGGAAAAAGCAGGAAACCTTCTTGGAGTAAGCGTACTGGAGAATATTACAGTAACATTATATAATGGGAATACTGTAACGGACAACTTTACAAGTTCAGGAAGTCTTATCAGTGGAAATTTCTTTACAACGAATTCCAATAAATTTTATGTAGGAGGAAAGGCTACAAAACCTTTTAACAGAATGAAAATTACTTTCAATAGCGGTACGGCAGTTCGTATTCCTCAAAACTATTACATCTATAATGCATTTGCCAGCAAAGATGATGATAATGATGGAGTGCCAAACTGTTTCGATCGTTGTCCTAACGGTGATGACAGTATTGATAATAATGGTAACGGTATTCCTGACTGTGCTGAAGGATGTACAGTGGTGAATGATAAATCGCCTACACTGGATACAGATGGTGACGGTATTGTAGATGCATGTGATTTTGATTCCGATAATGATGGTATTCCTGATTCAATGGAAGACTTTGATAAAAATGGAAAATTTGAAGATGATGATATGGAGGGTGATGTTCTGATTACGCCAATATTAGGAGATTCTGTGCCAAACTATCGTGATCTGGATTCTGATAATGACGGAATTTTAGATCTGTTTGAATCAGGTATTCCAACTTCAGTAATTGACCAGATTGATGCAGACCATAATGGTATTATTGACAGTGGTGTTGCAGTAGGGAAAAATGGTTTGGCAGATATCCTGGAAACTTATCCGGATTCCGGAACTTTAAAATACCCAATCAAAAATACAGATGGTGATAATCTACCTGACTTCCTGGATGTTACTTCTAACGGTTCAGACTTCGATCTGTATCAGATAGGAAAAGGTAACCTTGATACAATGGGCGGCGGATTTATCTCTACGATTAATGATGGTGATAAAGATGGTATTCAGGCTGTAGTAGATACAGATCTTGTGAAAAGAGGAGCGCCAAAGTCTCCACTTTCACCATATGCTTCATTGTTGAAAAATGCACAGACAGCTTCTGCAAAAATAGCAGGAAAGTCAGAAATAACACAAGCAGCTAATGATGTGAAGATCTATCCTAACCCTGTAAAAGCTGGAGAAAGCCTTATGGTTACAGCAGCAGAAGAAGGAACTTATACATTGTTCTCTGCAGAAGGAAAAGTCGTGAAGTCTGGTAAATTCTCTGCACGTACAGGTATTGATACCTCTGCATTGCCTACGGGAATTTATATTATTAACATAGATACTAAATCAACTGCAAAATCTTATAAAGTTATTGTGAAATAACCATAAGAATACTTAGTGTTAAAGAAGGGCTGCTCAGAAATGAGCAGCCCTTTATTTTTTTAATGCCCCTATAATAAAATGCTTGATAGTGAAGATTTTTGTCTACGATAAAAATAATTGCAATAATACGCTGGGAATAAAAATATTTTATAGCTATAAAATTGGATAGAATGAAACTAACTTGGATTTTGTGATTTTTTCTATATAATTTTCTTTTTGCCACCCTGAATTTACCTGATAAATGCATTTTATCATACCGTTTTTTTGTTAGTCTTGCCTTTAAAATTTGAAAAAATAGAAGATATCTACTATTTCTTCCAATGCTTAATAAGGGTAGTTTTGCTTAAGAGATTTTATCAATAGTTATAATTGATTGTATGCATTGCATAGAGATTAGATCTTGAATTGAGAAGATAACTTTTCATATAAAAACACAATAAATTTTTAATTTAAAATACAAAACAACTAAAAAATGAGAAAAATCTTATCCTTACTGGCAATTATTTTATTAAATGGCACTGGGTTTACACAAATAGGTATAAACACTTCAGAGCCTGACAGCTCTGCCAATCTACACGTCGCCAGTAATGCTTCCGCGATTAAGGGAACTCTGTTAAATCCTGTAACTACAGAAGAGAGAAACACTATTGTTTCTCCAGCAACCGGTCTGATTGTTTATGATACAGATCTAAAATGTCTGATGACCAATAATGGTACACCTTTATTACCTGCATGGGGATGTGTCGGTGGAAATTCTGGGAATACAGGAACTTCCGAGGTGCAGCATTTCTATTATACATTTCCTGATACGATTCCAAAATCGCTGAATGATAATAATAAACGGAATGAGGTTCTTGTCCCTGCGATGACCACGATGTCCACTTGGCTTCAGGTGAATGATCCAGGTCAGGTAGCTAAGATTCCAATGATAGATGGAATTCGAATGGATGTTGTGTTTATCAGTACTAACACCAATCATGGAGTACCCAGTAGTATAAGACCTTTATTGGTTAATACAAATAAGAGTAGCAGAGTATTAAGAGGAGTCACGGAACAGAGTGATTTTAATAATGAAAGATGGGACTGGTATACTACAAATGCTTCCCAAACATATGTAACTTTGAAAGAGAATGGTGGTTATCAGAATGTAGCTAATAGCTATACAATGAATTGGGGAAGTACGTTGGGCTCCTGCATATCACTATTTACAATCCATGGTAATGATGGAGTATTATACAAGGCTACATTTTATGGCTATAGAGATTTTAGTCCCCTTTCTAATGGGAGGCATCGTATATATTTAATTTTGGAGAAATCTAAGCCATAGATGTAAGATGCTTACAATTAAGAAAAAATAGAAAATATAAATTAATTCTTTGACGAAAAGATTTCCATAGAATAAGCTGTCTCCCTTTTGAGACGGCTTATTACTTTTAGAAATTTTAATGACCTCAAAATGAGGGAGATTAATTTGTTATTGTGGATAACTTTTTGTATCTTTGCCCCTCTTTTGGCGCGAAAAATTGTTTGTAATTTTATAAAATATTGAAAATCAACTCTTTCATTGTGTAGAACATGAAAGGGATTTCGTATTTGTAGATATTGCGGGTAATACCGTCTCAAAAGTAAGAAAAATATTTTGCATTACGCTGTGAAAAGATATACCAGTGTTGCAGTTAGAAAGAGCCAAGTACAAAGTTAAAAGACTCTAAGGTCCTTCGTGAGCGCCAAAAACACTTTTACCTTTTACTTTTACCTTGTTTCTTGCCCTTTTCTGATATTTTTAAATGAATCAAAATATTTTTTAACCCTTTCTTAAAAGTTTTATGAGTAAAACAAAATCAACAACTCAAGGAAATCCGAGAATTAATTTCTCATCAGCGAAAGGAAAAATCATCACTCCAGACTTCTTGGATATCCAAATCGAGTCTTTCAGAGAATTTTTCCAGCTTGATACACTTCCTGAAGCCAGAAAGATGGAAGCCCTTTACAAGACTTTCCAGGAGAATTTCCCAATTACGGATTCAAGAAACCAATTCGTATTAGAATTCTTAGACTATCTGGTAGATTCCCCACGTTATTCAATTGATGAGTGTGTGGAAAGAGGACTTACTTATTCAGTTCCTCTAAAAGCAAGACTTAAACTGTACTGTACTGACCCGGAACACGAAGATTTCCAAACAGTGGTTCAGGATGTATATTTAGGTCCGGTTCCTTACATGACGCCAAGTGGATCTTTTATCATTAATGGTGCTGAAAGAGTTATCGTTACGCAGCTTCACCGTTCACCTGGTGTATTCTTCGGGCAGACTTACCACGCAAACGGAACCAAACTTTACTATTCAAGAATTATCCCTTTCAAAGGATCTTGGATGGAATTTACAACCGATATCAACAGCGTAATGTACGCATATATCGACCGTAAGAAAAAGTTACCATTAACAACTTTATTAAGAGCTATCGGTTACGAATCTGATAAGGATATCCTTCAGATCTTCGACCTTGCTGAAGAAGTGAAAGTTTCTAAAGCTGCCCTTAAAAAAGTGGAAGGGAGAACATTGGCTGCGAGAGTATTGAACACTTGGTTCGAAGACTTCGTAGACGAAGATACAGGTGAAGTAGTTTCTATCGAAAGAAACGAAATCATCTTAGATAGAGAAACTATCCTTGAAAAAGAACACTTAGATCTTATCCTGGATGCTGGTGTGAAATCTATCCTGATTCACAAAGAAAACAGCAATGAATTCTCTATCATTCAGAATACATTACAAAAAGACCCTACGAACTCTGAGAAAGAAGCAGTAGAGTATATCTACCGTCAGTTAAGAAACGCAGATCCACCAGATGAGGAAACAGCAAGAGGAATCATTGAAAAATTATTCTTCTCTGAGCAGAGATACTCTTTAGGTGAAGTAGGACGTTACAGATTGAATAAAAAATTAAGTCTGAACATCCCAACTACAACTGAAGTTCTTACTAAAGAAGATATTATTGCGATTGTAAGACACTTAATTGAGCTAGTAAACTCAAAAACAGATGTTGATGATATTGACCACTTATCAAACAGAAGAATTAAAACTGTTGGTGAGCAATTAGCAGGACAGTTCGGAGTAGGTCTTTCAAGAATTGCAAGAACAATCAAGGAGAGAATGAACGTTAGAGATAACGAAATCTTTACTCCACTTGACCTTGTTAACGCGAAGACTTTAACATCTGTAATTAACTCGTTCTTCGGTACCAACCAGCTATCTCAGTTTATGGACCAGACCAACCCTCTATCAGAGATCACTCACAAGAGAAGATTATCTGCACTAGGGCCTGGTGGTTTATCAAGAGAAAGAGCAGGTTTCGAGGTTCGTGACGTTCACCATACTCACTACGGAAGAATTTGTCCGATTGAAACTCCGGAAGGACCAAACATTGGATTGATTTCATCTCTAGGGATTTATGCTAAAATCAACAGACTTGGATTCATCGAAACTCCATATAGAAAAGTAGAAGACAGTAAGATTAATCTTAATGCTGATCCTATTTATCTTAATGCTGAAGACGAAGAAGATAAAGTAATTGCTCAGGCAAACGTTGAATTGAGCGATAACGGAGACTTCTTAACAGACAGAATTATTGCAAGACTAGATGGTGACTACCCTGTAGTTGAACCAGCTCAGGTTAACCTTATCGACGTTGCACCAAACCAGATCTCTGGTATTTCCGCTTCATTAATTCCATTCTTGGAGCATGATGATGCGAACCGTGCATTGATGGGATCTAACATGATGCGTCAGGCCGTTCCTCTATTGAAGCCACAGGCTCCAGTTGTTGGTACAGGGCTTGAGCAACAAGTTGCAAGAGATTCAAGAATCTTAATTAACGCTGAAGGAACTGGTACTGTAGAGTATGTAGATGCTGACAAAATCGTTATTAAATATGACAGAAGCGAAGACGAAGATTTAGTACAATTCGAGTCTGCTACTAAAACATATAAACTTACTAAGTTCAGAAAAACTAACCAGAGTACAACCATTACCCTAAGACCAAACGTAAGAGTAGGTGATGTAGTGGAAAAAGGACAGGTACTTTGTGATGGTTATGCTACTGAAAAAGGAGAATTAGCTCTTGGTAGAAACTTAGTGGTAGCGTTCATGCCTTGGAAAGGATACAACTTTGAGGATGCAATCGTAATCAATGAAAAAGTTGTACGTGAAGACTGGTTTACTTCAATCCACGTAGATGAGTACTCTCTTGAAGTTCGTGATACCAAACTAGGTATGGAAGAACTTACAGCAGATATTCCAAACGTTTCTGAAGAAGCTACTAAAGATCTTGATGAGAATGGTATGATCAGAATCGGTGCTGAAGTGAAGCCTGGAGATATTATGATTGGTAAAATTACTCCAAAAGGTGAATCTGACCCGACTCCTGAAGAAAAACTTCTTAGAGCAATCTTCGGTGATAAAGCTGGTGATGTAAAAGATGCATCATTAAAAGCTGACTCTTCATTAAGAGGGGTTGTTATCAACAAGAAATTGTTCTCAAGAAACATCAAAGATAAAAAGAAGAGAACTGAAGAAAAACTTAGACTTGAAGAAATTGAAAACACTTACAAGGCTAAATTTGATGAGTTGAGAAACACTTTAATTGAAAAATTAAATACACTGGTAAGCGGTAAAACTTCTCAAGGGGTACAAAATGACCTTGACGAAGAAATCATCGGTAAAGGGGTGAAGTTTACTCACAAGTTATTAACTTCAGTTGAAGATTATGTAAATGTTAGCGGTTCAGACTGGACAGTAGACGCTGATAAGAATGAATTGATCAAACAGTTGATTCACAATTACAAAATCAAATATAACGATATCCAAGGGGTTAAAAACCGTGAGAAATTTGCAATTTCAATCGGAGATGAGCTACCAGCAGGTATCATGAAATTGGCTAAAGTTTACATCGCTAAGAAACGTAAACTGAATGTAGGGGATAAAATGGCAGGACGTCACGGTAACAAAGGTATCGTATCAAGAATTGTTCGTGAAGAAGATATGCCATTCCTTGAAGACGGAACACCAGTAGATATCGTATTGAATCCACTAGGGGTACCTTCTCGTATGAACATCGGACAGATTTATGAAACAGTTCTTGGATGGGCTGGTCAAAAATTAGGAATGAAGTTCGCTACACCAATCTTCGATGGTGCTACTCTTGATCAGATCACTGAGTACACAGAGAAAGCAGGTCTACCTAAATTCGGACACACTTATCTTTATGATGGTGGTACTGGAGAAAGATTTACACAGGCAGCTACAGTGGGTGTTATCTACATGCTGAAACTAGGACACATGGTTGATGATAAGATGCACGCACGTTCTATCGGTCCTTACTCATTGATTACTCAGCAGCCGTTAGGAGGTAAAGCTCAGTTCGGGGGTCAGAGATTCGGAGAGATGGAGGTTTGGGCACTTGAAGCATTCGGTGCATCCAACATCCTTAGAGAGATCCTTACTGTGAAGTCGGATGACGTGATTGGTAGAGCAAAAACTTATGAAGCAATTGCAAAAGGTGAATCTATGCCTGAACCAGGTATTCCGGAATCATTCAACGTATTACTTCACGAGTTACAAGGTCTTGGATTAGACGTAAGATTGGAGGAGTAAGATATCAGATGTCAGACACAAGATGTCAGACTATGGCACTCTAAGAATTTTATAATCCTTGAATTTGGAATGATGATTTCGTCTGAAATCTGAAATCTGAAATCTAAAATCTAAAAAAAATTATGTCAAATAAAAATAAATCAAGTAGATTTAATAAAATAACCATCGGTTTAGCTTCACCGGAGTCTATTTTACAAGACTCAAGAGGGGAAGTTTTAAAGCCGGAAACTATTAACTACAGAACTCACAAGCCTGAAAGAGACGGGCTATTCTGTGAGAAAATCTTTGGTCCTGTAAAGGATTACGAATGTGCTTGTGGTAAATACAAGAGAATTCGTTACAAAGGGATCGTTTGTGACCGTTGTGGAGTAGAAGTTACTGAGAAAAAAGTAAGAAGAGAGAGAATCGGGCACATCAACCTTGTAGTTCCAATTGCACACATTTGGTATTTCCGTTCATTACCAAACAAAATCGGATACCTTCTTGGAATTCCTTCTAAGAAATTAGATATGATCATCTACTACGAAAGATATGTAGTGATTCAGCAAGGTATTGCTAAGAAATTAGACGGTTCTGATTTTGAAAATATGGAATTCCTTACAGAAGAAGAGTACCTTGACATCATGGAAACTCTTCCTGTAGAAAACCAATATCTTGACGATTCTGATCCAAACAAATTCATCGCTAAAATGGGTGCTGAAGCTGTTGAGGAATTATTAAAAAGAATCGATCTTGATTCATTGTCTTTTGACTTAAGACATAAAGCTCACAACGAAGGTTCTAAGCAAAGAAGGACTGAAGCTCTGAAAAGATTGAACGTTGTAGAAGCATTAAGAGGTGCTAATACAAGAATGATCAACAGACCAGAGTGGATGATTATGCGTGTACTTCCTGTTATCCCACCAGAACTAAGACCATTGGTTCCATTGGATGGAGGACGTTTCGCAACTTCTGACTTGAATGACCTTTATAGAAGAGTAATTATCAGAAATAACCGTTTGAAGAGATTATTGGAGATCAAAGCTCCTGAAGTAATCTTAAGAAACGAGAAGCGTATGCTTCAGGAATCAGTAGATTCATTATTCGATAACACAAGAAAATCTTCAGCAGTAAAATCTGAATCAAACAGACCATTGAAATCACTTTCTGATTCATTGAAAGGTAAGCAAGGTCGTTTCCGTCAGAACTTACTAGGGAAAAGGGTTGACTACTCTGCACGTTCGGTAATTGTTGTAGGTCCAAACTTACAGCTTCACGAGTGTGGTATTCCTAAAGATATGGCAGCTGAACTTTACAAACCATTCATCATTAGAAAACTAATTGAAAGAGGAATTGTAAAAACAGTTAAATCTGCGAAGAGAATTATCGACAGAAAAGAACCGGTAGTTTATGATATCCTTGAAAACGTGATGAAAGGTCACCCTGTTCTACTGAACAGAGCACCTACGCTTCACAGACTGGGTATTCAGGCTTTCCAACCTAAGATGATCGAAGGTAAGGCAATCCAACTACACCCGTTAGTAACTACGGCCTTCAACGCCGATTTCGATGGTGACCAGATGGCAGTACACTTGCCGTTAGGACCAGAAGCGATCCTTGAAGCTCAGTTATTGATGTTAGGTTCTCAGAATATCTTGAACCCTGCAAACGGTTCTCCAATTACAGTACCTTCTCAGGACATGGTTCTTGGTCTTTATTTCATGACTAAAGAATTGAGCTCTACAGAAGATATGAAAGTAAAAGGTGAAGGTCTTGCATTCTATTCTCCTGAGGAAGCGGAAATCGCTTATGCAGAAGGTAGAGTTTCATTAAATGCTAAAGTAAGATGTAGACTACCAATTAAAGAAGACGGTGTAATCGTAACAAGATTGATCGAAACTTCTGTAGGTAGAATCTTATTCAACCAGATTGTACCGAAAGAGTCAGGATATATTAATGAACTTCTTACGAAGAAATCATTGAGAAACGTTATTGGTAAAATCCTTGCTGATACGGATTTCCCTACAACTGTGAAGTTCTTGGATGCAATGAAAGACTTAGGTTATTCAAACGCATTCAAAGGAGGTCTATCGTTCTCATTAGGGGATATTGTAGTTCCTGTTGAGAAAAAGCAAATGATTGCTTCTTCAATTGAAACTGTAGACGAAATTAGAGCTAACTATAACATGGGTCTAATTACCGATACAGAACGTTATAACCAGGTAATCGACGTTTGGACAAACACCAACGCAGGATTAACTGAAATGATCATGAGCAGAATGAAAACTGACCAAGGTGGTTTCAACTCTGTATATATGATGCTTGACTCTGGAGCGAGGGGTTCTAAGGAACAGATCCGTCAGTTATCAGGGATGAGAGGTTTGATGGCGAAACCGCAAAAAGCTGGTTCTACCGGTGCGGAGATCATCGAAAACCCGATTCTTGCAAACTTTAAAGAAGGTCTTTCCATCTTAGAATACTTTATCTCTACCCACGGTGCCCGTAAAGGTCTTGCGGATACCGCTCTTAAAACTGCCGATGCTGGTTACCTAACCAGAAGATTGGTAGACGTTGCACAGGACGTTATCGTTACAGAAGATGACTGTGGAACTCTAAGAGGTACAGAAGTTACTGCACTTAAGAAAAATGACGAGATCGTTGAAAAGATCTCTGAAAGAATCTTAGGTAGAGTTTCTTTACATAATATCTATGATCCTGAAAGTGATGAGTTAATCGCTGAAGCTGATCAGGTAATTAATGAAGTATTAGCTAAAAGAATTGAAGCAGCTGGATTAGAAGCTGTTGAGGTTCGTTCTCCATTAACTTGTGAAGCTAAGAAAGGTATCTGTGCGAAATGTTACGGTAGAAACTTAGCTACAGGTAAGATGATTCACATGGGTGAAGCGGTAGGTGTAATTGCAGCACAGTCAATTGGGGAACCAGGTACTCAGCTTACGTTGAGAACCTTCCACCAAGGGGGTACTGCAGGAAACGTATCAGAAAACCCATCAATCGTTGCAAGAAGAGATGGTATCGTAGAAATGGATGAGGTAAGAACAATTACTTCTGAAGATGAAAACGGTAATACAGCTGAGGTTGTGGTTTCACGTTCAACAGAATTCAGATTAGTAGCTGATAACGAGTCTAGAACTCCGTTAATGGTTGCTAACGTACCTTACGGATCTATATTATCTGTAAAACCAGGTGATAAAGTGAAGAAAGATGATGTTATCTGTAGATGGGATCCGTATAACGCGGTAATCATTGCTGAAACTTCAGGTAAGGTAGAATACGAGGATATTATCCAGGGTATTTCATTCCAACTTGAAATTGACGAACAGACAGGATTTGAAGAGAAAGTAATCTCTGAATCTAGAAATAAGAAAGCCGTACCTACCCTGAAGGTGGTAGATTCTAAAGGAGTTGAGCAGAAAGCATACAACTTACCGGTAGGAGCCCACTTAATGGTAAACGATGGTGAGAAAATTAAGGCTGGTAAAGTCTTAATCAAAATCCCAAGAAAATCTGCAAAAGCAGGGGATATCACCGGAGGTCTTCCGAGAGTTACCGAATTATTCGAAGCAAGAAACCCTTCAAACCCAGCGGTTGTTACTGAAATCGACGGGGTAGTTTCTTACGGAAAAATTAAGAGAGGTAACCGTGAATTGATCGTTGAAGCTAAAACTGGAGAAAGAAAAATTTATTTAGTTAAATTATCTAACCAGATCTTAGTACAGGAGAATGACTTCGTAAGAGCTGGTTCGCCACTTTCTGACGGTTCAATCACTCCGGACGATATCTTAAGAATTAAAGGCCCAACAGCTGTTCAGGAATACTTAGTAAATGAAATTCAGGAAGTTTACCGTCTACAGGGGGTAAAAATCGACGACAAGCACTTTGAAATCATCGTAAGACAGATGATGACAAAAGTATCTATCGTGGATGGAGGTGATACTCAATTCCTTGAAGCAGCTCTTGAACATAAGTATGACTTCCTAGAAGAAAACAACAGAGTATTCGGTCTTAAAGTAGTAGTAGAAGCTGGTGATTCTAAAGAATTCAAACCAGGTCAGATGATTACTGCAAGAGAATTAAGAGATGAAAACTCTAAACTGAGACGTGAAGACCAAAGCTTGGTAGAAGTTAGAGAAGCTCTTCCTGCTACAGCAACTCCTGTACTACAAGGTATTACAAGAGCAGCTCTTCAAACGAAATCTTTCATGTCTGCAGCTTCATTCCAGGAAACAACTAAGGTTCTTAACGAAGCAGCAGTTGCTGGTAAAGTAGACAACCTTGGAGGTCTTAAAGAAAATGTAATTGTAGGTCACAGAATTCCTGCAGGTACAGGTCTTAAAGAGTATCAGAATGTTATCGTAGGCTCTAAGAAAGAATTCGAAGACCTTAACTAAAATTAATGATTTGAAATTTGGGATTTGAAATTATTTTTATATTTTCACAATCTCAAATTTCGAATTTTAAAAACATAATTTATAACAATGGACAACAATCAAAATCCACAAGACGGAAACATCAACATCGAATTAAACGAAATGGTAGCTGCTGGAGTTTATGCTAACTTAGCATTGGTAAACCACTCTCCATCAGAATTTGTAGTAGACTTTATTCAGTTGATGCCAGGTGTTCAGCAAGCTAAAGTAAGATCAAGAATCATTCTTGCTCCACTTCACGCTAAAAGAGTATTAAGCGCTCTTCAGCAGAACATCGCTAATTACGAGCAGCAGTTCGGAGAAATTAAAGAAGTTGAGCCTTTCGTATTAGGTGGAAACAACGTGCAAGCGTAAGATTTCTTTTACAATAAAATAAGAATGCCCCGGTTTTACCGGGGCATTTTTTATTCAGCGAACTGGCTGATCATACATCTTATTTCTTTTATGATTTGAACCTGAAGTACAGATTCTGGTCTGAAATATAGATTCTGATAAAAATTGTTTCATTTATGAGACAATTTTTTTTATTGCAGATTGTTAATGAGGTGTATTATTTTATGGTAAATATTTATTTAAATAGGCTTTAAGATAGAGTTTGTTTATTAATAATGAAAGAAATTTATTTTTAATGAATCGTTGATCCTATTTTATATATTTGTTTTAAAATATTGACGAAAGGATATGGACAATCAATTTATTATTCAAAAATTCGGATTTTTGGGAAACGATTTTCTGGATGAGTTTCAGAAACATGCCGTTTTAACAGATATAAAATCAAAGACCGAAATAGTAAGAGAAGGGCAGAAAAATAAATATGTACCTTTTTTGATCAAAGGGTCTATAAAAGTTTTTACACTCAATGACGGCAGGGAGCTGATCTACTATTATATCAAGGAAAGTGATAGCTGTCTGATGACCTTTTCTTCTATTTTTACAGATTATATAAGCAGGGTATATGCAGTTGCTGAAGAAGATTCCGAAGCATTGCTGGTTCCCGTTTCCATCATGCATCATTGGCTGTTGAAATTTCCAGAGATCAATAAATTGTTTTACCGTGAGTATGACAAACGATTTTCAGAAGTTATGAGTATGGTAAATGATGCTGTATTTCATCGTCTGGATAAAAGAGTTCTTAATTATATCAAACAACAGATTTCCATTACCGGGCAGGACCCTATCAAAATTACCCACAGAGAAATTGCCAATAATCTTGGTACTTCCAGAGAAGTAGTAAGTAGGGTTTTGAAAAAAATTGAAAGCGATGGAGATATCTTACAAACAAAGGAAGGGATTAAAGTAGTTGAAGATCAAAATTTTAGATTGGTTTAATTTATATTGTCTTATAATATCTTAATTCATGATTGATAAAAACTATTTTCTTGGTGACTTTTATCACATGTTTTTGAATTGATAACACGATAGATTTGTTATATCATAATTTAATATAAATCGTAATATGACGAAGGTTCTCTTATTTTTGTCGGTATTTTCATCAGTTTTTGCCTTTGCACAGGAAGATCTGCTGAAGGATATCGATACTCTCAAAACCAATACTGATACCTCACAACCTGCTTTCAAGGCACTGCAGATTGTGACCGGGCAATCTACTAAACTTGTAGCCAAAAAAGAATGGTATATGGTTGTTGCACACCGGTTTGGTAATATAAGTGATGGGTTTAAAAATTTTTTCGGACTGGATAATGCTTCCACTAAATTAGGGGCGATCTATGGAGTTACAGATAATATATCCTTAAGCCTGTCCAGAGAAACAAATATGAAAACCTTTGAGGGCGGCGTAAAATACAGATTGCTAAGGCAAAATGAGAGCTTTCCGGTAGATATTGTTGGGTATAATGTAATGGGGGTCAATACAAATCTTGATAAAGATAACTATCCACACCTTAGATTCAGTGACAGGATGTCTTATCTTACCCAAGCTCTGATTTCCAGAAGATTCAGTGATAAGTTTTCGTTACAGCTTACTCCTTCATACGTACATAAAAACCTTTACGAGCCTACTACTGAAGATAAAAATCAGTTTTTAGCAGGATTAGGCGGACGTTATAAAATTTCAAAAAGAATTTCTGTAAATGCAGAATATTTTGTGAATTTCGATAATCACAGTTTTTATAAGAATCCATTATCATTAGGAGTGGATATAGAAACCGGAGGACATGTTTTCCAGCTTTTATTTACAAACTCCCAAATCAATTCAGATATCGGATATCTTACCAATGCATCCGGAAATTGGGGAAAAGGAAATATTTTCTTTGGGTTTAATCTTTATAGAGTTTTTTAATATGAAAAAGTTAATATACCTACTGACCATATCATTTGCAGCAATTATTATTGCATGTGAAAGCAGAACCTATGAGGAGATTTCAGAAAATACTCCCATCATATTGCCTGTAAAATATACAACAGATATAAAGCCGATTATGGATAATAATTGTATAGGCTGCCATTCTGCAACAAGCTTTAAACCTTTGGCTACTTATGACCAGGTAAAAAATAATATAGATGGTATCCTCAACCGAATTCAAAGAGCAAACGGAGACCAGGAAAAAATGCCGAAAGGAGGATCATTATCCACTACACAGATCAATACTTTCATTAAATGGAAAGCTGATGGTTTAACTGAAAACTAAAAAAGATTTGATATGAAAAAACTAACACTTCTTAGCGTATTTTTGCTTTTTACCGGTTACGCTTTCGCTCAGAAATACAGTTCCAAAACAGGTAAAGTAACATTTGAAGCATCAGTGCCTCTGTTTGACGATATTTATGCTCAGGATGACAATAACCTTGTTATCCTTAATGCCGACACAGGAGAAATGGCATCCGTTTCTGCAGTGAAAAACTTTCATTTTAAAACAAAACTGATGGAAGAACACTTCAATGAAAGCTATGCGGAATCAGCCAAGTATCCAAAAGCAACATTTAAAGGGAAAATTGTAGCTTTTGATAAATCTAAACTGACTGCCAGTCCACAGAAATATACTATCCAGGGAACCATGAACTTTCATGGAGTAGATAAAGCTGTAGCCTCTGCTGCTACAATTTCTCTGAAAGATGGAAAAGTTTATTTGCAGGGAAGTTTTGTAGTAAAACCAGCCGATTATAAAGTAACAATCCCTAAAATGGTTACTAAAAAGATTGCTGAAAATATAAATGTTGAGTATAACTATATCCTGATAAAATCATGAGAACCCTCATTGTAGCACTAAGCATGTTTCTGGGCTCCTTATTGCTGGCTCAGGAAAAAACAAAATCAATATTTGATATTGCCAGAAGCGGAACCGTTTCTGAAGTAAAAGAACTGATGAAAACCAATCCGGATATCATCAATCAAACTAATGATGGAGGCTTTTCACCCCTTATTTTAGCTTGCTATAGAGGAAATATAGAAGTAGCCGAATTTCTGATAGATCATGTAAAGGATGTAAATTATAAAAGCAAAGAAGGAACAGCCCTTGCCGGCCTCTCAGTAAAATATAACAAAAAGCTGGTAGAAGATTTATTAAAGAAAAAGGCAGATCCAAATATTGCAGATACTACAGGTGCTACACCTCTCTTTTGGGCAGTAAAATTTGGGAATAAAGAACTGATAGAGCTCTTACTTCAATATAAAGCAGATAAATCCATCAAAGATTCAATGGGAATGACTCCTTTTGAATATGCATTACAAACACATAAAGAAGACATTATTAACATCTTAAAAAATAACAAATGAAAAAAACTTTATTTACATTAGGGTTACTCATAGCGAATTTTGCATGGGCCCAGTTTTCCTCAGGAACGGTAGCCCTTTCGGCTACTGGTATGACGGTAAAATTAGATACAACTCCTACAGGGGTAACTCTTACATTAACCGGGAATAGTAATTCCATGCTTGGGATAGGATTTGGATCTGTAGGTATGGCCTCAGGATCTGATGGATTTATCTATAATGCTTCTAGTAACAGAGATTATACATTTATAGGAAAGACGATGCCTAATGCAGATACCAGCCAAGATTGGACAGAGACATCAAATACAGTATCCGGAAGTACAAGAACTATTGTGGCAACAAGAAGTCTTTCTGGTAGCGCTGGTGATTTTGCAATTGCGAATGCAGCGGGAACAATCAATATCTCTTATGCACGTAAGACCGGTACTACTTTAGGGTATCATGATGCAGGAAGAGACTATGCAACTTTAACAATGGCTTCCAGTACTTTATCAACAAATGAAGTTGTTGCTCCTGAAAGTAAAAAAGTCTCAATTTATCCTAATCCGGCTAAAGAAACGGTTAATTTCAAAAATTTTGACAAAATAAAATCAATTGAAATTTACGAAGCCACAGGAAGAAAAGTGAAATCTGTGGCCCCTGAAAAAGAAAGTATCAGAATAAATGATCTTAAGTCAGGAACTTATTATTTTGAAATCAGATTGAAAGATGGTAGCCTATCGTACGAAAAACTGATTAAAGAATAAAAAAACACATCCAAATATTTTCAAAAACACCTCTGAAAAACAGAGGTGTTTTTTTGTTCGCTGAAAATAGGCTCTGGGGCTCATTATTCAAGGGTTTATGATTGTTTTTTTTATATATTTGTGTAGTAAGCGCCTGTCATGAAAATTACTTTTGAAGAATACAATCCATCCTGGAAAATTCAGTTTAAAACTATTAAAAATGAACTGAAAGAAAGTATAGGCTTTTTACATCCCAAAATAGAACATATCGGAAGTACTTCTGTAGAAGGGTTGTCTGCTAAACCTATTATCGATATTATGATTGGGGTAAAAGATGAATCAGAACTGGATCAGATTCCACTTTTATTACAGGGAAAAGATTATGTCTACTATGAAAAATATAACGAAGATATGCCTTATCGCCGTTTTTTTATTAAACTGACAGATCAGCCTCCAAACCTGGGATTTCCAGAGATTATTCATACGGGAGAAGAAATTCCTGAAGACCTCCACAATCATCACCTCCGCATCGCACATATTCATACAATTCCTGTATCATCAGAACACTGGATCCGCCATATTGCCTTCCGTGATTACCTTCGTTCCCATCCTGAAGTGAAGAATGAATATCAGCAGCTAAAAGAGCAGCTCAGTACAATGGAATGGTTTGATGGTAATGATTATAACGAAGGAAAAGATCCTTTTATAAAAAGAGAAGAACAGAAAGCTATTCAATGGTATTTACATAATCAAAAACTTTAATAGCGTACCCAATGAAAAAAGATTTAAAAGAAATAGCCAGACAGTTTGCGAAATCCAAAACGCTTAATGACTTTATAGAATATGGAGGAGTGGCTGCAGCTATTGAAACGGCAGATGGTAATATTTATACAGGAATAAGTATTGATACAGCCTGCTCTATGGGCTTTTGTGCTGAACATAGTGCCGTAGCGGAAATGCTGAAGAATGGAGAGCACAATATCAAAGCTATAGTAGCTGTAGGAAATGATGGGAATGCAGTTCCGCCCTGTGGACGTTGCCGAGAATTGATGAGCCAGCTGTCCAAAGAAAATCTTAACGCTATCATAGAAGTAAAAAATGGTGTTTTCGTGACTTTAAAAGAATTAATGCCTTATGACTGGAAAGAAGATCTTGACAGAGAATGGTAAATGTAGTATAAAAAAATAAAATTAAAGATCCATGGAGTTTAAAACCTTAGCCAATGTAAATGTAGAAGAGCTTTTAGCAGTATTCAATCATTCCTTTTCCGATTATATTGTTCCTTTTCATCTAACCAAAGAAGTTCTTGTTTCTAAAATTGAGACAGAAAAATTAGATATGAATCTATCAGTAGGAGCTTTTGAAGAAGGAAAACTAGTAAGTTTCATTCTTCAGGCAGAAAAACTGGAGAAAGGTCAGAAGATTATTTACAATGGGGGAACTGGTGTAGTGCCGGAAAGCAGGGGAAAAGGGTTAGTGAGAAAAATGTATGATTTTATCATTCCTATATTAAAAGAAAGAAACGCAGATATACTGTTACTGGAAGTGATTGAAGGAAACGCTGCCGCTATCAGAGCCTATGAAAACTTAGGTTTTAAGATAATCAGAAGATTACTTTGTTTTAAAGGAGATATTAATTCAACAGCAGAAAATACTAAGATCACAATTAAAGAAATGAAGGATATCCAATGGGAGGAGCTACGTTCTTTCTGGGATATAGAACCTTCATGGCAGGGAGCCGTTTATGTACTGGATCCTATGCCGGAAAACTTTAAAACTTTGGGTGCATATACCGATGGAAATCTGGTAGGATATATTATTTACAGTCCGGTAACCAGGAAAATATATCAGATTGCAGTTCATAAAGACTACAGAAAACAGGGGATAGGTGCCGTACTTTTTACTGCTATTGCGGATGGACAGCCAATTGCTATTAATAACGTAGATGATGCATCCAAAGAAACCGCTGTATTTCTTGATAAAAAAGCAGGCCTGCAGAATTGGTTATCACAGTTCGAAATGAAACGCAGCATTTAATAAAAATTTTTCATTTGAATTTAAAAATAAAAGGTTTTAATATACTTTTAACCTCTTAAACTTTTCAGGGAGCAGTAGAGAATGTAACTTTGGCGAAAATTTTAAAATAATGAAGCGAGGATTACCTTTTTTACTGCTGTTTATTTCCTTAACGGTTTTTGCTCAGCAGGTAAATACAGATACTGCTCAGGTAGTAGTGCCAGGTCGTCAGAACAGTATTGAAAATCAGTCAAAACCTTATGTTATCATGATCTCTACAGATGGCTTTCGGTATGATTATGCTAAAAAATATAATGCTGAAAATCTACTGAAACTTTCCCATAATGGGGTAAAAGCAGATGCAATGATTCCAAGCTATCCAAGTATAACTTTCCCCAATCACTGGAGCCTTATTACAGGGCTTTATCCGTCTCATCATGGTTTGATAGATAATTTTTTCTACGATTATAAGAGAAAAGAAACCTACGCAATGAGCAATAAGAAAAATGCCGAAGACGGAAGCTGGTATGGAGGAACTCCGCTTTGGGGATTGGCCGAAAAGCAGGGAATGGTATCGGCATCCTTAATGTGGGTAGGTTCTGCGAGTGATGCAGGCGGAATGAGACCTACTTATTATTATCCTTACCATGAAAAATTTACTCCGTCTGAAAAAGTAAAAAAAGTGGTAGACTGGCTGAAACTGCCGGAAGATAAAAGGCCACATTTTATCTCATTATATTTCCCGGAAGTAGATGGAAGCGGACATCACTATGGTCCTGACACAAAAGAAACAGAAACAGCTGTGCATCTGATTGATCATGCAATAGGTGATCTGGTTCAGAAAGTTGATAATCTTGGATTGAAGAATGTTAATTTTATTTTTGTTTCCGATCACGGAATGATTAAGGTTGATGGGGGAACTCCATTGGAAATTCCAGCTCTTCTTTTTGATAAAAACAGATTTGATTTTTACAATTCACAGACTCTTTTAAGAGTATATGTTAAAAATCAGGATGAAGTAAAAGCTGTTTATAAAGAATTAAAAGCTCATAAAACAGATGACTACGAAGTTTATTTGGATAAAAAATTACCAAAATATCTGCACTTCGCTACAAGAGATGATAAATACAGCAGGATAGGACAGATTCTTCTCCTTCCTAAAGCTCCGAAAATATTTTTGGAAAAAGGAAAGAAAACATCTGTTGGGAAACATGGGTACAATCCAGAAACAGTTCCTGAAATGAAAGCGACTTTCTACGCATGGGGGCCGGAATTCAAAAATAATATGGAAATTGGTGAATTTGCCAATATCAATGTTTATCCTTTGGTAGCTGAAATTTTAGGATTAACAATTGATCAGCCGATTGACGGGAAAATAAAAGTGCTGAAAAACATTATAAAAGAAAGCAGTAAAGATGAGCTGAGGTAACCATTCAGTCTTCAGTAAGAGCTTGATATACAATTGAAATCAGTTTGAACTTATCAGAATCACAATACTTTATGGTATTGTGATTTTCTTTTTTAGGTATCCCCTATATAGTTTCGGCGCGCCAAAGG
>NZ_JBBGZQ010000021.1:0-112306 GCF_037572595.1 Chryseobacterium sp. MYb328 | reverse complement strand
TTATTAAATTATTAATACTTGACATGAAAAAGAAAATCTTTAATAAAAAAATCTATGCATTACTATTAAGTGGAGCTGGTACTATGGCATATGCTCAGGAAACTGTAAAAGAAAATAATATAGATGAAGTTGTGGTGACCACAGGGAGAACTAAGCCCAGAACCATAATTACCTCAGCAATTCCTATTGATAATATTTCGGCAGTACAGTTAAAATCCACAGGACAGATTACTTTTGATAAAGCTTTGACGTACGCTGTACCCTCTTTTAATTCATCACAGCAAACTGTTTCTGATGCAACGGCTCATTTTGATCCGGCAGATTTAAGAGGATTAGGCCCATCCAGAACATTAGTTTTGGTTAACAATAAAAGAAAAAATCAAAGTGCTTTAATTTATGTAAATGACACACCCGGAAAAGGTGAGGTAGGTACAGATCTGAAAAGCATTCCATCTGCCGCCTTACAGAATGTAGAGGTATTGAGAGATGGTGCCTCCGCACAATACGGTTCTGATGCTATTGCAGGAGTGATCAATATTATTCTTAAGAACAGCGTTGGAAAAAGTGCAGTCAATCTTTTTTCAGGGATTACTTCAAAAGGAGACGGCTTTAATATAGGAGCAGATTTTAATACAGGAATCAGAGTGGCAAAAAATGGAAGTTTGAATCTTACATTAGGATATTCTTCCCAAAATAAAACAAACCGTGCAGGTTCTGTTACAAAAGATGATCTTTTTGGGGTGGATAATGCCTGGACGCAAGCCAATCCTGGTTTAGGAATGATTATAGGACAGCCGGAGACAAAAGTGGCTAATATGTTTGTGAATTTTGAATTGCCAACAAGCGAGACAGGTAAATTTTATGCTTTTGGGGGTACAACTTACAGGAATGGGACCAGTTATGCTTTGTATAGAACACCTTATTGGGTAGCTTCAGATTTTGGTTTATTAACTCCAAAAGGACAACCTTACAATGGATTTCAGCCTGAATTTAAAACAGATGTTTATGATTATAATTTAACCTCCGGATGGAAAGGTATGTTTGGAAAATGGAGTTTTGATGGGAGTGCAACCTTTGGCTCTAATGCTGTAAATTATGTTGTAAACACCATAAATACATCTTTGGGTGCAAATTCACCAACCCGTTTTAAAGCGGGTGGTCATCAGTTTAGTAATATTATAGGAAATATAGATATCAACCGGGACTTTGGTGCAGTTGTTTTAGGAGCTGGAGTGGAAGTGCGTAATGAAAATTATCAGGCAACGGCAGGAGAAGAAGCATCTTATATAGGAAGTGGTGCAGAATCATTTCCCGGGCTGCAGCCTCAAAACGAAGTCAATGAAAATCGTCAGAATATTGGAGCTTATATAAATGCTGAATGGGATGTTACGAAAAACCTGTTACTTGGAGGAACCGTGAGATATGAAAATTTCAGTGATTTTGGAAATAATGTTTCCTGGAAAGGAAATGCAAGATATAAATTGTTAGATGATAAACTGGTTTTCCGAGGATCTGTTTCTACAGGCTTTCGAGCACCTTCATTACATCAAATTTATTATTCCAATGTTCAAACCAAAATTACAGGGAATACTGTAGCTAATCAGGGGACTTTTAATAATGACTCTCAAATTGTAAGATCTGATCTTGGTGTACCAAAATTAAATGCTGAAAAAGCCTTTAACATTACTGGGGGATTTGCCATAAAACCTTTTAAAAACCTGACTATTACCGCAGATTATTATAGAATAAAAATTAAAGACCGAGTACTTTTCTCAGGAGATATTGGTTACAAAACCGGTGCTCCGGGTAGTCCGGATGTAGCAAACCCTGTGGAAGTAATATTAAACAATAATAAAATAACCTCTTTGAAGTTTTTTACCAATGCGGTAAATACAGTTACTGAAGGGGTGGATTTCGTAGCTAATTATACTTCAGCTGTAGGTAAAGGAAGATTGGGAATTATTGCTGCTTTCAATTATAACGAAACTAAAATAGTAGATAATATTGCCGTTCCGCCTATTTTGGCTGAAAATGATTACTCAGAAAACTTTTTTGATAGAAAAGAACAATCCAGAATTACCTCTGCAAGACCAAAAACAAAAACTATTCTCAGTCTTTCGTATGAAATTACAAAGTTTAATTTTAACTTAAATAATACTTACTTTGGTTCTGTTGCATGGCAGCACGCAACTGATCCTGCCAAAGATCAGACATTTTCTGGTAAGGTAATTACAGACATCGTTTTAACATATAAAATCACGAAAGACCTTAAAGTTTCCGGAGTCGTAAATAATTTATTAAATATTTATCCGGATGTTATAGATAGCAAAGGAGATGTAGTAACAGATCTTGGAGGAAGGTTCAAGTATCCTTGGGAAGTGAATCAGTTTGGATTTAATGGAACCACTTTTCAGCTAAATGTTAATTATACTTTTTAATCTATAAATAAAGGAATCGATATTTGTGTTGTCATGCCTAACAAAGGCAAAGCAATCTCAAAAGATATAAAACCCATAGGGGCAAATATAAACTGACATTAGGAATTAATGTCAGTTTATTATTTTCTGATAGAATAGGAAGCTATTGCTACATTTTACTTTTTACATTGTTCAAAAAAAGGTATTTTAGTACTATGAAAATTTATACAAAAACAGGAGATAAAGGCCAAACGGCACTATACGGTGGAACAAGAGTTTCTAAGGCCAGTGCCAGAGTGGAAAGCTACGGAAATATAGATGAACTGAATTCATTCATCGGAATAGCTAAAAGCCATATTGAAGATGAAGAAGTTTTGAGACAGCTGAAAAAAATTCAGTTTGATTTATTCACAGTAGGTTCAGAAGCAGCTACCCCAGTAGATAAACTGATGCTGGCCAACGGAAAATCCCGTCTTCCGATCATTATTTCAGAAACAGAAATTGAAGAACTGGAGCAATGGATGGATATTTTTGATGAAAAGCTGGAACCACTTCAGTATTTTATCCTTCCAGGTGGAGGAAAACCTGCAACATTTTTGCATGCGGCAAGAACAATCTGTAGAAGAGCAGAACGTTCATTGGTATTTTTAAATGAAGCTGAAGAAGTACGTCCGGAATTGATTAAATATTTAAACAGACTATCAGATTATCTTTTCGTGTTGGCAAGATATATATCAAAACTAAACAACGAACCTGAAGAATACTGGAACCCGAATGAAAGATAAAGTATTACTTTTCATCAACGGTGAAGCTCCAAAATCTTTTCCAAATCCGGATCATTATGATCTGATTGCCTGTACAGACGGCGCTTTTCATTATCTCAAAAGAATAGGCTTTCCTTTGGCTCAACTGGATTTTATTTCCGGTGATTTTGATTCCCATTCCGGATCTGATGAAAATATTTATCAGGAAAAATTTATCCATACACCCGATCAGAATCATACAGATTTTTATAAAGGACTGGATATCATTATCGAAAAAGGAGGAAAAAATGTAGATGTTTTTGGTGGAAGCGGGGGCGAGCAGGATCATTTTTTAGGAAATCTTACGGTGGCTTATGCCTTTAAAGATAAACTGGATGTGAAGTTTTATGATGAATTTTCAGAGTATTACTTCATTCCTAAAAACTTTACGATAAAAGGAATAAAAGATAAAATGGTTTCCCTGTACCCTTTTCCTGCAGCTGAAAATATTATAACAAAAGGATTAAATTGGCCTTTGGATAATGGAAGTCTGAACATTACCTCAACAATCGGAACCCGAAACTTTGCGGTAGAAGATGAGGTTTCCATTACCTATGAAAAAGGAGATCTGTTGATTTTTATTGGGAAAAATTATTTGTGATAAAGTTTTAAGTAAAATTACACAAGTAATTTAATAGAAACAGGCTTTAAACCGTTCAATAAAATAAGATGCATTGGCTTTAGCCAAAATTTAATATAAAATCTTTAACCACAGAAGTCACAAAAGTTTTTGAATACTTAAGTTATTTCTAAGTGACTAGTAACTGTTTGAGAAGTACACCTAAGTTCTGAAAATCTTTGATTTTCTTCTTAAGTGTACTTCTTTTATGTAATTTTTTAAGCTTACTTAAGTGAACTAAAGTGTTAGTAAAATAAACTTTTGTATCTTTTGTAATAAAACAAAAAGCTATTGAATACATTCATCAAAATACCGGTTATCACCATTTCATTATGCTGCATTTTTTCATGCAAAACACAACATTTTGAAACACCTGAATATGGCAAAAATGAAACTGAGAAAGCCCTTAAGATCAAAAAGGTTAATAACTTCCGGGCGGTAGGCAATATTAAAAATTCTGAAGGACGAACCTTAAAAGAAGGAATGTTTTATAGAAGTGCCCATCTCCATAAGCTTAAAAAGAAATCTTTTGATGAATTTGGAAAACTGGGTATTGCAGAGATTATAGATTTAAGAAATTCAAAAGAGATTTCTGATAGCCCGGATTATCTTCCGGATGGGGTAACCTATAAGAAATATTCAGCTTTTGAAGATGAAGGAGATCAGTTGTCACAGGCTAAAAAAATGGTTTTGAAAGGAAAAGTGAATGCTTCTGATGCAGACAAAAGAATGATTGACTTCTACCGTGAATATGTAACCGAAAATCCTGAGACAATAAAAACTATTATTACAGAGATCCTGGAATCTGAGAAACCTATTCTTTACCACTGTACAGCCGGAAAAGACAGAACAGGAATTGTTACTGCCTTAATCCTGACCATATTGAAGTTTGATAAAGAAACCATTTATAATGAGTATCTTTTGTCCAATAATTTCAGGAAGCCCCTGGTAGAGAAAAGACTACGATTGGCCAATAACCTACACTTCCTGTATCCGAAGATGGATTTACAGGTTTTGGAAAAGCTCAGTTGGGTAGAAAAAAGATACCTTGATGCAGCTTTTGAAGAGATCGATAAAAAGTATGGGTCTATAGATACTTATATTCAGCAGGTATTAGGTATTTCAGAAATCAAAAGAGAGGGATATATTCAAAAGTTTACCCACTGATTATCAGGGGTAAATTTCTCTAAACAACAATATTGTTGTTTTATTTAAAATTATAATAATTTTAACACCTAAAAATCAAACTTTTTTAGCAATTTTGCATTTCTTAATTCACTTGTTTAGAAATGAAAATAAAGTACTCGGAACTTATTGATCAGACATTATATTTTCCTACGGAGGAATTTAATGTTTCTGAGAACAATTTGTTGTTTCACGACGTTCCATTGATGGACGTAGTTGAACAATTTGGCACTCCGCTAAAGATTAGCTATCTGCCGAGAATTTCTCAAAATATTCAAAAAGCCAAAAGCTGGTTTAAAGAAGCTTTTGAAAAGATTGAATATAAAAAGAATTACACCTACTGTTACTGTACAAAATCCAGTCATTTCAATTTCGTATTGGAAGAGGCCCTAAAGAATGATATTTCGATAGAAACGTCTTCTGCCTATGATATGGATATTGTAAAATCTCTTTATGAGAAAGGGAAGGTAGATAAAAACATTGAGGTAATCTGTAATGGATTCAAAACAGACGATTATCTGACCAATATTTCAGATATGATCAATAATGGTTTTGGAAACATTACTCCGATTCTGGATAATTACCGTGAACTGGATAAACTTACAGAAAGTATTGATTCTACATTCAACATCGGAATCAGAATCGCTTCTGAAGAAGAACCAAAGTTTGAATTTTATACCTCAAGATTAGGAATCGGATATAAAGATATCATTCCTTATTACAGTCAGAAGATTGCTGAACACCCGAATGCAAGATTGAAAATGCTTCACTTCTTCATCAATACGGGGATCAAGGATACATCTTACTACTGGAATGAATTGTACAAATGTCTTCGTGTATACGCACGTTTGAAGAAAATTGCTCCTGAAGTAGATTCACTGAACATTGGGGGTGGTTTTCCAATCAAGACTTCTTTGAATTTTGATTACGATTACCAATACATGGTAGAGGAAATTGTTTCTCAGATCAAGAAATTCTGTGAAGAAGAAGGAGTGGAAGAACCAAATATCTATACTGAATTCGGAAGTTTTACTGTTGGAGAAAGTGGGGCAAACCTTTACAAGATTATCTCTCAGAAACGTCAGAATGACAGAGAAAAGTGGAATATGATTGATTCTTCTTTCATGACCACACTTCCAGATACATGGGCGATTTCGAGACACTTTATAATGCTTCCGCTAAACCGTTGGGAAGATAGTTACGAAAGAGTATTCCTGGGTGGATTGACATGTGATTCAGATGATTATTATAACTCTGAGCAGCATACCAATGCCATTTATCTGCCTGTTTTCAGTGATACAAAGCCTTTGTACATCGGATTCTTCCATACAGGAGCTTATCAGGAAACTATCGGAGGATATGGTGGAGTTCACCATTGTCTGATGCCTCAGCCAAGACACGTCCTGATCCAGAAAGATGAAAATGGTGAATTGCAGTATGAAATTTTCCGTGAAAAACAGGAACCTGAAGATATCTTGAAACTTCTTGGTTACAAATAAAACCTCAACTTGTCATTGCGAGGAACGAAAGTGACGAAGCAATCTCAGAATAAAACAAAAGCTCTCAGAAAATCTGAGAGCTTTTTATTTAAAAATATTTTGAAATCTTATCCAGTACAAGGTCTTCATAATCAGAAACCACCGTATCAGCTAAAGTATAATCCTGATTTTTTGAATGTGGACTTCTGTAAGCTGTACAGAATATCTTAGCTCTGTGGGCAGCAAGAATACCATTCGTAGAATCTTCAATCACCATACAGTTTTCAACAGGTTCACCTGCCATTTCAGCAGCTAGTAGAAAAACTTCAGGATGAGGTTTGGATTCCTTTAAATCGGCACCACTGATCTTTCCACTGAAATATTGCTCAAGCCCAAATTTTTCAAATACCATATTGATAGTCGTCATGGTAGCAGAAGAAGCTAAAATAAGCTTGATACCGTTTTCATGATAATGTTGGATCAGGTTTCTTACGCCGGGAATCAGGTCAAACTCATCATCATTATAAAAATAATCTTTAAAATGAGACCTTTTAATGTCTGCAATAGATTCGTAAGTCTGATGTAAATTAAATTCCTTAATCAGAGTTTCAGAGACTCTTTTGGTTGATGCCCCGGTAAAAGAAGTGTATAAATCTTCGGAAACTGCAATTTCCAATTCATCAAACGTTTTGAAATAGGCTTTTCTATGCAATGGTTCTGTGTCTACAATTACCCCATCCATATCGAAAAGAACAGCTTTTAAAGACATATTCTAAGTTTTTCACAAAAATAGGAAATTGTGTTGAAAAGGGAAAGTTAATGAAACGAAGGATTGTAAATTAAAACATCTGCTCTTAACTAATCTGAGTTTGAAATAAGAAATAGAGGGCAATGAGGTGGAAGCAGGAAGCTGGAAGTTATTATGAGCAAAGTTTCAGTATGGGTATGATAATGGGGTAAAAATGTTAATTAAAATAAAGTTCAGATTCTTCTTTGGACTTTCATAACTTCCAGCTTCCCGTCTCCATCTTCCTTACTGAAAAATTATCCGTAGTTCAGATGTAACCAGAACCATCATTCACAAACTCTTCGTATCTTTGTCATCAATTACAACATTAAAATTTTAAAATAAAGCATGAGAACATACGCAGGAATTCCCGAGGAAAACGCAACGTTAGAGAATTCGAAAGTAATGTTGGTAACTGTTCCTTATGACGGAACTTCAACATGGGGAAAAGGAGCTGATAAAGGCCCTGAATTATTCCTAGACGCTTCTGAAAATATGGAGCTTTATGACATTGAAACACAAACTGAGCCTTACCTTCAGGGAGTATATCTAGCTGGAGAAGTTTCTGAAAATTCTACTCCTGAAGCAATGACAGAAGCTGTTTATCAGAAAACAAAAGAGCTTTTGAACAATGAAGGGAAAGTATTTACTTTATTTGGTGGTGAGCACTCTGTTTCTATCGGTTCTATCCGTGCAGTAGGAGAAAAATTTGAAAACCTTACCGTTCTTCAATTGGATGCTCACACAGATTTACGTCCTGAGTTCCACGGTTCTACTTCTAATCACGCTTGTGCTGTGTTTGAAGCAAACCAGAAACATAACTTAGTACAGGTGGGAATACGTTCTATGGATGCTGAAGAAACTCAGTATTTACCGGAAGGAAGAGTATTCTTTGCTCACGAGATTGCTAATAACGAAAACTGGGTGAATGATGTATTGGAAAAAGTTTCAGGAAACGTATATATTACGATCGACCTTGATGCCTTTGATCCTTCTATTGCTCCATCTACAGGAACTCCTGAACCGGGTGGATTACAATGGTATCCAACATTGGAATTATTAAGAAAAGTATTTGAAAAATGTAATGTAGTGGCATTTGATATTGTAGAGTTAATGGATTCTCCAATGGCTAAGCCAACCGCTTTCCTTGCTGCTAAATTATATTATAAGATGCTTGCTTATAACGATATTTATAACAACGATAACTAATATTCCGCAAGAATCGGATTTTTTCTGCCGTATATTCTTTGGAAATTTGTGAGGTAAAAACAATACAAAATGTCCACACAGAATCAAATCGATTATAACAGAATTGCTAAAGCGATAGAGTATATCCAGAGCAATTTCAGGCTTCAGCCAAGTTTGGAGGAAGTGGCAGAGAATATTCACTTAAGTCCGGCCCATTTTCAGAAGATCTTTACGGATTGGGCAGGAACAAGTCCGAAAAAATTTTTACAGTTCATCAGTCTTGAACATGCTAAAAATTTATTGAAGGAAGAAAAAGCAAGTATTTTTGATACCGCTTACGAAACCGGACTTTCCAGTACAAGCAGATTACACGATATGTTTGTAAAAATAGAAGGAATGTCTCCGGCAGAATATAAAAACGGGGGAAAAAGTCTTGTCATCAATTATAGTTTTTCAGAAGGTCCGTTTGGAAATATCCTGGTAGCTTCTACAGAAAAAGGAATTTGCCATATGGCTTTTGAAAACGATAAAGAAACAGCATTAGGGAATTTAGAACATAAATTTCCTAATGCTTCTTTTTTTGAAAAACAGGACATGCTTCAGAAAAACGCATTGTCCATATTCGATAAAGACTGGACGAAACTCAATACCATCAAGCTTCATTTAAAAGGTACTGATTTCCAGTTAAAAGTTTGGGAGAGCTTATTGACCATTCCTATGGGAAAACTGTCTACTTATGGCAGTCTTGCAGAAAAAATTGGAAATCCTAAAGCATCAAGAGCTGTAGGAACAGCAATAGGCAGTAATCCTGTGGCATTTCTCATCCCTTGTCACCGTGTTATTCAGTCTACAGGGCATCTTGGTGGTTACCGATGGGGAAGTGATAGAAAGCAGATGATTGTAGGATGGGAAAGTTCGCAGCTTTACTCGTAAAATATTTTAGAGCACAAATCGAAGATTCGACGAAATCAAAAGCTACAAAAGTTTTTTAGACGCTTAAATTATTTTTAAGTTACTACTATTTTCTGAGAAGTACACTTAAGCTTCCTGATAATCTCCGATTTTCACCAATATTCCAGTTGAAGGACTATACATTCCCATCCTCCGGAGGGGTGGCGAAAATTCAAAGAATTTTTGACGGGGTGGTTTTAATATAAACATCCAGTCATGTCCAAAAACATTACGTAATTTGTACTAGTAAAAAATAAAAACAATGCTCAGCCTGTTCGATGAAACACCAGATTATCCTTTAAGTCTCTTACCACATAACGGAACCGTCTTATACTATGGGAAAGTCTTCTCAAAAGAAGAGTCTGATAGGTATTATGACTATCTTTTCAACCAGATTCCATGGGAACATGATGAGGCAGTAATTTTCGGAAAACTGATTCTCACCAAACGAAAAGTGGCCTGGTTTGGAGAAAAAGCATTTGAATATACCTACTCCAACAGAACAAAATATGCAAAACCCTGGACTCCTGAGTTATTGAAATTAAAAGAAAAATGTGAAGAAGTTTCAGGTGAAACCTACAATTCCTGTCTGCTCAATTTGTATCATGATGGAAGCGAAGGAATGGCTTATCACAGTGATGGCGAAACCGATCTGAAAAAACATGGCGCCATTGCTTCCCTTACTTTCGGAGCAGAAAGGAAATTCTTATTTAAGCATAAAACTACCAAAGAAAAGGTTGAAATATTCCTGGAAAACGGAAGCTTACTGATTATGAAAGGCACAACCCAGGATCACTGGCTTCACAGACTTCCTCCTACAACGAAAGTGAAAACCCCAAGAGTAAACCTTACTTTCAGAACGATTGAAGAATAAAAATCCTCAGAGATTTCAACACAATCATCTGTGAAAATCTGTGTCATCCGTGGTTAAAAAATATCTCAAAGTTTCAAATGACCCTTGTCAAGGCTCGTCATCTGCAAAATCAGCTTAATCAGCGAGAGATAAATAACAAAAAAAGCTGTCCATCCGAACAGCTTTTTCAATTTATTTCAATACATCAGCTTCAATAGAGCTATCACCGTATACTTTAATAAATGCTTTAGTGTAATCTTCCTTAGAAGCAAAATTCGGATTATCCATAAATTTCTGAGGATTCAAAGCAAAAAGCGGGAACCATGTGCTACTGATCTGAATCTGGATTTTGTGGCCTTTTTTGAAGGTATGAACCACATCCTGAAGTCTGAAGTTCACTGCTGTTTTCTGGTCAGGAACCAAAGCTTCTCCTTTTTCTTTAGTATTTCTGAATCTCGCAGGCATAATTTCGCTTCTTACCATTTGATGGTAGTTTCCATAGATCACACCTTCTTTCTTTTCTGCGGGTTTGAAATCTTCAGGATAAACATCAATCAGTTTTACTGCAAAGTCTGCGTCTGTAGAAGATGAAGAAATATTAAGTTTTGCCATAATCTCGCCAGCAAAGGCAATATCTTCCGTTAGAACATCCGTTGTAAATGTCAATACATCAGGTCTTCCAACTGCAAATCTTTGGTCTTCCGACATATAGTTTTTAGGAGTAAATCCATTGAAGTCTTTTAAATGATCAGAACTTAAAACAGGATTATTAGGATCACTGTAATACTCTGAATATCCTTGTCCTGATGCTTTTTTCAATGTTTTATCAGAAAGATAGAAATTCACTTTCTGAGCATTTTTAGGAGGATAAGAAGCGAATTCTTTCCATTGTTTTGCTCCGGTGTCATACATTAATGCTTCCGGAAGTCCTGCATCCTCTTTGGTATTTCCTTTCAGATAGTGGCTGAAAAATTTTGTTTCTACGTTTTTCTGGTAATAGGTGGCAATACTGTCTCCAAAATAAGTTTCACTGTGGAAATGTTTACCCTGTTCCTGAGACCATCCGCCATGAGAGAAAGGTCCCATTACAATTGTGTTCTTAGCTTTTGGACTTGTCTTTTCAATTGTTTTGTAGATATTTAAAGGTCCGGCAAGATCTTCTGAATCAAACCAGCCACCAACAGTCATTACCGCATGATTGATATTCTTAAGATGAGGAAGAAGGCCTCTTTTTTGCCAGAATTCATCATAGTTGGTATGATTCATAATTTCTGTCATGAAGAAATTATCTTTATAATATTTTTCATAGCCATCTTTCAGGGTTCCCATGTCTCTGTAGAATTTTAGGCCATCCTCAGAAGTTTGCTTAATGAAAGAATCCATATACCATCCTTTCTGCTCCGGTTTTGTTTTCTGAACTCCAAAAACAGGAAATGTTCTGAAATATCCCAGCATAAATCTTCCATTGTGAAGGAAGTCATCGTTCCAGAAATCAGAAATAGGAGCCTGTGGAGAGGAGGCTACCAATGCCGGGTGCTGTGCTAATGTTCCTACAGCGGTATAAAATCCGGGATAAGAAGTCCCGAACTGTCCTGCTTTACCATTGTTATCTTTAACGTTTTTCAAAAGCCATTCAATGGTATCATAGGTGTCTGTACTTTCGTCTACATCTTTCTTCGTTTTATGTTCCACCTGTGGAGTCATATTGGTAAAAGTACCTTCACTCATATATCTTCCACGGACATCCTGATATACAAAAATGTATTTGTCTTTCATCAGGTAGGTGTTAGGACCCACTTTGGTTTTATATTCATTTTCACCATAAGGAGCAATGCTGTAGCAGGTTCTCTGCATCAGGAACGGATATTTGTTTTTGTTTGAAATATCCTTAGGAATATAAACTGCAGTGAAAAGTTTCACACCATCACGCATTGGAATATAAAATTCCTTCTTGGTAAAATTATCTTTAACGAAATTATCTTTTTGTTCCGTATTCTGAGCCTTTCCAAGCATGAAAAGAAGAATGAATACAAGTGAAATATGGGTCTTCATAAGTAAAATTTGTGGCTAATTTAAAAATAAAAATACTTTCACGGTATTTTCTCAGATGAATCTTCCTTTAAAAGTTAATTTGTTTTGATTTTTTGCTGTTAATTGTGGAATTTGTAAAAGGAAGTTTTGTGATGGAAGGAGGATAGTATGCGGGTAGAACCACCCCAACAAAATCGTAGATTTTGCCACCCCTCAAGTGGAGGGGAATGTTTACGTCTTCAACTGAAATTATGGTGAAAATCGGAGATTTTAGGAAGCTTAAGTGTACTTCTCAAACAGTTAGTAGTCACTTAAAATAAACTTAAGTTTTTAAAACTTTTGTGACTTTTGACTTTGTCGAATCTTCGATTTGTGGTTTAAAAAATGTGATTAGTAAAAAAGCCGGGAGTTTTCCCGGCCATTGATTGAGAGTATATAAAAGTATGGTGTTTATTTTTTTTTCGGTTTTTTACCTGCAAACTTATTAATCTTCATACTAAGAGAAAACATGATATAACGTTTTAGGATCAGGTCTTCACGGTCTTCAAAATAAGAATCTGTAATGGTTCTTTTTACACTTTGATTTTGATTTAGAACATCATAGACCTTTATTTTTGCTGTCAGCTGTTTATTGTAGAAGGAATATCCCACACTGGCATTCCAGAAATAGAAATCTTTTTTGAATCCGGGAGCAATATTTGAATTCGTGTTGTAGGAAAAATCATTACCTATGAAAAAAGCCTTTTGAAACAGATAATTGGTTACTTCAACCTTTAAAGACTGATTGGTTGTGTTTACTGTATTTACATTATAGTTGGTATAATTTGAAAAGCTATATCCAAGGCTATAGGAAGGTTTTATAGTAAATATATCTTTGATTTCATAATTCAGATTAAGACCCGGATTAAAATTGTAGGCTCTGCTGGTAAATGACTCACCATTGATAAATCCATTATTATAATTGTAATTCATGCTGAACCTTGGAGCAATTCTGAGTTTATGATCATTCCATTTAAATGTTTTGGTAAGCCCCATACCCAAACTAAAGTTTTTATTCCCACTGATATTACTGTAGGTAATAATCTGCCTGCCGGAACTATCATATTTGGAATAATTGATTACATCATTATTTCTATAAGTAAACGCGGCGGTAATATGATAATTAAGATTTTTGATTATGTTATAACTGTTAAAAGAAAGGCTGGTTTCATTGATCCAGGTGTTTTTAAGATCCGGATTTCCGGTATTTGTAACTAAAGGATCAGATTCATCCTTATAGGGAATAAGCTTTCCGGAATCAGGAATTGTGAAACTGGAAGAGTTGGAGATAATCAACGACTGACGATCCGTAAAAGAATATCGGAAATTGGTTGAATATTTAGGAAGGAGAAAATTTTTCTGAAGATTATACAGTTGCCCGTTAAAAACTGAGTTTACATTCATATCTGAAATATCAACATTTACTGTAGCCCAGAGACCGAATTTCTTTTTGTAGAGATAATAAGATAGCTCAGGAGAAAATTGATTGATTCTTTGATCCATACTGTTGGAAAGACGGGTGTTATATTGAGAATACTGCCCTGTAGCAGGATCAAAATCATTGAAATCTATTATATTTCTGGTTAATTTTGAGTTGTATTGAAGGCTGATACCTATAGTTGCAGAATCTGATATAGGTTCCGTATATCTGGCCATAAAGCTATAGTTATTATCCTGAGAACGGTTCTTTTGTAACTGGTTACGGTTATCGGTACTCATAGCGGCATCCTTATAAAATGTATTCAGTGACTGATTGATATTTTCATTGTTAGATTCCGTGATAGAAGTGTTGATCATGGCCATCATTGACCTGTTCTTTTTCTTAAAGTTTTTGAAAAAATTGATATTGGGACTGAAAGTATTGGTCTCGCCTTTGGTTTGAGTATTGTTTTTACTTTCATTCAAAAGTTTATCATCCTTTAATGTTGAAGATATGGATTGCCCCGAACTGAACGTTTCTGATTTTGAAAATGAAGGCGCTATGTAAATGTTAGTTAACGAATCCAGTTTTATTCCTACAGAACTGTTGAAATTATATTGCCTTGATTCATTTTCATTGCTGCTTTCAGAATCGGTTTTTAGAGTAGTATCCGGAAGAAGCGTTGTCTTTGAAGCTTTGGAACGGGTCTCATTGTTAGAATCTGTATATTGCAGGCTGAGGTTGTCTAGATTGGCATCCCTTCCAAGTTTGTCATTATAATTCAGTCCAAAGCTGCTGAACTTTTGTATTCCACCTCCCTGCTGGGCGCTACGTCCCATTGTATCAAAGATCTGATCTCCTGAACTGCTCTTTGAATTGATATTATTGGCGGAAGCCAAAGCACTGATTTTGGTATCTCCTTTAAAATAATTTAAAAAAACATTCCCTTCATACCGTTTATCAGAACCATAACCGGCCAATATTTTTGAAATAAGGCCTTTGTTTTTCTTCTCATCAATATTGAAATTAATGGTAGTATTCTGAGATTTCGGAGCCCTTTTGGTCAGTTCCTCTTCCTTAGTTTTAGTGGTGGTAAATTGGACATTTTTTATGATATCTGCGGGAAGGTTCTGTAGTGCTGTCTTTCCATCCTTATCAAAAAATGGTTTGCCATTCACCATAATCTGGTCTACGGCTTTTCCGTTCACCGTTATTTTTCCGTCATTGCCAATTTCTACTCCCGGAATCTGTTTCAAAAGCTCATCAATTTGACTGTCTGGACGTACTTTAAGGGCAGAAGCATTGAATTCTATGGTGTCATTTTTTATTTTCACCGGAGAAACAGTGATTTTTACCTCATCAAGATTTATTACTTTCTTTTTCTCAAGTTCTATATCGCCCAGGGATAATGACTGCTCAATTTTTTCAAGTGCTTTTGAATAAGAGAATTTTTCAGTATCAATTTTTAAAAAGGAGGGGTCTTTTACCTCATCAGTCTGTAATGAGAATTTCCCTTCCTTATTGGTAGCTGTATAATTGATAATAGTGGAGTCTTTAGCCTTTAGCAGATATATGGTAGCATTTTCTACAGGTTTTTTTTCCGGATCGGTTACTTTTCCATCAATATGTAGTCTTTGAGCGTATATAATTAGAAAATTACACACCAAAAACACGAATAATAAGATTTTCTTCATTGAGCTTTCCAAAGCGTAAAAATAAAAAAACATCCCAATATAGGGATGTTCCTTGTGAATATTTTAAAAAATATTTTATGCTTTTAAATATCTTGAATAGGCATATCCTTCCTGACCGTCAGCATTTTTTACTTTCCACCAGTCATCAGAAGTCTGCTCAATTAAAGTTACAGCAGAACCTTTTGCAGCTTTACCTACTACGGCAGCTTCAGTAGAAGGCTCCTGTCTGATGTTCAGGTTAGAATCTTCTGTAGCAACAGTAAGAGAAGCTCCTGAAGTAAGACCTGCAACCTGTACATCAATATTGATATCTGAAGCAGAATAAGTAGAATCAATAGCTCCTAAAGCATTCCAAACTGCGTCTTTTGCAGCTGTATTGGAAGCATCTCCGGAAACATATAAAATTCCATCCTGTTCCTGAACCTGTAAGTTTGAAATCCCGGCAGACTGAGCTGCTGAAACTACGCTTGAATATTTATCTTGTAATGTACTCATCTTAATTTAATTATTTTACTGTGTAGTTAAACTTAACTTTACCAACTTTTAAAGCGTCAACAGACTGCTTGATTTTTTTAGCTTGTTCCTGAGAAACGTTTCCTGTAAGGGTAAGCTCGTTATTGATAACTTCAACTTTTACTGTAGGGAAATCTTTTACTGCATCCTGAACTTTTTTCTGAACTACAGGATCTACAGCAGATTTAGTTTCAACAGGTGCCGGAGCTGGAGTTACTTCAACTTTAGACATATCCATTACTTCTTTTACTCCTTTAATTGCTTTTAATTGTGCAATCATAGCATCTTTAGACTGTTGGTCTGCGAAAGTTCCGCTTAAGTGAGCCACGCCTTCTTTTACTTCAACGGAAGCATTGGGATTAGAAGTTACCACAGTTGTAGCCTGAGTCTGAAGTTCGGCATCAGAAACTTTTTTCTTACAAGAAACTGCCCCGAAAGATACAGCTACAGCTAATGCAGCCATTGCGATAGTTTTTTTCATATTGTATATTTATTAATGTTGTTATACAATCAAATGTAATAATAAAATTTGTACCAAAAGAATAAAAATTCAATAAATGTTTCTTAAATTTTTTACAATATTTTATGAACCAGCGTTTTAATTTTTATGTTTCGAAAACTTAATACGGCCTTAAGGTGATGAGAATAAAATATTCTGCCAATTCAAAAACCATTATATTTGCGCAAATTGAACTATATATATGAAAGGACAGAATAAACTTTTTATAGCAATTATCATCGCGCTTATCCTGGGAGTAGGAATTGGAGGACTTGTACATGTAAAGTATCCGGAAAGCGCAGAACCTTTTTCCAAGAACATAAAATTATTGGGAACGGTTTTCATCAGACTGGTACAGATGATTATTGCACCTTTGGTATTTACTACACTTGTGGTAGGAATTGCTAAAATGAGTGACATCAAAATGATCGGAAGAGTAGGAACAAAAGCAATGCTTTGGTTTATTTCCGCTTCTTTGGTTTCCCTTTTTATCGGGTTGATACTTGTTAACTGGCTGGAGCCGGGACATGTAACCAAACTACCCGTTCAGGACGTTGCTTCAGCAGAAGATCTTTTGAAAAGCAGTAAAAGTTTTTCATTAGAAGATTTTGTAAAGCATATGATTCCTAAAAGTTTATTTGAAGCCTTTGCAACCAATGAAGTATTGCAGATTGTAGTATTTGCGATTATGTTCGGAGTTGCTTTAGCTAATCTAGGAGAAGAATACTCTAAACCGGTAGTAAAGCTTTTTGATATCATGGCTCATGGTATCCTTAAAATGGTAGGATATATCATGTGGTTTGCTCCTCTGGGAGTATTGGGAGCTATTGCTGCTGTGGTAGCTACCAATGGTTTTGAAATCTTTAAAGTATATGCGATCTACCTGAGAGACTTCTTCTTTGCATTGGGTATACTTTGGCTGGTTCTTTTATTGGTAGGATATTTTATCTTAGGAAACAGACTGTTTGATTTATTAAAGAGAATTAAAGAACCATTATTGATTGCCTTCTCTACAACCAGTTCAGAAGCCGTATTCCCGAAATTGGTAGAAGAACTTGAGAAATTCGGGTGTAACAGCAGAGTAGTATCTTTCATTCTTCCTTTAGGATATTCCTTTAATCTGGATGGTAGTATGATGTATATGACATTTGCTTCGATTTTTATTGCTCAGATTTACGGAGTAGAGATGACCATCGGACAACAAATCACCATGCTTTTAGTACTGATGCTTACCTCAAAAGGAATTGCAGGAGTACCGAGAGCTTCCTTGGTAATTATTGTTGCGACCTGTTCAATGTTCGGAATTCCACCGGAAGGAATTGCATTGATCTTACCAATTGACCACTTCTGTGATATGGGAAGAAGTATGACAAACGTATTAGGAAATACATTGGCTACATCAGCAGTATCGAAATGGGAAGGGCAGCTAACCGAACCTTTAGACAAAATTTAAATAATGAGTTTAATAAACTTATCATCATATAAAAGCCATATTGAAAAATATGGCTTTTCAGTTATTAATGAAGTATTTTCTGATGTAGAGATTGCTCAGATTATCCATGTTCTGGACAATATAGATACTTCAAAAGAGAACTTCAGGAAATCAGAAGACTTATTTGCAATAAGACAGTTTTTAAAAGAAATTCCGGAAGTTAAAGACCTCATCTTTAATGAGAATATCAGGAAAATCATCAATGAAATTTTTGGTGAAAAATATTTTGTAGTGAAATGTATTTATTTTGATAAGCCGGAAACCTCTAACTGGTATGTTGCTTATCATCAGGATCTCACCATTTCTGTGGATAAAAAACTGGAATTGTCTGGTTTTGGTCCATGGACCAAAAAGCAGAACCAGTTTGCTGTACAGCCTCCATTGAATATTTTAGAGAATATTTATACGATTAGAATCCATATGGATGAGACTGATGAAAATAATGGGGCCTTAAAAGTGATTACTCAATCTCATGTTAAAGGAATTTACAGGCCGGAAACGATAGACTGGAATGTGGAAACCGAAGAAATCTGTAAGGTAGAAAAAGGTGGCGTGATGCTTATGAAACCTCTTACTCTTCATGGATCAAACAGAACTACCAATGGAAAGAAAAGAAGAGTTATTCATATAGAATTTTCTGACATGGAGCTCCCGGAAGTCCTGCAATGGGGAGAAAGAATGAATTGATAAAAAATAAAGCCCTGCGAACTTTTCGAAGGGCTTTATTTTTGGATTGAAAAGCTGAAGTGAACTCTTTTGAATGAACCTTCATCCCCAACTATTCTTATTATTGTACAGAAATTTCATCAACAAAGATATACGTTTCTCCACCTTTTTTCTGTTGCCAACCGGGAGTTTTTCCATAATAGTAAGCTTTTACTTTAAGATATCTTGCTTCAGTAGGAAGAATTTCTGTGGTAAAGTCTTTGGTCTGAACTTTTTCATCTTTAGGATCAATATCATTTTCGATGGTATCCAGGAGAATAAAATCTTTAGCATTCATAGAGGCATAATATTCCACTTTTTTAGGCATAAGGATCAATGATTTGTTATCCTGAAGGTAGGTGGAGGATATTTGAGTGAGTTGCTGAGGTGACTGAAAATCGATGATAGTTTCAAAATTCTGTCCCAGATATCCCTGCCAGTCTCCTTTTTTCCAGTCTATATTACCTCTGATCCCATCGATTAAAGCAAATTTTCCTGTAGCTGTATATTGAGGATTGACTTTTGAAAGGAGAGTTACTTCCCAATAATTAGGTCTTCTGTTGAAATTTGCTGTGACTATTGGACTTTTTTCTCTTTTCTTTTCTGCATAGGCCTGAACCTGTGTAGTTCTGCTGATGGTGAAAGGCTTCTTGTAAGTTGTGAATTTCTTTTTTTTGTTGACATCATTGGCATCAATGGTCATATAATAGATTTTATCACCGGGACTCTGTGGAGTGATCTCAACTCTGGTAGAAAAATCAAAGAGTCTGTCTGCTTTAATAACCGGAGAAGCAATATCCTCCTGAAAAGAAGAGATGTGATCTTTAGTTTCTGCTGAAGGATTAGTTTGCTGAGAAGAATTTTGTGCATTAATAATTTGAGTCATCAATAAAGACAATGCAAGCAGCCCTTTTTTCATGTTTTGATATTATGAACGGGTATAAATCAAGTACAGTACCAAATATGAGAAAAGAAGGTGTAAAATTGAGAAAGAGGGAGCTGGAAGCTGGGGAGAGTGAGGCTGGAGGTACTTTTAGGCTATGAATAACTTGTAGTTTATTGATATGGGTAAGTTTTGAAAAAGAAGCAGGCTGGAAGCTGGGAGAATGAGGCTGGAAGTATTTTCAAGTAAGAGATAGCTTGTAGTCTGTTGGTTATAATTAATAAGCTTAAAAAATCTTATTAAAAAAATGTCATTTGTAGTCGGGCTTCAATTACTTCCCACTTCCAGCCTCCAGCTTCCTTTCCTCTTAACATGTAATAAAATTCAATTCCCAATTGTCTTATATAAAACCATGATTATCAAATTACATGAAGAAGATTTTACTTTCAGCAGTTGTTCTGCTACCAGCAGCTCTTTTTTCTCAGACTATTGCAGGGAAGATTACACAAACTGGAAAAGCTGCTTCCTATATTGAAGTGATAGCTATAAAGGATCAGAAAAAGCAGACCGCCATTTCTGATGAAAAAGGAAATTACACTCTGAAGCTTTCTGAAGACGGAAATTACACTATAAAACTTATTCAGGATGGAAATGAAGTTTCGAATGCATCTATAACAGTAAAAGGAGATGTGAAGCAGGATTTTTTTATTGATGAGAAAAAGGAAAAGCAGATTGAAGGAGTAACTCTTACAGCCAGAAAAAAGCTGATTGAAAGAAAAGCAGACAGGCTGGTTTTTAATGTGGCGAGTTCAGTTGCTTCTCAGGGAATGGATGGTGCAGATGCATTAGCTACAACACCATTGGTAAAGGTTGATGAGAATGCAGGGATTTCCATTGCCGGGAAAAGTAGTGTATCAGTAATGATTAATGAACGAATTCTGAACTTGTCTTCAGCCGAACTTGTGACTTATCTTAAGAGTCTCAGATCAGAAAATATAGAAAAAATTGAGGTGATTACAGCGCCGCCTGCAAAATATGAAGCTCAGGGAAACAGTGGTCTTATCAATATCGTTTTAAAGAAAAATCAGAATCTTGGATGGAATGGAAGCTTTACTACAGGATTTCAGCAGCAGACTTATTCAGGATTTTCAAACAGCGCAACCATTAATTATCAGAATGAAAAGCTTCGTTCTTCATTAAAATTAAGACAAAGTAAATACCAAAAACATTCTTTTGAGAATTATAGAATGACCGGAACAGAGGGACTTAAAAGTCATGATGACAGAAAGGATTTTGGAGATGGATTAGGAGCTAATCTAAGTATTGATTATCAGTTAGGAAAGAAATCCAATATAGGATTTATCTATGATTATGGAGTGGGGCACTCTAATATGGATATTGAGAATACTTCAGATTATTTTCAGAACGACAATTATACCAACACATTGTCTACTTATGCAGAACACAGAGGAAAATCTACCCAGCAGACAATAAGTGCCTATTATGATGTTAAGTTTGGGAAACAGGATAATAAATTAAGTATTACAGGGAACTATTTCTCCAATATTCCCAAGACTATCATTGATTTTACGACAATAGAAAATTCCGGAGATCAGTTTATTGTAAAATCACCATCAGTGGTAGATTATAAAATTTATTCCGGGCAGGCAGATCTTACTTTACCCTATGAGTTTGCTAAAGCAGAAGCTGGGATTAAGTTCACCAATTTTGATAACAATTCAAGTATTTTCTACCAAAATCTGGAGGATGGAAATTATGTGACTGATGTTTTGAAGAGCAATGAGTTTAAGTACAATGAGAAAAACTATGCTGCTTATTTCAGCCTTGAAAAATCCTTTAATGAAAAATGGTCAGCAAAATTGGGACTTCGGTATGAATATTCTACAGTCAATGGAAACTCTCTGACTTCCGGTCAGCAGTCAGAAAGTTCTTATGGTAAATTTTTTCCAACCGCTTATGTAAGCTATAAAAGTGATGAAAATAACACATTCAGTATGAATTATTCGAAAAGGATCAACAGACCTGGCTTCCGTGCAATCAATCCGTATCGTTGGTATATCAATATTAATTCTTATTTCACAGGGAATCCTTTTTTGCAGCCCTCTGTTAATCACAATTTTGAATTTTCTCATGTGTATAAGGGGAAACTGTCAACCACACTTTATTTTCAGAAAACGCTGGATGGGTTTGGGCAATTGGCAAGTCTTTCAGGAGAAAGCAGGACAAGTACTTTTTTTAATTACTATACTCAAAACAGTATAGGAGCTACAATCAATTATTCCGATACATTTTTCAAACGTTGGGAAGCTAATTACTCTGCGGATTTATCTTATACGGATATGAATGTTTTTACAACAGATGCATCTTCTAAAAAAGGATATAGCTATGATTTTGATTTTCAGAATAACCTCTCGTTGAATCAAGAGAAAACCGTTCAGCTGATTTTAAACTATTGGCTCCGCCTTCCTTCCAACTCTGGAAATATTCGTTGGGATTTTGTAGGTAATTTTACTACGGGGATAAAAATGAATCTGATGGATAAAAACTTGCAGATTAATGTGATTGTTTCAGATATTTTTAAACAGTCAAGAAGTAAAGGAGAGATTTACTATACCACAGGATCTCATTATTTCAATAATTATTATGATGCCAGAAGACTTACTGTATCGGCAACTTATACTTTCGGAAATAAAAAAGTAAAAGGGGCAAATCGTAATATAAATTTTGATGAAAAAAATAGAGCGAATTAAGGCTGGAAGCGGGATGATGGAAGTAGGAAGTACTTTTTCTTTTACGATGGCTGATGAACATTTTTATTAAAGGTTGATATTCAGTTAAACAAAATTTCAGTCGTTAATAAACTATTATAACTTCCAGCCTCCCTCTTCCAGCTTCCCTGCAATTCAAACCTCACCTTCAAATAAAGTATTAAGATATTCCTCCTTATCACTTTCACTTTTTTCTGTTCCCAGGTATTTTTTCCATGCCTGGGACTCATGGTAAACAATGCCCATTTCCCAGACACAGTAAGTAGGATGATGGGTTTTATTTCTGTCCCAGATCTCAAATTTTCCGGTTCCGTTGTAATAGACGCTTTCCCATAATTCGTTTTCACTTCGCCAGGTACAGACGAGAAGAAGGTAATTTTCTCCACATCGATGCATAATCACAAATCCGAGATCTTCGATATTCTGAAAATTTTCATTGGCGTTTTCAATACGCGTTTTAGCATTTTGGATATCCTGTGAGGAAACTTCAGCAGGATCTTCAGCCAGATCATACCATTTGAATCTTGTTTTTCCTACAGTGAAGATTTCTTTGGGTAATGCATATTTAGATGGGTAAGCCTTAGTTTTCATAGATTTTGTTTTGGTGACAAGTGATCTTTCATGATGAAAAAACAGCATAAACAAAATTTTTAACGATCTGATTTATCACCTGATATTATAGATTTTATTGATTCTAAATTACCAAAAAAAACGTAAATTTGTAAACAATTTATATTTATATGTTGACGAAAGAAAAGGTTCAGGATTTCCTTAAAGAAATAGAAGTAGACGATTTGGTGAGTAATTTTCAGGTTATGGGTAATGATGTTTATATTGACATGACGGCTCACTCACCTGCAATGCACGAAAAGAAAAAACTGGAAGCTGCTATGAAGCAGGCTTTTGCCAGTGAGTTTGGAGAAGAGGTTCATTTAAAACTTAAAATCGTTTCTCCGGAACCTAGTGAAATTCAGCAAAGTCAGATCAAAGGAAAACAAATTCCTGGAATTCAAAATATTATCGCTATTGCTTCCGGTAAAGGAGGAGTAGGAAAGTCTACAGTTTCTGCAAACATGGCAGTAACACTGGCTAAAATGGGCTTTAAAGTAGGATTATTAGATGCTGATATCTACGGACCATCAGTTCCTACGATGTTCGATACAGAAGGTGCAAAACCAATCTCTGTAGAAGTGGACGGGAAGAATATGATGAAGCCTATCGAAAATTATGGAGTGAAAATGCTTTCAATAGGATATTTTTCAGGAGCTAACCAGGCAGTTGTATGGAGAGGGCCAATGGCTTCAAAAGCTTTGAACCAAATGATCAGAGATGCTGCATGGGGTGAATTGGATTTCTTATTAATTGACCTTCCTCCGGGAACAGGTGACATTCACTTATCTATCATTCAGGAAGTACCTGTAACAGGAGCGGTGATTGTAAGTACACCTCAACACGTTGCTTTGGCAGACGTAAGAAAAGGTATTGCGATGTTCCAGATGGAAAGCATCAATATTCCGGTTCTTGGATTAATCGAAAATATGGCGTATTTTACACCGGAAGAACTTCCTGATAATAAATATTATATCTTTGGGAACCAGGGAGCGCAATATCTGGCAGAAGATCTTGGAATTCCGGTATTGGGAGAGATTCCACTGATCCAAAGCATCAGAGAAGCAGGAGATGTAGGAAGACCGGCAGCTCTTCAGGAAGGTTCTAAAATTTCAGAGATCTATACTGAAACAGCAAGAAAAATGGTAGAAAGCCTTGTAGAAAGAAACAAAAGCCTTCCTCCAACAGAAGCTGTGAAGATCTCCACAATGGCAGGTTGCTCGCCAAAGGCAAAATAATAATAACTTTCAATCAAATTGAAAAAAACCGAATTGAACTGAAAAAATATGGAAACAAACATAACGCACGAAGATACAGTAACAAGAGTAATGGAAGCTCTGGAAAGCATCAGACCGTTTTTGAATAAAGACGGTGGTGACATTGAGCTTATTGATGTGAAGGATAATCAGGTTTTTGTAAAACTTCTGGGTAACTGTTCCGGATGTTCGTTGAATTTTTCAACCTTAAAATTAGGAGTGGAAAATACAATCAAACAACATGCTCCGGAAATTGCAAAGGTAATCAACGTAGAATAACACTCTATCTGAGATATTAAAAAGACAGGCTTTTGTACAAAGGCCTGTCTTTTTTGTTTCTGTTTAAAAAGGCTTGATAATGAATAGTTATCAAGCCTTATACAAATAATCTGAAAATATAATTATGAATTCTGAGTGATAAATTTCTTATAATTCTCCTCATTTTCAAAATAAGCTACTTCACCTTCGTCGCTTATCATGACAATATAAGCATCAGCTTTATCCACTGTTTTTCCTGTGTACGGATCAATAGCTTCTCTGGCTGTTTTATCAGATGGAATACGTTTTACACACATTTCACAGCATCCATAGTACATTTTTCCGTTGTGGGGAACTTCAATCTGTTTTTTGCCCATATAGGCATTATTAACCATGCAGACTGTTTCACTGGGAACATGACTGCCTTTTACATATTTTCCGGAGGTTGCAGGTTGAGGTTGAGGTTGCTGTACTGTTGCCGTTTCCGGACTTTTTGTTTTCTCTTTACTACAGGCATATAAAGCTATTGCACTGAAAAGAATTAAAAATGTGTTTCTAACCATTAATTTCATGATAATATTATTTAATTAAACTTCCTTCTATAATTTCTTCGTTTGCTTTTTTAAGGATTTGATCTCCCTCAGATAATTCTCCAAAAACTTCAATAGTATCATTAAGAACTCTTCCTTTTTTTATCGGAATGAATTTCGCTTTTCCATGCTCTTTTTTAATAATATAAATTCCCATATTACTCTCTACCACAGCAGATCTTGGGATAAAAAATGTAGCTTCTTTATTCTGTAGAGGAATCATGGATTCTGCAATCATAAAAGGCTTTAATTCTCTGGAATGATTGATAAAATCGGCTTCTATTTTTTCTGAACGAAGCTTAAGATCTAATGATCCTGATTTCCTGGATATTGTAGCTTTAAAATTTTTCTCAGGAATAGCATTGACCCGGAATGAGATCGTATCACCCACATTGAGGTAAGGAACATTAGCTTCAGAGACCGATAAGCTAAGGCGAAGCTTTGAAGTATTCTGAATAACCATTAAAGGAGTTCCTCCCATTGGACCTACATAAGCTCCCAGGTCTACATTTCTTTCTGTAATGATTCCGCTAAAAGGAGCACGGATAACCAGGTATTGATTGATATCCTGAAGTTCACGATACGCTGATCTTGCTGCATTCACCTGTGCTTCATCAGAAAGTTTCCGGGCGGTGATCTGATCCAGTGCATCTTTTGCAATGGCTCCTTTCGTTTCATTGGCTTTATACATTCTGCTATAACTTGATTTTGTAGAGGCATAGATTGCTTCCTGTGCCTGCCATTTCGCTTTTGCATTAGCAGCCTGAGACTGTATTTCCGGAGCTTCCAAAACTATGAGCACCTGTCCTGCGGTTACATAAGAGCCAATATCAACATTGATCTTTTTTACATAGCTCTGTACTTTGGCAAATAATGCAGTTTCCTGATCAGGAACGAGTTCTCCTGGAAGTTTAAGTTCTACTTTGGGATTGCTTTTTTTAATAGCGACAGTCTCCATACTAGCCATCATCATGGGTTTGGCTTCTTGTTGAGGTGTTGTTTTTTCGTTGCTGCATGAAGCCGGAATAATCATAAGAGTTAGGATAGCAGCGGTATATAATAGGTTTTTCATTGAGTATAAAAATTATGGGTTGGAATTAGAATAATGAATACTTTCTTCATCTTCAGGATCTAAGGAAGGAGAGATAATGCTGGCATTTTTTTGAATCCATCCAAAAACAAGAGGAAGAATAATTAAAACAGAAAATGTTGAAAAAATAAGTCCTCCGATCACCGCACGACCTAACGGAGATACCTGATCACCACCTTCTCCGAAACCAATAGCCATTGGTAACATTCCGGCGGCCATAGCCAGAGTAGTCATAATAATGGGGCGGATACGAAGTTTTGCAGCTTCAATGCCTGCATCCAATGCATTTCCTGTCGATTTTCTGATGGTTTCAGCATTGCTTATCAATAGAACAGCATTGGCGATAGAAACTCCAACAGACATAATTAATCCCATGTAAGACTGAAGGTTCAGCGTAGAGCCTGTAATTTTCAGTAATGTCAGTGATCCTACAATGACAAAAGGAACCGTTGTTAAAATAACCAATGAAACACGGAACGACTGAAAAGTAGCCGCAAGCATCAGAAAAATTACTGCGGCAGCGATAAGAAGCCCGGAAGAAAGACTGTTCATGGTTTCATTTAATACAGGAGCCATTCCGGAAACTTCAATATTAACTCCTTTGGGAAGCTCACCAAGAGATTCAATGGCTTTCTGTACATCTTTGGAAGCCTGTTCAAGGTCTGTCTTATGGATATTAGCTGTAACCGTTGTATATCCCATCGTTCCTAAATTATAGCTTTCTCCCAATTCTTTTGCAGAAGTTATGGAAGCCACATCCCCTAAAACAGGTCTGTCTGAATTTTTGGATAATGGAATATTGGCAAGTTCCTCTTTGCTGTTAAGAATATTCTGAGGAGTCTGTACCTGTACATCATAGGCGATTCCCATCATTCCTCCTACCCAGAAGTTTTTATTGGTATAACGAGTAGAAGCTGTGGCAGTCACCAGTGACTTGGCAATATCCTGTGCATCCAGACCTAACTGAGCTGCTTTTACTCTGTCTATATTGATCTGTAATGCAGGATAGTTCATAGATTGAGGGATTTGCTGATCGCGCATGTATTCAATTTCTTTTATTTTGGTTAAAAGTTTTTCTGCATACATCCGGTTCATCTTTTTCATCATTCCTGAGATTCTTATTTCTACAGGAGTATTCGTTCCCTGGCTTAGAATTTTTTCAGTAAGCTCAATAGGCTCAAAGGAAAGCTGGATATCAGGCATTTTTTCTTTGTAATACTTTCGTAATTCATCTTTGAGTTCATCAGAATTTCCTTTAAATTCTTTTAAAGCAACCTGCATTAAAGCTTCATGCGGACCTGCATTATAAAGATAAATAGGGCTAACAGCGAATGTAGATGGATGCTGTCCGATAAATACAGAAGAAATGGCAATATTATCTTTTCCTACTTTATTTTTAAGATGTTCCAAAAACTTTTTAACCTTGAGTTCCGTAACTTCAATACGGGTTCCCTCCGCTGCTTTTATACGAACCTGAAACTGCCTGGAATTGACAGAAGGCAACACATCTTTCCCTATGATTTGATAAAGTCCGATTCCTATTCCTAAGATTACTGCAAGACTTACACTTACAATGATTTTCCTACGCTGCATCAGAGAAGATAGCAATCCTGTGAAACGATCACGGAAACGGGTAAACCAATCAGGTTTGTGATTTTCACAGGTTTTAGGATCATGTTTCATCATCCAATTGGCCATTACCGGAACAAAAGTTTGAGATAATATAAAAGATATGATCATCGAAAAACCTATTGCCATAGCTAAAGGCATAAATAACGATCCGGGAATACCTGTCATCATAAATGCCGGAGCAAATACGGCAAGAATACAAAGCATGATAAGCAGTTTTGGAAATGCAATCTCTTTACAGGCATCCCAAATAGCCTGTGCACGGGTTTTTCCCATGGCAAAATGCTGGTGGATATTTTCGATAGTAACCGTACTTTCATCCACCAATATTCCTATCGCGAGAGCAAGCCCGGATAAAGACATGATATTAATAGACTGCCCGAATAATTTAAGGAATAATACTCCGGAAATAATTGAAATCGGAATGGTCATAATAACAATCAATGCTGCTCTGCGGTCGTTAAGGAAAAGCATTACCATCAATCCGGTAAGCAAAGCTCCCAAAATACCTTCAACAGCTAAGCTTTTCAAGGCATTTGAAATATAAACCGACTGATCGAACTCATAGGAAATTTCTACATCATCCGGCATATTCCGCTGGATTTTAGGTAAGGATTCCTTCAGTTTATTCACAACTTCCAATGTAGATGCATTGCTGGCTTTTGCAATATTGATGTATACGGAACGTTTTCCGTCTATCAGGGCATATCCGGTGGCGATATCCGCTCCATCTTTAACAGTAGCCACATCTTTGACATAAACATTGTCTGCAGTTCCTTTGAACAGAGGAATATCCCCAAGTTCTTCAACTTTTTTTACTGTATTGTTGGTAGGAGTCAGGTAATTGGTTTCCCCTATATAAACATTTCCTGATGGGGAAGTAATATTATTCCTGCTTATAGCTTCCACGATCTGTTCCGGTGACAATTGATGCGCACGCAGTTTGATAGGATCTACATTCACCTCAATCGTACGCGGACTTCCTCCAAACGGTGGAGCAGTGGTAAGTCCGGGAATGGCAATAAGAAAAGGACGGGCATTGAAATTGGCAATATCCTGCAGCTCATTATTGGTTTTTGTAGTACTCCTGAACACAAGCTGTCCTACAGGTTGTGATGAAGAATCAAAACGGATAATAAAAGGAGGCGGTGCACCAGGCGGTAAAAATACCTGTGATCGGGTAGAAAGCGCATTGATTTGTGCAATTGCTTCTCCCATATTGGTGCCTTCATAAAAGTTAACCTTCATTAGGGTGAGTCCCTGGGTATTTTTAGATTCAATACTTTTAATACCATTGGTAAATAAAAGCATATTCACATACATTTTGGTAAAATACCCTTCCATCTGTTGTGGAGTATACCCATTAAAGGAGTGGGCAACATATACTACGGGAAGATTCATTTCGGGAAGAATATCTACTTTTACTTCTTTGGTAGCTTTGATTCCGAAAAACAACAGCCCCAATACCAATACCATTACAGATATTGGCCTGCGTAATGCAAACTTTATAAGATTCATGTTTAAATTTTTAAGTTAATGGGTAATTGCTTTTGTAATCATCGATATATCTCCCGTAGAAGCAGCGATTAAGACAACGGCCTGCCAGGAATTGTTCTGAGCAATTTCATAATTAATTTCAGCACGGTTCAGCAGGTATAATGCCTGAGTAAAATCAACAATAGTGGTTAATCCATTCTCATACAAAGCTTTTTGTTGATTGAATGCATCTGTAGCAGCCTGTAATTGTATTTTGGACTCAGTTATTTTTGATAAGGCATTTTTATATTTCAGTTCCGAAAGGTTCTGCTGATTATAAAGTTCCTGCTGTAATTGCTGGTAATCAAGATCCAAGGTTTTGGTAATCAGTTTCTGCTCATTGACTCTGGTATTATTTCTGTAAAAATCTGTAAGATTCCAGCTGAGATTGAGGCCAACAATATAATTCATCCGATCTACCCCAACTCCTTTCAGATACGATTGAGAATAAGCTGAATTGTCCTGAACGTAATTCCATCCAAAGTTTGATCCTCGTCCCTGAAATGCTCCGAAAAATGAAAGAGAAGGCAGCCCGGAAGTATGTAAATAGGCTTCCTGCTGCTTACTTTTATTAATTTTCTGGGCAACAAAAAGAGTGGTTGGATGATTGGTAATAGATGAGGTATCCTCAATTAAAGAAGGCGTATTCTTGCTGAAATAATGATCCAGTTGATAATCAGCAAAATTTTCTGCCAACAGATCTGATAATTTTTTATTGTATTCCAGCACATGATCATTAGCATTGATGATAGCAGTCTGGGCATTTGACATTTCTGCTTTTGCTAAGGATGCGTCTACTTCAGGGATTAGGCCACTGTTAGCTCTTGCCTGAGCAATAGAATAAATAACTTCTGAACGTTTATGATTTTCATGCTGTACATTTTCAAGCCGCTGACTGACCAGAAGATTAAAATAAGCGGCAGCTGTTTTTACCTGATGCTGAAAGATTTCCTGCTTCAGATCAGCTTTTTGAATTTCCGTATCAGCAGATTCTACATTTTCTTTTGTTTTTAGCTTCCCAAATGTGTAAACATTCCAATTGATATTGGTTAAGTATAAGCTGCCGAAACCTGAGTTCCAGTTTTGCTCTGCCAAAGGCATGGAAGTAGAATTAATGCCGGATCCACCCATATTGTACATAGGTCCATTTTGAGCATTAATAGTCCCGAAGCTCTGCTGAGCCATTAAGGTAACTTCCGGAAGATAGTATGTTTTTTGCAGCTTAAGCCTTTCATGCGAGGCCTGTATATTGATCTCTTTCTTTTGAATAGACTGGTAATTTTTTTCGGCCCTGAGAAGTACGTCCTCCAGACTCGTCAACTGAGCAAAGGACAGCGCAGGGCAGCCCAGCCATAAGATGAGTGCTCTGAATGATAAATTCATAGAATATTTTTAGAATTAAAATTGAAAAATAATTGTCCCGATCGGGATCACGGTATGATTCAATCAATTCTAAATTCTATAAACACAGTGAAGAATGAAAAGGGAAGGGTAATTGAGATGGTATTTTGAAGGATCAAAATAAAAAGTGTGGTTTTCCGGGTCAACAGGTAGTGAAAGATCAAATACAGCTCCCAGGTTATAATAGGGAATAGATGCTGATAAGAATTTAACCGGAGAATTTTTGTAAGAATGAGGAAGATTATCTTCTTTGCAGATCTTTTTTACTTCCAGTTTACAACATTTACTATGATTTTTTTCTTTATTGGCACTGCATTTCGGACAGTCTAAATCAGAGAGTTTTTTGAGACCTACGTGTACTTCACTTGCATTTCCTTTACATACGTGCTTACTGGTCGTAAATCCTGAAGAAACTACAATGTACAGAAGAATAAACAGTATGTGAAAGACTCTTTTCATTTCGCGGGATAAAATTAAAATGAATATGAGTCTTGATGTTATAGAATTATGGAAGAAGTTTATACTTTAAAGGATTTTTTAATGAAATTAATTTAGTGAAACCTTTACATTATAATCTTTAAAAATTTCAAGAATCTCTGTGAATTTAGACTTGAATAGTTTTTTACTTGTTCGATGATTTATCCAAATTAATTCTGAAACGGATTCTACACCAAAATCACCACGAAGACAGTCATATAATGAAGCTAAATTGCGACCGAAATATCCTCCAGGTCCATGAATTTCTTCTCCTAAGGTACAGAGAAAACTATCCAGATTATGAAATTCATTTCCATCAATCTGAATGGTAATATTTGTCTTTGATGTGTTATTATTACTGTTGTTTAAAGCACATACAAGCCATCCCTGCAGTTCATCTTTTTTGAAAGTCTTCCAAATATTTTTTTCAGTAATTTTATTATTGATTTTCATATCCAAAGCTTTTTGAAAGCCTTTAGGATGTTGCCATACATGACCAATAAAGGTGATATTATTATGTTTGGATTTGATGATCTTGATATTACTTACAAAAGTACGTGCTACAATATTTTTTTGTTCATCCAATACAGATATGTAACCATGGTTGTCATAAGTTTTTGAAGAACTTTCTATAGCAGATTTAAAACTGGTTACATCATTAACATTGGCGAGTCTTACCTTTCTATATGCAATGGTATGAGTTCCTTCAATATTGTTTATTCTACCTATAAAGCTAATGATTTTAGAATTTTCACCCTGATCTAATGCAAATCCAAACATATAATTTATACTGATTGTTTTATTGTTTCACAACCTTATTTCCTACTCCGGTAAGAGAGGCATTAGGCTTTCCTGATTTTGTTCCTGAAGTTCTATAGTACACTGTATTGTTACCACCTTCTATAGCAACATTATCTACTTTATCAATGTATATTTTATTACCTGTTCCCGAAACTGAGATCTTTCTTGCACTTCCTTTAACCGTTACTGTATTGTCGCCTCCTGAAACCTCAACATTTCCACCATTAAGACTATAATTAAGGGTATGGCCTACACCGTCTACCTGTATTGTTTTCCCATTAGACTGTTCCACTCCTTTCGTGGATTCTGTTTTTCTGGATTGAGAAAATGCGGTTCCTGTTCCTAGTAGCAGAAATGCTAAAATACCTGCTGTTTTAATACTTTTCATATTGAATTTGGTTTTTGTTGTGGGTAAATATAAGTACAAAATAATTTTCTCATAGTTAATCAAAAGTTAAATGATTTATTTTTTGAGGATGATGTGAGTCTATTTTAAAAGTGGAATAGAATATTGTTTGCACTCTTAATTTAAATCCAAAGATTTTATTTAGTGAAGAATCCTTGTCCAGGTTTTAAACCTTGACAAGGATATTAGCTGTTTCTAACTTCAAGTTGACATCATCATAAAAAAAGCCTCTAAAACTAGAAGCTTAATCAAATCGTAAAATGTAGATTACTTTACAATAATTCTTTTAAGATGTCCTTCTGAAGTTTTCACAAGATAAACTCCTGTAGAAAGATTTGAAGTATTTACTGTTAAAGCATTTTTTTCTTTTCCAATAAGCTTTCCAGACATATCGTATAATTCATAGTTCTGTTTTCTGTTGAAATATAAAATATTTCCTTTATTCACAGGATTTGGGAAGACATTGAATGTTTCTTTTTCAGATTTTACTTCACCGGTTGCTAAAGTTGGTAACTGAGCTACTTCATACATGGATAAAGTTCCGCTGATCTCATTGGCAATAATCACATAGCCTTTATGAGTGGTAGTGTTTTCCGGAGCGATATAGATAATTCCTTCAGGACCGTTATCTCCACCGTAAGCTGAGGTAGAGCGGGAATGTTTATAATCTGTGAAAGTAGGATTATTTGGATTGGTGATATTGTAAACCATTACACCGCCTGTTCTTTCGAGTGTGATAAAGGCATAAGTCTGTCCGTTTATTGTCCCAAGGGCTACGCCTTCCGGCTCAGGACCTTTTGCCCGGCTTCTGCTTTTAATCGTGTTGGATTCATTATCGGCATTGAAAATCAAAGGATGTTTGGCCGCGATATATCTTTCAAACTGATCTCCACTGTCATACACCTGCTGTTTCGTATCTGCATTAAAAATAGAGAACGAGCGTGCTCCTAAAGCTGCAATTTCTTCAAAATCTGCATCACCATCTGTATTTCCTGTTGCAGATGAAACCCTAAATCTTCCCAGATTGTGAGGTGCTTTTAATATGTTGGCATTAGGGAAAATAACAGGATCTAAAGCATAACTATTTGCTCCTACTGTTGTTCTTTCACTATATCCCGAAAGATCTTTTTCATCCCCTTCATTAGCAGTTACAATATAATTGGTATTTCCTACTTTATAGTTTTGTACTGCATCAGGAAGATAGTAAGCTTTTACAGGCCAGTTGGCAATAAGAACCTCACCATTGTTGTCTGAAGCATCAAAACCATTCCCTGGAAGACTCATATCTTTTTTACCTAATCCCCAGATTCCGGTAATGATCTTTGTGGTAAGATCAACCTCAGCAATGGCATTGTTTTCCTGAAGAGTTACCCATGCTTTTTGGCTGTCTGCACTCACAGTAACATATTCCGGTTCCAGATCCTGGGAAAGTGTATTGTTGGTTCTTACTTTTCTTAACCCTGTAGCAGTTAAAACAGCCACCTGTGAATCAAAATTATTAAAATTTAAAGTCGTTACATTGCTTTGCGTGAGGTTACCAATTCCCCCTGAAATATCAATAATACTGATGGTTCCCTCAGGATCTACAGTGTAAGCATCATTAGGTTCACCTTCATTAGCTGTAATCACTTTTGTTCCGTCAGGAGTAAAGGTTATCATATCCGGTAAAGCTCCTACAGTAACCTGTTTCAGGAAGTTTCCATTAATATCAAAAAATACTACAGAACCGTTCTGTTGCGGATTGGTATTCGGAGATGCTGCTGCGATAATTCCATTTTTTACGGCGATGCTGGTAATTCCTCCATATGAAGCCATATTGATAGTATTAATTACCGAAGGACTGTTAGGATTACTGAAATCAATAATATCAAAAACATCTGTAAGAGAACTGATGGTAAACAGTCTTTGAGTTGCAGGATCATGAACAACAATCTCTGTGGAACTGTTATTGTTTCCGGAAGGATCAAAGCTTCCGATATAGTTCAGTTTGATCTCATTAGAAGGAGCTGGTGCCGGTTTATCATTGTCTACAATATAAATGGTTGCAGAGTTATCTCCTGAAATAATTGCTCCTGTTGGGTTTTCAAGGCTCACTACAAAATATTCAGCATTTTGTTCTTCTAATGTATCATCAATAATAGGGATATTGACAGTATAGCTCGTTGTGGAAGGAGTGATATTGATGGTTTGATTGGCTAAGGTAAAATCATTATTGTCTGCCGTACTAAAAGGAGCAGGTTTAACAACAAGATTCACAGTTGCAGCAGAAGGATTTACTACATTAATTTTGAAAGCCAGTGTTCCTGCATTTTCATTTACTTTGATGAAATTTTTATCAAGAGCAATAGAGGTTCCGGCAGTTGTAAAGATAGAAGAAGTTACTGCAGTTACGGCATTATCACTGAAATCCTCAATAGTATTGGGCTTAAGTGACAGATAATACGTTTGGCCCGGCACTAAGCCGGAAGTTGGGAGAATGGTGATGGTGTTGTTGCTAAAAGCCGTCGTAAAGGGAACCTGAGTGCCTGTAGCATTTCCAAGACGGAATTCTACAAGATTTTGTGCATTAGAATCGTTTATCGCAGAGTTATCTGTTAATCTTACATTTTCATTAAAAGAAATAGTAGGATTAACCGTTGTTGAAGCATTATTGGTATTGTTGACAGGAAGATAGGTGGTTACAGGTGGAGTAGTATCAACACCTCCTGCTGGTGCTGCATCCACTGTAAAGTTATCGAAACGGTTGTTGCCCCCTGTTCCGCCTCCTGCTGCGGAGAATTCAACCTTTAATTTAAAGTTGGGGTTATTGGATACTCCTGCCACTGCAGAAAAATCAAAACTAATTAACTGCGGATTGGCATCCTGAGGGGTAACGGTCTGATATGGAACAAAAGTAGTTCCATCTGTTGTATAAGACCATGTTTGTGTTCCGGCTCCCTGTCCGGATCTTCTTGTTGTAAACTTTACAATAACATTATTGTATCCGGTTGTAGGCAGATTGAACTGTAAAACACCACCAATAGGATTGTTGAATCTTAAATGAGTACCGGATGCATCTCCGTTTCTTGCATTTAGATTGTCAATATTGAAATTTTGTCCGGTACCGCCTGCAAAATCAATTACACTTGTACCACCTGCTATGGTTACAAGAGCTCCGTTGGCTAATGTAGATGAAGGTGCCGTGATAGCGGTTTCAGATGAATTATTATTAAAATTCCAGTAATGGATAAGCGTCTGTCCGAAAAGCCCGGTCTGAAAAAAGAACGCGGCTGCGACTGACCCTTTTAATAGGTAGTTGTTGATCATTTTTGGCTTCAATTAGATAAATACAAAAATGAACTTTATGTTTGGTAACTATTTTAATGGAATTTTAAGAAATGTTTAAAAAATAGGTCTGTTTCTGATAAAATATAAAATGATGATAGACAAGAATCAGTTATTTTGAAGGTTTGCCGGAAAAATTTAACATTGTTCCTGACTTAGCTCCTTCCAAAGGATGTTTCTGCATATACAGAAATCCTGAAACTGCAGTCAGAACCAAGAGTACAAAAATAACCAGAACAATTCTTTTTAACATGTCTCTCATATCGCTAAATTTTTAATATCCCGAATTTCTAAAGTTGAAGAAGGATAGCCTTTTTTTACAGCATTGATCATAGCTTTTCCCACTTCATGTAAAGTTAGTGATTTTGACGGTAAAAAAATAGGAAAAAACCAAATAAAAGGTTTGAAAAACCATTTTACATTGATTTGGCCCTCAACAGGTTTCATAAATCCAGGTCTGAAATTGTAGGCTCCTTTAAAATTCATTTTTTTCAAAGTATTTTCTGTTCTCCCTTTTACTCTTGCCCACATCAGCTTTCCACTTTCTGTACTGTCGGTACTTGCTCCGGATACATAATTGAATACCATTTCTGGATTTTGACGTAAAACTGCTTCTGCAAAATGGATGGTGGTATCATATGTAATTCTGGTATAATCCTCTTCATTCATTCCTACACTGCTGATTCCGGCACAAAAGAAACAGGCATCATATCCTTTTAAGTTCTCATCGTTGATATCGATGGATAAAAAGTCCGGAACGAGATATTCTTTTAATTTAGGATGCTTTTTTCCAGATGGTTTTCTACTGATACTAAGGACCTCAGACACATTGGGATTTTCAAGGCATTCCAGTAAAACACCTTCACCTACCATTCCGGTAGCACCTGTAAGAATTATTTTAATTGAGCTCATTGTTTTGCTATTGATAGTTGTATGACGGATGAGAGTAGAGAATTACTTTAAAGATAAAAGATAAAAGATCTTGTCGTTAAACAACAATTATGCATTCGGATATCAACATCAATAGGGGCGGGCTTTAGCCCGCTCAATAAATAAGATAACCCAATTCCATTGGCTTTAGCCAAAACCTAAAAATAATGTGTTTATTTTCTGTTTGTGAGAATGTTGAGATTGCTTCGCTGCGCTCGCAATGACGATTGAGGATGGTAAGATAGGGGGAATATTTTAGCCCTGATTGCAGCGGCATCCTTTTTTTGCTTGGTGATTTTGATGAGGGCGAAAAAGATACAGCGTAAAGCAGGAATAGCTCCTGAAAAATAAAACCGGAAAGAAACTGCCCGGCTTTACATGTAATTATGCTTTAAAACTATTTTTTATGCTGTAACTGACTGTAGATATTCTGGATTAAACCATCTGCTACAGAGATCTTTGGTACAAAAATCTTATTGATATCCGACCAGGCCATTACATTGTTGAAAATGCTTAAGGCGTGAACCAATACATCAGCTCTGTCTTCCCTAAGACTGTATTTTGTCATTCTTTCTTCTACCGAAAGTTCATTGAATTCTTTGTGAACCTTTTTCAGATGAGCTAAAGACATGGGCTTTCCGTCTTTAGTTTTGCTCATGGAGAATACTTTATTGATGTTTCCTCCTGATCCTATGGCTACAATTGGTTTTTTGCTGACAATATTCTTTTTGATTTCTTCTCTCATTTCTTTCCAGTTATCTATGGTAACAAGATTGTTGAGAAGACGGATCGTTCCGATATTGAAGGATCTTTCATACATCATTTTACCGTTTTCATAGAATGTAAGCTCTGTGGAACCTCCTCCTACGTCAATATATAAATACGCAAATTCTTTGTCAAGACCTTCAGCAACATGGTTTTCATAAATTAGGGTTGCTTCTTCGTCTCCGGAAATAATCTCGATATTGATTCCGGAAGCTTCCTGTACCTGTCTGATAATTTCATCACCATTGGCAGCATCACGCATGGCACTGGTGGCACAGGCTCTGTAATGGTCTACTTTATAGATCTTCATCAGGTCACTGAAGATTTTCATGGAGTCGATGACCATTTGTTCTCTTTCGGGACCTATTTTTCCGATGGTGAATACATCCATACCTAATCTCAGAGGGATTCTCAGAAGATTCAGTTTGATGAATTCCGGTTTTTTATTGTTTATTTTTACTTCATTAATGAGAAGTCTGGCGGCATTACTTCCTATGTCTATTGCTGCGATCTTCATTTTTTGCTTGTTTTAGCTTTTAAATACTTATAGGTTTCTATTTGCGATCTACATTCTTTTTTATCATTTCTGATGTATTCGTTGCTTAGTTTTTTATCTAAAATTCTAGCCTTTACATTATCTCTAAGCTGAATATCAAGAATGTCTTTTAATTCTTTTTTAAGGTTTTTGTCGGTTATCTTGGCTGCGGCTTCAATTCTGTAATCAAGGTTTCTGGTCATCCAGTCGGCGGAGGAAATATACATATCTTCTACGCCTTTATTGTAGAAATACATTACTCTGGCATGTTCCAGATATTCATCTACGATACTGATGGCCTTAATTTTTTCTTTAAATTCCTTTTGATTAACGGCACAGTAGATTCCCCTTACAATAAGTCTGATGACTACTCCTACTGTGGCAGCATCATATAATTTCTCAATTAGCAATCTATCACTCAGTGAATTGGCTTTAATAATGATCTCTGCTTTTCTTCCAGCTTTAGCTTCCTCAATTTCCTTATCAATATGGTGAACAATCTTTTCACGCATAAATTGGGGGCAAACTAATAAATTTTTACAAGTTTTCAAAACCGGCAGGTAATCATCTTTTGGTTTTTTCAACACATTGAATACTTTATTGATATCTGCCATAATGCCACGGTCAGAAGTCATAAGTAAGTGGTCTCCATAAATTCTTGCGGTCTTTTCATTGAAATTTCCGGTACTTACAAATCCATACTGAATGGTTTTGTTATGGGCTCTTTTCTTGATGATGCAAAGTTTTGCATGAACCTTTTTATTTGGAAGCCCGATAAGTACGGTGATTCCTTCCGGTTCCAGCATATCTTTCCATTCCAGATTGGATTCTTCATCGAATCTTGCCTGAAGTTCGAGCATTACAGTTACTTCTTTCCCGTTTCTGGCTGCATAAATCAATGCATTACTGATTTTTGAGTTACTGGCCAGTCTGTAGGCTGTAATCTGTATAGATTTTACATCCGGATCCATGGCTGCTTCACGCAGAAGATCAATCACCGGATTATATTTATGATACGGGAAAGTAAGAAGTACATCTTCTTTCATGATCACATCGGTAACTCTTTCTCCATGCTCAAAGGCCTGGTGAGTGAAAGAAGTTCGTTCCACAGGTCTTGCATAGGTTTCAAAAACATCCGGAAAGTCCATGAAGTGTTTGAAGTTGTGAATTTTTCCTCCCGGAATAATGCTGTCTTTCTTTGTTAAGTTCAGTTTTCTGATCAAAAGCTCAAGCAAAGCCTTATCCATATCTTTGTCAAAAACAAATCGGGTAGGTTTCCCTTTTCTGCGGTTTTTAAGGCCTTTTTCTATTTTTTCTGCAAAGTTGGTACGAATGTCATTATCAAGGTCCAGCTCGGCGTCCTTCGTTACTTTAAAGGCATTAGCTGCAAACTCATCATATCCGAAATAAGAGAAAATGTGTGGTAAGTTGAAGGTAATTACATCTTCCAGAAGCATTACATTTTTTTCTTCCGGATCTTCGGTGGGAAGCAGTACGAATCTTCCTACAAAGCGGGAAGGAATTTCAATAATGGCATAGTTGCTGGAATACTGCCAGTCTTTTTTTCTCATGGCTACTCCCAGATAGAGACTTTTATCTCTCAGGTAAGGCATTGGTGTATTTTCATGAAGAAGAATAGGAATCACATTAGATTCCACAACTTCATCGAAATAGTTTCTGACAAAATCCTTTTGTTTTGCGGTCAGGTTTTTGGAATTCTTGATGAATACTTTATGATCAGCCATTTCAGTCTGGATTGTTTTCCAGGTTTTATCGAAATTCAGCTGGTGTCTCATCACTATTTCATTAATTCGCTGAAGAATTTTGGAAGGTGGCTGATAAAAGGACTCGGAAATAACCTTTTCCTTAAAATCCATGGCACGCTTTAATCCGGCAACACGCACTCTGAAGAACTCATCCAGATTGTTGGAGAAGATTCCAAGAAAACGTATTCTTAAGTGTAAAGGAACTTTTTCATCCATGGCTTCCTGTAAAACTCTTTCATTAAAGGCTAACCATGTAATATCTCGTGGATTAAAGTGTAATGACATTCTAAATGTGTATATTTTATCAAAAATAATAATTCGTACAGTTTCTGTCCCTATTTCTTAGATTAAACTTTGATTAATTTTAATAATTTTGAAGCGTATGGTATTTCAGTAGAAAGCAGCTTTTGTTACTGATGATGTATTTGTAATATCTTTTTTATTTCCTCAACTTTTTTATACATTTTATTGAAGAAAATATATCTTGCTTTATTGTTAGAAGAAAGCAGTTCAGAATTTTTCAGAATCAAATCCAGGCTTTTTTCATAATTTCCACAGACTCTTTCATCCAATGTATAGTAATAGCTCAGGATATTGTAGGGTAAAAAGAGCATCTTTTGATCTGCAAATCTGATAAAGACACTATTGTTCATGATCAGGAGGTCATTTTGATATAAAGTAAGCGAGCCTTTTTTTTCGCTGATGACGTCTTCCTCTATCTGGGTAAGCATTTCTGTAATTTCTTCACAGATTTTCAGTGCATTATCAATATGAATGAGTTCCAGCTGATGAAAATAAAGAATCTGCTCGAGAAGTGTATAGATGGTGACATTGCTCCATATTTCGGTGGAATTTACATCATTATAGACTTCTGAAAGTAGCATTGCTTTTTGATTGATCTTTTCCGGAATTTCAAAACTTTCAAAACTTATCCGTTGTGAAAAAAAGACAACATCCATCAGCTTAAGCCAGGTATAAATCTTGAATTTTCTCAGATTCTCAAACCTCATAAAATAGAAAAGAGGAATATCTTTAGCAGCATAGATGAATTCTACATTCGGAGTGTTTTTTACCTTTTGCAGATTTCGGATAGAGGATTCGAAATACATTTCCAGATCATCAATGTTGTAGATATCATGAATCTTGTTTAAAACAGCATTGTTTAGATTTGAATTGTGAATCAGATCCAGTGAGACTCCAAAATGAGAAGCCAGTGAGATACCTTCATTCAGGGTGATGTGGCTTTTTCCACTGATTCTTCTATAGGCTGTATCATTGGAAAGTGCCAGTTTGTCAATCATGATTTCTACCAGGTTCTTCTTTCCCCCGGATTCTTTTAATAGCAGCTCAAAAAGATTTTTCTGATAGTTTTTCATGGTAATTAGTGTTTGTTGTCAAAAATATCTAAAAAAAATAAATATTTGTTAGTTTTTAGATAATTAATCTTATTTATATCACCTCAATAGGATGCATTGTCCTTTCACAGCTGATTTGTTTTCTGGATTTTTGTATAGTTTAAAATATTGCTTATGAGAAAAAATTTACTACTAATTCTTTTCTTATTGGTTTCAATAGAAGGAATTAGATCACAGTCATTATCATTTGAGTATGATACTGGGGGAAATCAAATTGTAAGAAAATACTGTGCTTTATGTTTGTTTGCTGACAAACAGGCCCAAGTAGATCTACTGGCCAGTAAAAAGGAGTTTCCGCCTCCAGAGTATCAGGTCAAGATTTACCCAAACCCCACGAAAGATAAGGTAACCCTTGTCTGGTCTGCTGAGCTGGGTGCTATGATTCAGAAAGTGGAATATATAGCCTACAACTTCACCCAATACCGAGAGCTTACGTTTGATAAGAGAGAGAATAAGGTCATACTGGACCTTACGAATCAGCCAATCGGCATGTACGTGGTCGTTTTCCACTTGAATACTGGGGAAAAACTGACTTACAAGATATTAAAACAATAACCAAGACGACGAACATGAGAATCAAATTCTACTTTTTGATAGCTCTACTCTCAGTAGTGGGGCTATTTAACGGACAATCTGTAGGGCAGATAGCAGGTGAAATATCAGTGTCTTCAACTGGAGGTGCCAATTATACAATTCCTATAGCTAATCTTCCGGGCATTAAGGATGTTACTCCCAATATTTCCCTTTCTTATTCCAGTCAATCAGGAAATGGAGTTGCGGGATGGGGCTGGAATATTGGCGGAATATCATCTATTACACGGGTAGCTTCAACAAAATTCCATGATGGAGTAATTGATGGGGTGAATTATAATAATAGTGACAGATTTGCTTTTGATGGGCAGAGGTTACTCTTGAAATCTGGCACTTATGGGGCTGATGGAGCAGAGTACCAGACGGAACAGTATTCAAATGTAAAAATCGTTTCCCACGGAAGTGTTGCCAATGGACCTGAATATTTTATGGTGTATTATCCAGATGGTAAAACGGCAAAATTTGGAGGTGGAAGTGGCTTTTTGGGCTCGAATACCTTTGAATGGAAGATGAATTACATTGAAGATGCTCAGCAGAACAGAATCAAATTTATCTATGACAGCTACAATAATTATATCTATATCAAGACTATTGAATATGGTAACAATGCATCGGTAAATCCGGATAGCAGTCCGAATAAGATACAGTTTTACTATAAAGATGCAGCCCGAACAGATCAGGCTTATATTTATGGGGCAAGAAATATGTATTCACACAGAAAACTGGATAGGATAGAGGTAACAGGGAATGCTCAGCTTTACAGAAAGTATCAGTTAATGTATAGTGTTACTTCATTGAATTATGAAAAACTGGTGAGTATTTACCAATATAATGGAAGCGGTGAAACAATCAAGCCTGTTACTTTTGAGTATGATAACACTGAAAATGGTATTGCCAACAATTCCAAGACTATAACAGCTGTTTCTCCTGCGTATGATAAAAGCAACTGGCAATATACTTCAGGATATTTTGATAGTGATAGTTCGATTGATTTTATGACGTATCCTAATTCTAAGGATCAGCTTTACAGGTTCAATTCTGGACAACTCATTAATTCCAACTCTAATATTTCGGGAACGATGACCAGTGTTGAAAAATTCAAGGACATCTTTTCTACGAAATTGGTTTTACCTAATGATAAATACTATAATCTGGATGCGATATCTACTGTTATAAGCAATAATACAGGCTCGGTTACCAATGAGGAAATCATTAAAATAAACAATTATATTCCGAATGCCGCAAATTCACTTGATTTATCATTCACCAATTCATATAAATTTCCAACAGCAATAAATGACAGATGTATTGTCATCAATGGAAGTAATACTTACTATTCCAGAATTCCAAAGGAATATTTTACAGGAGATTTTGATGGGGACGGAATTTCTGATATTGTAGCTGTAGTGCGACCTTATAGTGTGGAGCAGACTTATTATTGCGGACCTGCAAAGACGGCACCAGATAATAGACCACCACCAGACTGTTGTTCGCATGATATTACGGTTAATACATCTCAGGTCTTTCTGTTGAAATTAGATTCTCATAACTCAGCAGTACAATCTCCGGTGATATTGGGCTATAATAGTGTAGTTACCGGTGAATCTCGAATTTATGTAGCAGATTTTGATGGAGATGGGATATCAGATTTATATATCGTTAATCCCGGACGAATTTTTGTATATGGGATGAATAACGGAACTTTTACCCAAAAGGCTTCTTTTTCCCATAATCTTATCAAGAAGGATTTTCCCTGCTATCTTGCAGATTTCAATGGAGATGGCAAAACAGACTTGGTGTTTCCCATAGATAATGCCAATACCAATTGGTTTTTCATTGTAAGTTCCGGAGAATCGTTTGAAAGTAGTGTAAAGGATATAGGAACCAATTATTTTAAGCCTCAACTGGTCAATTCCTGTTATCCGGGACCATCACCCAATTCTCAGATTTGTGGGTATATGCTTCAGGTATACTATTATAATTTTGCAGATATCAATGGAGATGGAAGAGCTGATCTATTCTACCATGATATCCTGACTCCTCATAATGTACCAGACTATGGACCTGGGCAGAATGGAGCTTACCTGGCCTATGGAGATAATTATAGTATCAGGGATAAAGGAGGAGTCAAGTACAACATGGGAAGTAATGTGAATGGAATTCCTACTTTCTCAGCCTATGTTGATGGTTGGCAAAACAACTATACTTATGGAGGGGCTATTAACAAAGGAACCCCTATCTTTCTAACCAATTCCAATATTACCAATCAGAATCTAGATTATGCCTTTTTTGGTGGAGATAAGATCAAATATGTCTCATTCAAGAAAGATAACCGGGTAGATATGACCTTGAGAAAAATCAAGAGTAATGACTTGGTGACAGACATTACCTATGATACGGTTTTAGATGCAGGAAATGGGTCTGGAACATATACAGCCGACTCTTCTGAACAATATCCATACGTAAACCTTAATATTGCTCCATCAGTAAAGCTGGTAAAAAAAATTGAAAGAAGCTTTAATGGAGAATCTAAAATTCAGGAATACAGATATAAAGGTGCGGTGATGAACCTGGAAGGCTTAGGGTTTATGGGCTTTAAAGGGGTCGCTAAATCAGCTGTATTTGGTGGAACTATTACTCAGCCTCTTTGGACTGTTTCTCTACATGACATACAGAAAAGAGGAGTAATCAAGGAAAGCTATTTAAACGGAAGTGTTAATTTTGACTCTCCAAGTACTTTTATCTCAAAAACAGTTAATAGTTATACTACTTCACTGCTACCCAATAAGGTCTTCGTGAATTTACCATCACAGATACAGCAAACGGATGTTCTGATGGGAACTGTTGTAAATCAGTATTATGATACTTATGATACTTACAATAATCCTAAAAAGATGAGAACGGTAGCTAATGGTGGAGAAAAGATTACTTTGATTGATTATGAGGACAACCCAACAGGAATCGGGAATCAGTATTATATCGGAAGGCCTATAAAAAGTACCGAAACTCAAACATTGGGAACCGATGTATTTTCCACAGAGGCACTTTCCACTTATTCTAACGGGCTTGTTGCTCAAACCAAGAAAAAAGGAAATAATACAGATTATATCACCGAAGATTTTGTATATGATGTATTTGGAAATAATATACAGAAAACTCTTTCTACAACAGGTATAGCTCCACGTGTTGAGAAGATGCAATTTGATCCTACAGGAAGATTTCCTATCAAGACTACGGATGTTTTAGGGACAGCTTCTACCTTTACTTATGATCCTGATTTTGGAATGTTGCTTTCCAGTACCAATAGTTTGAATCAGGCAGCTTCTAATGTTTATGATACCTGGCAACGAAAAATAGAAGAAAAGGATATCTATAATAATTCTACCAAGTACTATAATGAATGGATTATTTCCGGAGATTTCATCAATGGAATTAAATTAAGGGTGGTGGATGCTACAGGAGCTACCAAAGAAACATTAACCGACAACTGGGGCAGGGTACGTTTGGAAAGAGGATTATCCCTCAATGATAAATGGATAGAGAAAAGAACGGATTATGATGTGTTAGACAGGCCATATAAAGTAAGTGATCCTTATTTTTCCACCACTTCACCAAGCAGATGGACGGTAACGGAATATGATGGATATGGAAGAATGGTTAAAAACATATATCCAACAGGAAAAATAATCACGACTTCATACAACGGATTATCCGCAACAGTTGTAGACGGACAAAAAACACAAACCATTACCAAGGATGAATGGGGTAACAAAGTTAAGATGGTTGACAATGGTGGAGCAATCGAGTATACTTATTATGCTAATGGGGGACTGAAATCATCCAACTATGCCGGACATATCATTAAGGTTGAACAGGATGGATGGGGTAGAAAAACAAAAACGTCCGATCCGTCAGTAGGAGGTGACTATACTTATGCATATGATGGTTTAGGGCAGCTTTTGGAAGAGAAAAACCCTAAAGGAAAAACGGCATATGTCTATGATCAATACGGAAGAGTTATCCACAAAGAAGTTATGGGCGATAACACTGATATAATCGTTAATTTTAGCTATACAGCCCAGGGGTTGCTTGATTCTGAAACAGGAAATTCCAATGGTGTGAGCAACTCTTTTACCTATAAATATGACAGTTTTTATAGGGTCTCTGAACAGGAAGAAAATAATGGGGTAGCTACTTTCAGTAAACGATTTGTTTATGATAATTTTGGAAGAATCGCAAGAGAAAAGACGGAAACCGTTTTTGGTGCCCTTTCCAGTATCGTTGATACTGAAAATATCTATGCTTCCTGCGGAATGTTGGTTGCTATAAATGATGGCAATGGAAAGATAATCTGGAAATTAAACAGTATTAATGAGCAGGGGCAGGTGATTTCTGCCTATTTTGGTAATGGAACAGATATTAGTAATACCTATGATGCAAATTATTATCTAAGAGCGGTAAGACATAGGAGTAATGCAGGAATGATTCTATTCAATGAATACACTTTTGCAGCGAATGTAGGGTTATTGGAAAGTAGAAAAAATAATGTAATTACCGGTGGATGGCAGGAAGTCTTCAAGTATGATAATCAGCTTAGGTTGATTTCATGGTCGGATCCAAGTGGAACCCAATCACAAAAATATGATACTTATGGAAGGATTGTTAAGAATAGCCAGGTAGGTGAGTATAAATATACAGAAGGAAACAGATATAGAAAAAAAGGAATTAATTTAAATGCGATTGGTGATAGTTATTATAAGGTAAATCAGTTGCAGACAGTCTCCTATAATGCTTATAGAAGTCCGGTGAGCATTGCACAGGATGGAGACGAAATGGTGAAATTCAGTTATAATATCCGCCAGTCAAGAGCAACTTCAGAATATGATTATAATAAGACCTTTTCATACTACGGAAAATATAAGATGTATTCAGATGATAAGACAGTGGAAATCATTACGAATTCTTTTCCTGGAAAACCTTCTGATGGTTTTGTAAATACAAGAATTATTACCTATATCGCAGGAGATCCTTATTCAGCTCCTGCTGTGTATATCAAAGATTTTAATCCTCAAGAGCAAGTACTTACTGAAAGTATTCATTATCTTCATAGAGACTATCAGGCAACTATTCTTGCCATCTCTGATAAAGAAGGAAAAATAGAGGAAAGAAGACACTTTGACCCTTGGGGAAATTTGGTATATCTGGAAAAAGATGGGGTAAAAGTAGATGTTAAGAAAGGAGCTCGTGACTTATTTATAGAAAGAGGGTACACAGGACATGAGCATTTCTTCCAGGTAGGGCTTATCCATATGAATGGAAGAATATATGATCCTAAGTTGCATACTTTCTTATCAGTAGACAATAACATACAGGATCCTTTTAATACTCAAAACTATAACAGGTATGGGTATGTACTGAATAACCCATTGATGTATACCGATCCTAGTGGAGAATTCTTTTGGATTGCTGCCCTCATCTATGCGGCTGTAAACCTTACCGTTGATTTGATTGCCACGAAAGGAAATATGAATTTCGGACAAATTGCCTTATCCATTCATAGAGGAGCAGAAAGTGGTTTGTTGGGCGGGGCTACGTCCATCGTAGGAGCTATAATCGGAGCTGTAGCATTACAGGCAAGTAAGCTCATACCTTCCATCCCTATCATACAGGAGGAAAACTTTTATTTGGGTATTTCTTTCAATGTATCGTATGGAAATGGGTTTGGGTTTGGAGCAAGTATTGATACTACTTATAAAATGGGAGACTTTAACCTTTCCAATAGTTATGGAATTTCCTATTATGGCTATCATGGGGGAACAGGGCTTAGCGGATGGGAATATAGAAAATCTATAGTGTTTAATTATGACGACGGAAAGGTGGGCTTTTCTTTAGGATCAAACTGGTGGACAGGTTCCGGACAAATGTCTGAACTGACTCAAAAAACAGGATTGGTAGGGTTTCATTGGGGAGACTTTAGGTTTATGTATGAAAATGATGGCGGTATTCTGGTAAAACAATTGGGCTTAGGGGATAGAGGAGACAGCTACAGAACAGCTGCCCTGAACCTTAGTATAGGAGACTATAGCGCTGGGTTCAGTTTAATGACGGGCTATAGAGGTCTTGATAATCAGGCTGTAGAAGAGGAATCCAGGATAATGAATAATAAAGGAAAACTTGTGAACCCTGTAATGAATGAAAGAGATGGTTTTGGAAGGAAGTTCAAATATAGTTTTGTAAACGAAACTGGAACACCTTACAGATTAGGAGCGTTATATGTAGGGTATAAAGGATACCGTGTGGGAGTTAATTCCGAACATGTGAGACATGCCATCCAGAATCGGGCTATCCACGGACTTATCAAGGACAAAGGATTTGTAAACCAGTCCTGGAATTGGCAGCCTTATTTTCAATATAAAACCCCTAGTATGTTTACTACATGGTAATGAAAATGAAAGAATTAATATGCATTTTTTTTATGTTTCTTGTTAATCAGAACTGCAAGGCTCAAAAAAAAATAAATTGTCAGGATTTAAATATCAATGATCTATTTTCAATTGTGGATACAACAATAACGTATAAAATTGTTCCCATGGCAGATTCATGGAATGATTCTAATGCTTTTTTGCAATTCAAAAAAAATGGGGAGATCAGATATCTTTCAAAGACTGATTATAATAATGATATTGTTGTAGTTCCGTCTGCTTACAGAAGAGGAAAATTCTATGTAGACAAGAAAAACAAGCACCTTATTATAAATGAATATTTTAAAAACCCTCAGGGAGGAGGTTGGATCAAAAAAATCCTTGTAGAAAAAACTGATGGTATTTTGTTTTTTAGATTTGAAAATTCATGTAGCAAGTCCATCAAATTAGTCCCATTGAATTAATATTCATAAAAAAGACAGAATGCCGATTCATTGATATGAAAAAATTTCCATATTGATTTAATAAAACCTCGATTTAATCGGGGTTTTTATTTTTATTGTGTCATTTTGTCACAAAACGGGATATGGTACAAATGTTGTGAAATAGTGAGTGTAAATTAAATATAAAAATTAGAAAAAATAAAAATATTATGAGTAAAATAATTGGAATTGACTTAGGAACAACCAACTCTTGTGTTGCTGTAATGGAGGGTAAAGACCCTGTTGTTATTCCTAACGCAGAAGGTAAGAGAACTACTCCTTCTATCGTAGCATTTACAGAAGATGGAGAAAGAAAAGTAGGTGATCCTGCAAAAAGACAGGCTGTAACGAATCCAACAAAGACTGTTTACTCTATCAAAAGATTTATCGGAACACACTTCAAAGAAGATGCTAAAGAGATTTCAAGAGTACCTTACCAAGTAGTTGCTGGTCCAAATGATACTGTAAAAGTAAAAATCGACGATAGAGAATATACGCCACAGGAAATTTCTGCAATGACGCTTCAGAAAATGAAGAAAACTGCTGAAGATTACCTTGGACAGGAAGTAACAAGAGCGGTAATTACTGTTCCTGCATATTTCAACGATGCTCAAAGACAAGCTACTAAAGAAGCTGGAGAAATTGCAGGTCTTAAAGTAGAAAGAATTATCAACGAACCTACAGCTGCAGCATTAGCTTACGGTTTGGATAAGGCTCACAAAGATCAGAAAATCGCTGTATATGACCTTGGTGGTGGTACTTTTGATATCTCTATCCTTGATTTAGGAGACGGTGTATTTGAGGTATTGTCTACAAACGGTGATACTCACTTAGGAGGTGATGACTTTGATGATGTAATTATCAACTGGATGGCAGACGAATTCAAAGCTGAAGAAGGTGTTGAATTGAAAGCTGATCCAATTGCTTTACAAAGATTAAAAGAAGCTGCTGAAAAAGCAAAAATCGAATTGTCTGCTTCTGCACAAACTGAAATCAACCTTCCTTATATCACTGCTACAGCTACAGGTCCTAAACACTTAGTGAAGACTTTAACTAAAGCTAAATTTGAGCAATTATCTGCTGACTTGGTAAGAAGATCTATGGAACCGGTTGCTAAAGCATTGAAAGATGCAGGTTTATCTACTTCAGATATCGACGAAGTAATCCTGGTAGGTGGTTCTACAAGAATCCCAATCATTCAGGAAGAAGTTGAGAAATTCTTCGGTAAAAAACCTTCAAAAGGAGTTAACCCGGATGAGGTTGTAGCAATTGGTGCAGCAATCCAAGGTGGTGTTTTGACTGGAGATGTAACTGACGTACTTTTATTAGATGTTACGCCACTTTCTTTAGGTATCGAAACAATGGGTTCTGTTTTCACTAAATTAATTGAAGCGAACACTACCATCCCAACTAAAAAATCTGAAGTATTCTCTACAGCTTCTGACAACCAGCCGGCTGTAAGCATCAGAGTAGGACAGGGAGAAAGACCTATGTTCAACGATAACAAAGAGATTGGTAGATTCGACCTTTCAGATATTCCACCAGCACCAAGAGGAGTTCCTCAAATTGAAGTAACTTTCGATATCGATGCTAATGGTATCCTGAATGTATCAGCTAAAGATAAAGGAACTGGTAAAGAACAGAATATCAAAATTCAGGCATCTTCAGGTCTTTCTGACGAGGAAATTGAAAGAATGAAAAAAGAAGCTCAAGAAAATTCTGCAGCAGATAACAAGAGAAAAGAAGAAGTTGAAGTATTCAACAAAGCTGACGGATTGATCTTCCAGACTGAAAAGCAATTGAAAGAATTCGGTGAAAAACTTTCTGCTGACAAAAAAGCAGCAATCGAAGCAGCTCACGGAGAATTGAAAACTGCTTTCGAAGCTAAAAATGTAGATGACGTAAAAGCTAAAACTGAAGCGTTAGATGCAGCATGGATGGCTGCTTCTGAAGAATTATATGCAGCGGGTCAACAGCCGGGTGCTGATGCAGGTGCTCAAAACGCTGGCGCAAACAACGCTGGTGGTGAAGATGTACAGGATGCAGACTTCGAAGAAGTAAAATAATTACCGGTTAAACAATCGTAATAAATAATTAAAACCGCTTTAAATTAATTTTTAAAGCGGTTTTTTCATGTCTATTCTTGTCAATACATTTTTTTATTACTGATTTCCATCACAGAGTTCTTCACGTTGTTGCGAATATGAGTAATGATATGAATTCCATTTACAAAAAGATATTTTGACTAATTCTTTAGATATATATCCTTTAAATTAATTCTGCATATATAAAAAATGGAGGAATGTTTGAAAACATCGAAAATCAATCAAATGAAATAAAATACTAATGATCATCACTTCACTTTGAGGCATAGTAGAGTAGTATTTAAAAGGATTACCAATAATGAAACTTTGGATATCTTGTTCAGGATGAATGCAAAATTCATCCGGGATATAAAAACCCTCCGTAATTTCATTAAAGTTAATCATAGAAGAATTGTTCTTAAGTGGTATATATTTAAATGTTTAAATATTGGGGTTCTTTTTTTTTAAATATTAATTGAACTAAGCTTACTATTCTTGCGAGCCTCCTCCCAAGGACCGATAAAGCACAATAATGGAGGTCAGTTTTTCTTTTTTCATAGCAATGATTTCCAATTCATTTTCAAGGGCATTATTTTGCGCTATAATTACTTCCAAATAGTTTGCTTTTGCATTTTTGTAAAGTAAATCTACATCTTCAGATGCTTTTGTCAGTGATTTTCCTTTTTCTGTTGCCAGAAAAAGCTGTTCATCTGTATTTTTAATTATAGCTAATGCATCTGCTACTTCGCCAGCAGCAATAATTATGGTTTGTTTGAACTTTTTATCCAATTTCTCCTGATTTAGCTCTGCTATTTTATAGGCCGTCTTCAATGCTGCTTTATTGAAAATTGGTTGTGTGAGATTGACACCCATATTTTTTATTAAAGAACCGGGAATGTTTATCCAATTGCTAAAATTGAAAGAATTCAATCCGGATGAAGCAGTTATACTGAATGTCGGATACATATCTATTTTTGCTAAGTTGGTTCTTACATTAGAGATCATTAAGTCATATTCGGCAGCTTTCACATCCGGCCTGTTGGCCAGCATATCGACTGGGACACCTGTTTCAAAATCAGCTAAAGTATTTATCGATTCAAGATATCCTGCTCTTTCTATAGCATTAGGGTATTGGCCGCAAAGAATACTTAATGCATTCTCTTGAACTGCAATATTTTTTTTTGCAACTGGGATTATCATTTCAGCAGTTTTTTTTTGTGCTTCTGATTGTGCCACTCCTACGGAACTTGTCAAAGAATATTGGTATTGAAGTTTTGTCATCTCCAATGTTTTATCACTAAGAAACACATTTGTTTGTGCTATTTTCAATTGTTCATCCAAGGCAATAAGATTATAATATGCCTGAGCGACCTGAGTGATAATTCTCGTTTTAAGAGCGCTCAGATTCTCTTTTTGCATAAAATACCCTATTAAAGCCTGTTCTTTCTGTAATTTAGCTTTCCCCCAAATATCCGCTTCCCAGGACAAGCGTACAGATGTATCAAAATCATCAATATAATTTCTGCTGCTAAACTGTTCAACTAGGGAGCCATTCAAAGAGTTCTTGGAAATCCAGCTGCGACTGCTTCCTGCTGTAAACCCAATGATAGGCAGCAGAGATTGCTTTGATTGTCTATAGTTGAGCTCAACTTGCTCTAGACTAATTATTGCAATAGAAATTTCAGCATTTTTTTCCAATGCTTTTTCAATGAGTTGTACAAGTACCGGATCTTTAAAAAAAGTTTTCCATTTCAGATTAATGCTATTTTTATTTTCAATTGACTGATCTCTGAAATGTTCGGGGACAGCAATATTTGGACGGCTGTATTTTTTTCCTATGCTACACGAATTGAGCAATGTACTCAGAAGAATAATAAAAACTATTTTTTTTTTAACTGAAACCATGTTTTTTTATTTAATAGATTGATTCCCAGAAATTTTTTCCTGAAGGTGTTGGAAAAAAATGTACAATAGAGGAATAGTAAATATACCTAGAATAACACCACTCAGCATTCCAAAAGTTGCACTGCTGCTTATTGATTTGTTTCCTGCCGCAGTTCCTCCAGATGTAAACATCAAAGGGATTATTCCGGCCATAAAGGCGAGTGATGTCATAATAATGGGTCTCAGTCTTGCTTTGGCTCCTTCCATAGCAGCTTTGGTAATAGATAGCCCTGCTTTTCTTCGTTGCATTGCAAATTCTACAATAAGAATAGCATTCTTGGCAAGCAATCCTATCAGCATAATCAATCCTACTTGTACATAGATGTTGTTGTCAAGTCCAAATAATTTTATTCCTAAGAAAGCTCCTATAATTCCAGCTGGTATAGAAAGTAGGACTGCTAGAGGGAGCAGGTAACTTTCATATTGTGCAGCAAGCAGAAAATAGACAAACAATAAACTAAGAATAACAATAATCATGGACTGATTTCCGGATGATTTTTCCTCCAGACTTAACCCTGTCCATTCGTAGCTGTAACCACTTGGCATCTTATTAAATACATTTTTCTCAAGGGTTTCCATAAGGGCTCCGTTACTTATTTCAGAATCAGATTCTATGTTAATACTTAAAGCGTTATATAAGTTATACCTTTGCATCATTTCTGGCCCATACATTTTCTTTAATCTTATAATAGATTTCACAGGAACCATATCTCCCTTTTCGTTTTTGACAAATATTTCATTGAAAGCATCCTCATCCATTCTGAATATGCCGTCAGCTTTTATGGCTACACGATAGAATTTTCCAAATCGGATAAAGTTCTGCGAAAAGTCCCCGGCGAAATAGGTTTGTACTGTTTCCATCATTTTATCAACATCCACGTCTAGTTGGTTTGCTTTGTCCTCATCTACCTCTAGCTCAAACTGCGGAAAATCTGCACGGAATGTGGTAGAGACACTTTTTACACCTTTTTGTTTCCGTAATTCATTCATTATTTTATCTGCCATAGCTTTTAAGGATGTTGGATCTTTTCCCATTCTGTCCTGAATCATTACTTCAGCTCCACTCATGGTACCATAACCTTCTACTGGTGGTAACCGAAAGACATATATAGAGCCTTCTTCAAGTGTTCCAAGCTTTTCCTCTACTTCCTCCTGAATAGATTCGATGGTTTTTAGTTTTTTTCTGTTTTTAGGATCTTTCAGTTTTGCCCATCCACCAGCATAATTGTTTCCGGCTGCATCACTCATTACATTATAACCGGCTATAGTGGTCTTAATTTCGAGTTCGTCAATCGTAGCTAATATACTGTCCAGCTTTTTGGTAGCTGCTGTTGTTTTTTCCAGCCCGGTTCCAGGTGGTAGTGTCATACCGTAGATGATAAAATTATCGTCTTCCATGGGCACAAAACTTTTACTAGTACTACCCATCAACAATGCTGCCGCAACAATTGTAGATATAATAAATCCTGTCCCTAACCATTTCTTTTTTATGAGTAAATGAACACCAGAAACATACTTGTTTGTCAGATTGTTAAATCCTGCATTGAAGGCTATAAAAAAACGATTTCTGTACGTTTGTTTATTTTCATTATAGTGATGATTGTTTTTCAATAGTAATGCACATAAAGCCGGTGTTAAAGTAAGAGCATTAACAGATGAAATAATTATAGCTGTTGCCAGTGTGTAAGCAAATTGCTTATAGAAAAGTCCTGCAGATCCAGACATAAAGCCTATCGGAATAAAGACTGCAGCCATTACTAAGGTAATAGAGATTACTGCTCCGGTAATCTCACTCATCGCGCTGTGAGTAGCTTCCCTGGCAGATAAGCTGCTACCCTCCATTTTTGAGTGTACAGCTTCTATCACCACTATTGCATCATCTACCACAATACCAATAGCTAAAACCAGAGCAAATAATGTCAGGATATTAATGGTAAACCCTAAAACCAGCAGTATGAAAAAGGTACCAATAATAGCAACAGGTACTGCAATAGCGGCAATGATGGTCGATCTGAAATCCTGAAGAAATATAAAGACTACTATAAATACAAGGATAAAAGCCTCTATTAGTGTTTTATTTACCTGATTGGTCGCTTCATCTAATCTGTTCTTGGAGCTCATTGAAATATGATACTTCATACCTGGAGGGAAAGCTTTGGATGCTTTTTCCAATTCATTAATAATTCCAATTTCAATATCACGAGCATTTGAGCCGGTAGCTTGTAATACCCCCATAGAAATAGCATTTTTTCTATTGGAACGACTTTCTCCGCTATAGCTTATAGAACCAAACTCTACTCTTGCAATATCTTTGAGGCGGATGAGATTATTGTTTTCTCGCTTTACAACAATATTATCGTATTCCTCTGGTAGATTTTTTTTCCCCTTATAGCGGATCACATATTGTAAAGCTGCATTGGATTCTTCACCAAGTCTCCCAGGGGATGCTTCAATGTTTTGCTTTGCTATAGCAGTCTTTATATCATTAGGAGTAAGTCGGTAAGATGTCATTTTCTGAGGGTTAAGCCATACACGCATTGCGTAATCTTTTGCACTCCAGATCTGTACCTGCCCCACTCCAGATACTCTTTTTAGTTGTGGTACAACATTGATATTAACATAATTCTGAATAAAAAGCTCATCATATTTACTATCATCATCTGTGTAAATATCAAAAAACATCACCATGCTGTTTTGTTGTTTTGACGTACTGATTCCTTGGCGTACAACTTCTTCCGGAAGTATTGATGTTGCTCTTTGTACTCTATTCTGTACATTCACTGCTGCAAGATCAGGATCCACACCTTGTTTGAAGATTACAGAAATACCAAATGAACCGTCGTTATTAACGGTTGATTTTATATATCTCATATTCTCCACGCCATTAATTTGCTCCTCTAGTGGTGTTACTGCAGAGCGTAATACGGTTTCGCTGTTTCCACCCGGAAAATTACCTCGTACTAGAACAGTAGGTGGTGAAATATCTGGAAATCTGGTAATGGGAAGTTCAAGAAGTCCAATAATTCCCAGTATAAGTAGAATAATAGAAATTACGGTAGCGAGTACTGGTCTGTCAATAATTTTTCTAAGCATAATTATGGAATCAGTTTATTATTTTATAGTAGGTATTACTTTTATATTATCCGTAAGTAGGTCTATATGGCCTGTTGCAATTTTATCTCCTTGTTTTAATCCAGACTTTATGATGTAATTTTTTCCGGATTTTCCCAAGATTTCTATGGGAGTCATTCTAATAACATTTCCGGAAGAAAGCTTGAAAACAAAATATCTGTTTTGAATATCTTTTACGACGTCCATTGGAATAGAAATAACATCATTCAGCTGTTTAGTGAGAACAACTTTTCCAGAAGCACCTGACCGTATAATATGTTGCGGATTAGAAAACACTGCTTTCAAAGCAATGCTACCTGTATTCCGCTCTATATTTCCGCTTCCCATCTCAATTTTTCCAGTATATTGATATAATGAATTGTCAGCAAGTAAGAGCTGTGCTGTTTCTGTTAATTGACCAGATGTTTTATTTTTAATGAATTCAATGAAATCAACTTCGTTTAGAGAAAAATATGCGAAAATATTATTTATATCGGACAAGGTAGTCAGCGGTAGGGTGTCTGTGGACGAAATCAAATTACCAACTCTGTTTGGAATGCGTCCTATATATCCGCTAACCGGAGCTTTTATTGATGTAAAACCCATATTAATTTGAGTCTCTCCTATTACCGCATGTGCTTGTTTTGCCTGAGCATTGGCTGCGATAAGGTTTGCTTCTGCAGTTTGCAATTGAAGTTCGGTGTAGACTTTTCCCTGTACCAAAGGTTTTATTTTCTGTACTTCAATAGCAGCCGATCTTTGTGTTGCTAGAGAGGACTCATAAGCTGCTTTTGCATTGATTACCTGCTGTTGATATACGTCTGACTTAAGCCGGAATAGTACTTTTCCTTTATTTACATATTCCCCTTCTTTGACATAAATCTGATCAAGATAGCCTGTTACCTGGGCTCTGATATCTACATTTACAGCACCTTCTATTGCTCCCGGATATTTTTTTTCAATGTTTGCAGTATCTTTTGTAACATTTCTAAAATTTACCTTTAGAAGTACATCGTTCTCATTTTTCACCTGTTTGTCACAAGAGAGCAATAGAATTGGTATGATCAATGCCTTTATTAGAATTGAATTCTTCCTTACCATACAAATAAAATTATGTTCACTTCAACTATTTTCAGATACAAAGAACTTAACAATCACAAGTCGAATAGTATTAAAATTACCGAAGCGTATATTTTTAATTCTGAAATTGAAATATCTCTCTCCAAAGCAATTTCATTTTAAATACTAGTTCGTGCTAAAAAAGATAAATGCCTGTCACTAATTAGTTTTCGTAAACTAGCATTGTCCGACTTCTGAAATACTCTCTCAGGTTTTTTTCTTGATGCAAAGCTTAAATCTGGTGTTATAAACTAAATAATCACTGACCATTTATTCTTATTAACTAATAATTTCATTTCAGAAAGGAGATTGTATACTACAGAGGCTAAAATCTATGTTTGGGTTAAAAGAAATTGAACATTGGATTTTTAATTTGGCATTTTTGCAATAAATTAGGAGAGAATACAAACTGTATTTTTAAAGCTCAAAAAATGAAATTACCAAAACGAGAAATTTTTTTTAGTAATACAGTAAAACGTGTTATTATTGTACTATCAGCTTTTATATTAATGTACTTGGTGTCATTTCTTATTGATCCTTACTGTAAAGAATGGCAGTTCTTTTTTGATCAGACATCGATGGATTTATTAAAAGAATTTGGATGTACACTTATTGCATGTATTATAATTACCGAATTCAGTATAACATTCAGTAATAAACTGAATAAATATATACCATGGACCGAGAGCCCAATAAAAAGGCTGGCAGTGGAGTTAACCTTAAATATTGTAATGGTATTAATTGTTAACCTGTTGCTTAGTTTTTACACGATCTCTGATACCGTGAAGGGGAGAGCTCTAAATATGTCTACTGACGAGGCGAGATCAACGATACAGTGGATATTAATAAGTATGGCTATCTCTATGATGATTATGGCAGTAAACACAGGGAACTATCTGGTTACTAATTGGAAAAATGAATCATTAAAAGCTTCAAAACTCAATCAATTAGCTATGGAATCGGAGCTACAGGCATTAAAACTTCAGATCGACCCTCATTTTGTATTTAACAATCTCAGTGTTCTTTCTGAACTTATTTTGGAAGATCCTAACATGGGGTATGAGTATGCAGAAAATTTTACTAAAATATATCGTTATATGTTGATCAATTCAAAAAAGGATACCATTTCACTTGAAGAAGAAATGAAATTTCTTAATGCTTACATTGTTCTTATAAAATATAGACAAGGGAATGGTGTGTGTTTTAATATAAATATAAGCGATAAAACAAAAAATCTTTCCCTGCCTCCGATGACAATGCAATTATTGGTAGAAAATGCTCTTAAACATAACCGAACTAATAAAAAGCATCCCTTAAAAATCAGGATTTATGATAACGAAAAAGATGAAATAACGATAGAGAATACTTTAATTCCTATGGGAAAAATAATAGCCTCATCCAATATAGGATTAAAGAATATACAAAGAAGATATAGCCTTCTTTCAGTGCGAGAGCCAAAGATTAATAATGATGGAGAAAACTTTGTTGTAAAATTACCACTTTTGAAATTATGATTAAAAATATTATAATCATTGAAGACGAAAAGCTGAACGCAGACAGACTTGTTCGATTTTTAAAAATGATAAGACCTACTGCATTAATTGATGCAATAATAGACAGCGTTGAAGATGCTACAGAGTGGTTTATTAAAAATCCTGCTCCAGATCTTGTATTTATGGATATCAGACTCTCAGATGGGTTGAGTTTTGAAATATTGGATAACGTGACTATTAACGCTCCTTTGATTTTTATAACGGCATACGATGAGTATGCTTTAAAAGCTTTCAGAAATAATGGAATAGATTACCTCCTAAAACCAGTAGACAAAATTGAGCTTGAGAAAGCAATCAAAAAAGCAGAAAACTTATTGCCATCCAATCATCAGGATTTGATTGAAAACCTGAAAGAACTCTTAGGGTATAAACAATATCGAAGCCGTTTTCTATTGCCGGTAAAAGATGGGTTTAGATCTATCATTATAAGTGATATACTTTATTTTTATTCTGAGTTCAAGATGTCTAAAGTGAAACTTAAAGACGGCTCAATAGAAACATTCACACAAACTCTAGAAGAACTTGAAAAACAGATTGATCCGAAAATGTTCTTCCGTGCCAATAGACAATTTATTATTAATATTGACAGCATCCATCATATTCATAATTACTTCAACGGAAAACTTAAAGTGGAAATTGACAGGGCTTTAAAGATGGAAATCATAATCAGTAGAGAAAAAGCTCAGTTATTTAAAAATTGGATGGGATTATAAATCAGAAACTTTTAGATTTAAACCTGTTTAAACTTATTTCAGACGAATTTGTATTAATCCTCTACAAAACCAATAACAGGAAATTAGATCTTTTAAAAAAGTCTGCTGATCTCATTATTACAAGAATTAAAAAAATATCATCAGCTCATGAACCTCAATGGGGAACAATGACTGCCAGTGAAATGCTTCTTCACTGTAATTCCTGTAACCGAAAAATTTTAGAAGAAAGCAGAGGAAATAAAAAGACTCAAATAAAACAATATCTGTGAGGGCCCTTGCCCTTTACATCGCTCCCAATTTTAAAAAGAATATTGAGGGTGAGCCGGAGCATAACACTAAAGGGAAGGCTGATAATGCAGATTTTGAAAAGTATAGAAATGAGTTTATACATTTAATTAGTCAGTTCCCTGTCAATACTCACTCTTTACCCCTTTCTTATCCTGCTTTTGGAACTATTTCAACTCATGAATAGGGAATTTGGAGTGTGAATTTTTATTTTCAGCAATCAATGTTTTTATCTGTTTGCTGTTTTATATTTTGTTATTATACTTATTGATGTCTGAATTTTAAACATAAAAAATCCCAATCATTCATTGACTGGGAGCTTTTATAGATATGAATTTATATGAAACCAAATGGTTGCGCAGATTTTTTAATCACTTTTTTATAGAAAAATGTTGAATATCTGTGTTTATGGACTTTCCAATAGCCCTGATCTTATCATATTGCTGTATATTTATCGCCTCAATTTTATCATCAGAAATACAGAATATATGAAAAAGATGATTGCTATCATAGGCTTTTTAGCAGTGTTGACAGCCTGTAATAAACCTGAAAACAAAGAGCAACAGAAAGAAGAAAAATCATTATCCAGAGAAGAGGAAGTGAAACCAAAAGATAAGGAAACTGCCAAAGACAGGATTTCCAACGAAGAAGCTGTAAAATTGGCCGTAAAGCAATTTGAAGCCTATCTACCTAAAATTCTTAAGACCTATGATGACGGGGTAATTGATCTTCAGGACCCTCATGTTGGAGATTTTACCGGTGATGGGATTGATGATGTAGCTATTTACTGGAATATTGCACCAGAAGGTGGAAATGCACTGATAGGGCAAGGATTATCATTGTACAAAAATGATGGGCATAGCGTTAAAGTAATCGCAGGATATGAACCGGATTATCTGTTTGCTTTTGATACCATCAAAAATGGAAAGATCATTGTAGAAAAACTGGAATATACAGAAGAGGATGGAAGATGCTGCCCTTCAATAAAAACTAAACATGCCCTTACAATCAAAGGAAGTAAAGTATATTAAACGAAACGAGCATCTTAAAAATCTGAAAACAATTCAAGTTTTTAAGATGTTATTTTCTTTTCCAGAATATTTTTGCCCCATTCATTGATGTTATCCAGCAACGGAATGAATGAAAGGCCCAACGCTGATAGGCTATAGACTGTTTTCACAGGAGGTTTTGTTCCGAAAGCAGTTCTGGTAATCAGACCGTCTCTTTCCAATTGCCTCAGCTGAAGACTTAATGTTGTTTCTGTAATAAAAGAAAGCTCTTTTTTCAGCTCTCCAAACCTTTTATCGCCATTTTTTAAGTGACACAGAATAACTCCTTTCCACCTTCCACCTATAAGATCCATGACAAAGCTTACCGCACAGGGGTAAGATTTTTGGTCAACATTGATATAGGAAGTCACACATTTTTTTTCCATCTTTTTTATAGTATCTAAATTGATAGTTATTTTATGCTAAGGCTGCAGTTTCTATTTTTACACAATAATAGACATAAAACAAGACATAAAAAAATGTATCAGTTAGCACAAATCAATGTAGCCAGAATGATTGGAGTGAATATCGAAGACCCTGTAATGAAAGAATTTGTTGATCATTTTGATTCGGTAAATCAGCTGGCGGAAGAAAGCAATGGATTTATCTGGAGATTAAAAGATGAAGAGAATAATGCCACCGGTTTTAATCCGTTTAATGATGAACAGGTTATCATCAATCTTTCGGTGTGGGAAGATATAAAATCATTAGAATATTTTACTTACAAAACATTTCATGTTGATTTTTTACGAAGAAGAAAAGAGTGGTTTCACAAGTATGGAAAAGCCTATTATGTCCTGTGGTGGATTAAAAACAATCAATATCCAAGTGTAGAAGAAGCCTTAGAAAGATTAGAGTATCTTCAGAAGAACGGACCATCGGAATATGCCTTTAATTTTCAAACGGTATTTCAGAAACCTGAATTAAATATTGGAGGCTAAGAGTCTAAATTTTGTATCTTGTCCCTCCATTATCCATACAAAATTTTAATACGATGCATCAACTGAGGTTTTTCTTTTTAATAGCAGGCTTTTCATTTTTATTTCAATCATGCCAAAGTCAGGGTTTTGATTTAGAGAAAATAATGCTTCCTGCTCAACAAACTGAGTTAAAAACAATGGGACTGAAAACCTATGGAGTCGGTGTGGGAACAGAAGCCGTTCAATATTCTATATATAAAGCAGATATTGTTAATGATGGAAAGCTTCCCATCAATTTTGGCGGAATCAGGATTGAAGATGCTCCGGACTCAGAATATTATACTCCAGGAATGCTTTCTTTTTATGGAAAGGATAACGGGACTCAGTTTGAAGGATTTAAATTAACTCTTGAAAATCCGGATAATTTTCAGAAAGTATTGGATTATCTACTGAATAAGAAAGATAGGTTCAAACTGGTTTTTGATAATGGTAAAGATAATGTGGAAAGAGCCAGGGTTTTTAGTGGTAAACAGAATAATATTACGTATCTGGTGCTGTCTATGGTGAATGAAAAAGGGAAAAAAGTGGGATATGTAGAAGCTATCAGCACTAAAGAAATCCCTTTGCTAACATCCAGATTGGGCGGAGTATTCCAGTACTATAATGATTATCTTGAGTATCGTAAAAATAAGGCGGCTAATTTCAGTTATCTCGATTTTATTAAAGAAACAGATGACAGATTTTATAAGGCAAACAATAACCTGAAATAAATGAAGAATCTGCCATGAGAAGTATTCTGATTTTAATAAGTTGTCTTCTATTTTCTGTCTCCATCTATGGGCAGAAAAATAAGTCTGATGATGAAATATCTACTCAGGATAAGATTCTTTTACAAAAATTCTGGAGAGATTTTACGGATGCGGTTACCAGAAATGATAAAGAAAAAATAAAAACACTTTGTGATTTTCCCTTCTATTGCAGACCTTGTCTTGATTATGTAGAAGCTAAAAACAGCAACCTTGTTACAGTGGAGGTAACCAAGAATTTATTTCAAAAAAAACATTATAAAGTCTTTTTTGAAAAAGAGTTAAAAACTGAAGTTAAAAAACATGAGAAGTTTACTATGCCGTTTTTTCATCCTTATTTTAATAAAGAAATGAACATACACGGCATTAGTTTTTTATATACGCTGATTCCACCTTCAAAAACATGGGAAGGTACTCAGGGAATGATTAGTTTGGAAAAAAAAGAAGGGAAATTTAAAATAACAGGAATTGACATGATTCCATAATTTAATCAAGTCCAGGATAAAATGCTTTAAAGCTAAAAATTAAGTCTAGAAATTATCACGCTCCTAAAAAACGATAAGTTGATATTATGATAGTCATTCATGATAAGACTAAAAGTAACTTCCAGCTTCCCTCATCCAGCTTCCTACCTTAAAAACAACTCATAAACGATGCTGATGAGGCCAAGGCTTTCCTTTCCCTGTTTCACAAAGCAATTTTAAGCTTCTCAGAAACTGTCCCCAGGTATAATTGCATTCAGCGAACATAGGTGAGTAGGTATCCCAATTTTTGTGATGGAAAATTAATAAGGTACCACTGTCATATACTAATTGTTCAATCTGGCCTTCCATTTCAGGATGCATTTTGCGTAATGTTTCCTTATCTCCGGATAAAAGATGAAAGGAAATATCAGTTCCAATCCATTCATGAGCACCAGTGATGCAATGCCACTGAATTTCTTCAAAAGGGGTAAGCTTTACAATTTTCATTTCTTTAAAATAATCCGGGCCAAATGAGAATCGGGCAACGCTGTCAACTTCAGTGCTGGCTTTGGTATGGGGAGTCCACCATGCAGATAATCCGGACTGGCTGGCAATGGCGTGGTATACTTTTTCTTTTGAGGAACCAATGAGTATAGCGTGATAAATATGGGGCATAATTTGTTCTTAGGAGTTGGTTATTAATCTTTTTATTTAAAATTACAAAATAATACTAAAAGTTGAGGTAAATATCTGAGATAATGAACTTTTAGAAACTAATCTGTGGTTCTTATTATAAAAGTTAAAAAAGATTAATAATGAGCTTAAAAAAAGATTAGTAAGCCTTTTTTTGTAATTTCGTGTTCACAAAAACAATTCTGACAGTATAAGACGAATATTCTTGTTTGTTTTAGATCAGCGTTTTTTATACCATGTAAACCAAATTAAAGTATGAAGTATTTTTCTATTGTATTCACAATCATTCTATTTCAGGCCTGTCATAAGAAAAAGGAAGAAAAGCAGGTGTCACCCCAAACCGAACTAAAGGAAGCTAAAGGTAAAACGGATTCAACTGTACAGGATATCCGTCAGACGGCAGAAATAATTGGTGATGGAAAGGATGACGTGATGTTGGCTGAAGATATCCGGTTCAATGGTAAAACAAAACGGATTTTTGATATCAAGGATTTTGAAAAAAATTTTGGAAAAGCGGACAGTACCAAACTGATGGCTGATGAGCAGCCATGTTCCTACATTTTTGAAGAAGGAGATGTAAATGATAAATATCTATATAAAAACGGATCATGTTTTGAAAACAGCAAACAACAAGTAGGAGTTAGCAGCTTTAGGTTTATCAAGGGAAATTTTATTCTGTATAAAGGAATCAGAATAGATTCAAATACTACGTTGGAGGATACCAAAAAGATATTTCCGAATTCAGTACGAAACATGAGTCATTTGGAAACCTATGATGAGGGAGAACTTCCGATGATCACGTTAAGGGAGGATAAAGAAGGAATTTCAGACGGACATATTAATATATCCTTTAAGAACAATAAGATATATTCAATCTGGTGGTGGTTTCCTTGTTAAAAAAGCAGGGCCTAACAATTGATCAATCAGAAGTAAAAATAGAATTAATACAATGGAAAATATAGGTGAATTTTCTGCAGATGGCTATGGCATGGCCATTATTTCAACAGATCTGTTTACAGAATATCTAAAGGAAAAGAAATGCCGAGGTAAAAAGTTGCTGTCTTATTTTGATAAGCATAAAGAGCTTTTTTTGAGCTCCATTAAAGAGGGGCGGTTTCTGCCTTTCTATCAGATCAGTGTTTTCGAATATACAATTTTTATTTCTGTAGATGAAGAAAGTGTAGAATTACCACAGGGATATGATGAGGTTTTTAGATATAACAACTTCTTTCTTGAAGTAGGTGATTTGGGTCGGATTTGTTTTGCCAGCTTTGATTATCTGGAATACCGTCTGGAAAATATCAAACAGAATATAACAGATAAGGAAGATCAGATCCCGACAGGAGCAGACGGACATATTGAATCTTATTTTCCTGCAAAAGGTTTTGATCTGTCCAAAGGAATTTATGAGTTCGATCTGGTAGGATTGGAACGAACGGAAAAATTGGAAAGGGAAAGTAAAAATTATGCTTATGTTTTTATTTTTCGCAGCAATGAAAAAGCAGACAATCATAATTTTGAAAAAGCAGACAATGACACCCATCACTTTGATATTCCGGGTTATAAAGCACAGCTGAATACGAAGAATGAATACAAATAAAATCACCAAAAAATAGTAAAATGAAATTGACAAAATACCTCTCCATATTATTTCTAACCGGATTACAGTTGGTCTGTTATGGACAAACAAAATCAGTGAATCCGCAACTGCAAAAAAAAGCGGAAGCATTTACTCAAAAAATAATTCATCTGATTACTCAGAAAGATTATGCAGCATTAAATCAGTTAACAACTAAAAAAGTGTATTGTTCCTTGTGCTTTGAGACAGCACCGGAAAAAAACTATTTTGTGGGGAAGGATGCTTTCTATCAAAAACATGTTGACACTATTTTTAACAAAGAATTATTGGAAAGACTGAACCGGAATGAAACAAAGTTTTCTTTTGACGGATCTGATCCGGGATTTAAAGACAGAACTTATATTGTATTATATACGACGCAACGCCGGAATGAATTTGGAGACGGACATGAAGGGGCTCAATTTGTCTTTTGGTTAAAAGAAGAAAAAGGAGCATTTAAGCTATCCGGAATAGAAACGATACCTTAGCAAAAATAAAAAATGATTCAAATGCTGAAAATACTATTATTTCTATGGTTACCCATCAGTATCATGCTGTCCTGCAACTGTACTAAAGGTAAAAATGATGAGCATAAAAATGTCATCATTTCAAAAATACATCACAAAAGTGGTCCTAAGGATACAGATACACTATGGGTTTCCCAGAATGATTCTACTGTTTTCAGAAAAGAAGATGTGATGATAAAGTACCCTGAGAGTCATCCTAAATTAACGGTACATTATACCTTGATAAATCCTAAAAATGATGCCTATTATTTCATTTACAATGATAAACAGCAGCTGATAGAAGAAGGAAAATATACGGCTCAGTACACATATGAAGGAATCTCCTACAACGATGGCAATTTTTATAACCTCAAGAGGTATTCCTATAAAAAGAACGGAAACCTCCAAACGAAACACTATCAGGAAGACGGAAGAAATCTTAAGACTGAGTTTTTCAATAATGATGGGCAGTTGACTGAAATAAAATACTTCAACAAAAAATCTTCAGATATAGAAAAAGTAGAGATCTATAAAAAAGGAAAATTAAAAGAAACCAGGATCTATAAAAGTTTTAATACTTATGATACTGTGAAGGCTGGAGAATAGTTTTCAATTCCGATTCAACAGTAAAACAGAAAATGAATGCAGTCTGATTACAGATTACGTGCTGTAGCAATAATCCAGCTGCAGAAGCCATCACCACCGCCCCATAAACAGGCAAGATATAAAGCCGGAAATATAAAACACAAAAGAAAAGGAAGGTCGGTAAGTGCTGTTTTATACTCTTTCTTTCTCAGTCTGATGATAAAATCTGTCAAAAAGCCAATAAATAATACGAATAAAATAAATGTCAGCAGAAATGCTATCCCTAAGCCAACATCTGTAGGGTGCTCCCTTTCACGGTTATTCTGAAAAGCGATTTCTGCAAAAATATAGAGACTTACCAAGGGGATGCCTGTAATGAGAAGCCTTTTCAAAAAAAGTTTAAAGATTTTCATAAGAGTATTGTAGTGTAGTGAACTTTAAATTAATCTTTCTAAGGCTTTTTAGGTCTTATGAGGTAATAGAGTTGATGTTCTTCATCAATTAACAGCATATAGTCTCCGTTTTTAGGCTGGTATACAAAATAAGAAAAAGGATCCCTGAGATAATTGTCAGGACGTTCTATGAAAACATTCTGTTTATAATGCAGGGTTTTCTTTGGCATATTAATAGAAAAATAGGATGTTCCAGACCATCCACGGTTACCTGATCCATTTCCGCTTCCCCAGCTGAAGTTTTTTAGGCTCCAGAAAGTGCGGGCATTCCATTTTTCTTTTTGAACATGATCTCTTTTGATAAGTCCTGAAGATTTATCTATCTCATACCCTGAATTACTGAAATCAATAGCCTTTTTATTAAGTGTATTTTTAGGATAGCCATGCCAGTCTTTTTCAGCATAAAAATAATTCCAGATATTATCTTTAAATACAGTCAGTTTATACTTGTATTCATTCCCCGGTGATTCGGAATGAATAATATCATCATACATATAGTCTCTGTTTGCAGTGATATCTTCTGTTTCTGCCACCGAAAATATTTTAGCATCATCTAAATTTTTATACGGATAATGAGTGGTGTCACCATCCTTCATCCAGTTACTGTAGGTATTCTGATCTACATCTACAATATAATCATTGAAAGTCTGATAATTATGCAGCCCATTTTCAGTATTGTATTGATATTGAAGGCTGTCTGTTATCTGCCCCTTTAGGTTTATTTTATACCATGTGTAGGTATTGGCAGCACCTGCTTTTTCCGAATCCCGGTCTCTTTTGGTAATGATCACAATGGTACTGTCATTTTCCTGAATTACAGGTTCGTGGATGCCATATGATATTTTAATGATTTCATAGTCAGTATCTTTCAGGTTATCCAGGGTAGAGTATGATTTATATTGTTCCGGAAGTTTTTCAGATCTCAGTTTGTATCGTTGATAATACATTTCGGCGTCTGGTAAAAGGATTACCGCAATGAGGATAATGCCCCAGAGTATAACAGATTTTTTTTTAAGATTGAATTTCATCGTGTTGGTTTTTTAGTTTTTTATATCAGATTAAGCATAAGATATAATCGGAAAGATTATAAAATAGTGCACGGATTGTGTTATCCTGGTTCCAATATTTTTGAGGGAAAGCAAAATACAATAAAATAAAGAATATTGAAAATAAAATGTTGTCTAACCTATAAAATTAAAGAATCACCTATTTTCACGGAGCTTATTATTCAGCAATACAAATAATTTCTTTTTTCCGGTTTCCAAAACATCCGTATCAATCATTAGGATATCAGGTTTAGGAGAAAAAATACTTTTAATAAGCCGTATCAGCTTGTTTTTATCTTTATATTTTTCCAGATTTTTGGGTTTGATAAAGATATGGTTAGATCTGTAAAAACCTGATTTAAAACTTTCAATCTCCTTCCAGCTTAAAAATAGCGGACTTGATAAAGTAGAATTCAGGATACCTTTATCATTCATTTCCAATCCCGAAGTACCGCTGTTAGCTCTGGTCAGTTGCCTGTATCGGATGTAAAGGATATATAATATGATAGAAATCCATAAGACCGAAATCAATTGTATGATAAAATCCTCCTTCATCAGTAAGTAAACAAAAAAAGAGATCCCCAGCAGACAAAGGATAATGCTGATGATAATATTGCTTTTTCTGAATTTAATTTTGGTCATGTCTTTTCTTTCAGATCAAATTATTAAACCTGTTGAGGTATTTATTTTGAAATATACTGTATCTGCAGATTATTGTATTCATTATTATTGAATGCTTTTACAACTACTAATTTTGCTGTTTTGGAAGCCGTGTCAAAAACTTCAATTCCCTGTTGGGTAACATATATAAAATGAGTTTTATCGATAGATTTTATATCAGAGACTGGAATGTTTTTCACACGGAATTCTGTGTAATTTTCCCCATTAGTATCCATATAAAAAATATCTTTTGCAGTATTACCAATGATTTTATCGCCACTAATTGTCCAGTTCTTTATTTCTGAGGGTAAAATTTTTCTCCATTTCATTTTCCCATCATCAGCATTGATCGTAAAAAGACAAGTCTTACCATCAATAGGAAGCCCGAATTCTACATATAAAGTACCATCTTCCAAAAAGAATTTGTTGCTTTTGTGTGAACCATAAGTTTTATCCTGGAATACCCATTTGAAAACTTTTGGGTTTTTAATAAAGGTGTTATTAGGATCAGAAATATCTCCATCAGGCAGATTGCCATCTTTGTTAAGGTGTAAAGCATAAATATTCCCACCATCTTCAGCAATAAACAGATTCTCTCCATCAGTCTGGATCTGACTGTATGTAGTATTGGTAAACTGATTAGATTCATGATGCTGTTTTGGTTGGCCGGCTATTTCCACATCACCGTCAAACATTCCGTAGGAAGTATCTGTACCACTTGATCTGCTGTATTTGTTAAGGAAAACAGCAGAGTTCACAAAATAAGAATCACGGTATTTTACAGGCGCAAAATAATTGTATACTGTGGGCAATTCACTCAGCCATGTTCTTTCTCCTTTCTCCCTGTTGAAATTATATAGCCAGGCACGCTTTACATATTCCGGTTGCCCGGCAGATACCATCAGGATATTCTCACCATCCACCAAAGGCTTAGCCATGAATAAAGGAACTAATGGGCGCAGTACTGCAGCTTCAGCATTCCTGTCATTGCTCATACTCATTGGAGTTCCCTCATTTCCATAAATCTGTTGCTGCCAGATAATTTTTCCGGTATTAAGATCAAAATTGATGAACTTTCCACTTTCAAAAGGCATAAAAATATTCTGTCCGTCCAGAGTAAAAAGGTTTCTGTTGCCAGCCGAGTCTATCGGGCTTTTATATTGCCAGGCAATCCTGTTTTTATCAAGATCAAAATTAAAAATATTCCCTTCTGTAGCTACAAGTAGAGTTGCGTGTTCCACCTTACTTGGAGTTGCTTTCGGGGTATTGTTATGACAGCTCCAGAGAACTGATACTGAAATAAGGAGTATTAGTTTTTTGATCTTGTTCATGGATGTTTTATTTCAAAAGTTTCAAAAGTTCTGCATTTTTATTGGCTTTGGCCATTTGTAGGGCTGTTTTCCCTGAAACGGTTCCGTTATCAGTTTCAAAAGTGATTCTTGATTTTTTATCAGCTCCCTGAGACAGAAGGTATTTTGCAATTTCAGTGTCATTCTTTTCTACAGCCAATAATAAAGCATTGTATCCGTCATAGTCAAAGAAATCCATAGGGGAATCCTTTTTCTTCAGCGGAAGCTTTTTGATGAACTCCAGATCCTTGCTTTTTACAGCAAGCAATAAAAGTTTTCCCGGATCTTCATTGTCAATGATCTGTGGCTGGTGATTCAGATAGAGTTCCTTTGCAATTCCAAAATTTTCATAGAAGATAGCAGTGTATAATGCATTTTTCGCATAAGCTCCTTTTTGGATAAGATAGAAAGTAATTTCCGGACTTCCATATTCAATAGCACCATCTACCAATTTTTTTTCCGAAGTGATGTTGGCCCCTTTCTCTACCAAATATTTAACCATAGGGAAATTCTTTTTCCAGATAGCTGCCAATACAGGTGCTGTTTGCTCAGGAAGTGTGGTTTTAATTGGAAATCCCTGATCTACTATTTTCTTTACCAATGGAAAATTATTCTCACGGATAGCGGTATAGAAAGCATCAATCTGCTGTTTATTTTGGGCACTTAATAATGAAGATAAACATATAAGAACGGATATTCCGAATTTTTTCATTTCAGATATAATTTTAATAGGGGATAAAAAATAATTAATTTCAGAGATTACGGTAAACAGGAGGTTTATATGATTTCATTTTTCCATTCCTGAGCCAGCGCTTCCACATAATCTACAAAACTGGTGATAGTATGGAATGTATGAAAAGTATATTCCGGCTGATTTTCAAGAAAATCTACATTGTCAAAAGCATGATCATGGGAGAAAAGAAAAACTTCTTTTGTTTTGGGGTCATATACAGTAGCTGCGCCATTAGCTTCTACTACAAAGCTGATGAAATTTTTATAATCCATTGGCCGCTTGTTCTCATCGCTGCACTGTTCCTCGTAATAGTCGTTCCAATCATTAATTCCTGCTGAACATTCTGATCCGGTGAACATAAACTCCTGATTATTTGAAAAACTTGGATCAGGCTGATTAAAAGATTCCCGGATACCGCCAATTTCGTTGAGTAACAGTTTGTGCTCTTCAATAAAAGGAAGGGGTGAGGTAAAATCAGATTCTGTTTTGGTTAACCAACCGAAAATTTCATTGTTTTTATTGGTCCAGGAAAAAAGATGATGAGGCTGATGATCAATATCCAAGCTCAGAACCCTTGCCTGAGTAATTAACTCTGTAAGAATGGGAAAAGTATCTGTAAACTTTGAGGATAATCTGATTTCCGTTTCTGAAACGGCATCAATTTGAGAAGGGTGAATAAGCCACGACAAATGCTCTTTAAAAGCTTCAAAATCTGTATTCATGATGTAATTTGATAGTCAAAGATACAGCTTTTACAGTGAATAAAAGGGAGAAAACAGGCAAACCCATGATGAAAAAGCAGTCCACCACAGGTTTGATCGTAAAGTGATTAATCAGATTAAAGGATTTCCACCTCTTCCGGAACCATAAACAGAATAATACATCCATTTTCTGATTGCACGGAATGTTTGAAGTTGGGAGGAGTGTACAGATAATCTCCCTTTTCCAGATTTCCGCCTGCGATAGTTGCATCACCTTCCAGAATGAAAAGTTCTTCACCTGCCGGATGGTTATGATAAGGATAGCTTGCTCCCGGTTCAAATTTTAAAAGGATGGTGGTAGATCTGTTTTGCTCAGGATCAAATTTTAAGGACTTTACAAAAATACCTTTATAATGAACTCCTTTCTCAATTAAAGGTTGCCATTCTTTTTGTTCGGTTTTTACAATGTAATTGTTGATGTTTGTGCTCATGATATAGTATGTTTTAAATTATTATTCGTGTGAAAATTGATCTAAAGACCATAAATAGTGGGGAAAGGTACTCAGTAAAAATGCTCCCGTACTGAATATAAAAACAGAATAATCCAAAGCCTCTTTACATCCGAAAGAAATGCTCATGGCAGTTCCAAACAGGAAAGTAAGAACAGATGCAGCGAGTGATGTTTTACGCACCTGATAGCCTGTCAGCAGTAAAATACCAATAATTAATTCTGCAGTAGTAGATAATACAGCAAGGGTTGGCGCCCATGAAGAAGGGAAAAATGAATTTACTTCAGCAGTATAGCTCACAAAGTTTTTCCATCCTGAAGAGTGTGTTCCCCAAAGATTAAGCCGGCTGGCTACAGCAGATAAAAATCCGGATGCTAATGCTATTCTTAATAAAAAAACTGCGATGTCCTGTCTTGTTTTCATGAAGTAATTTTTAGGTCTTAATGACAGGTACAAAGTTCAGTGAAAGAGCTCGCCTAAAGAATAGACGATTCCGGGAAAAGCATAGAATATTTGACTGATTTTGGAATTCAGGTAAATCAATTATATTGGATCAGTTCCAAAATCCGGAAGTGTAATATTGTCTGTATGTGGTTGATTTTTAATGGAAACACAAGGCTTTAAAAAACTTATGTTAGATTTTTACGAGGTAAAGCTGGAATCGGCTTTATTGATTCGATGAATCGGCTGGATAACATTCGCTTCAGCAAAATCGATTACTAATGGATTAAGCTCTTTTTTTTAATAAGATCGCTTCTATAGGCTTCAGAAACTTCCCGCTTCCAACATCTGGCTTCCTGCTTTTACACTTAACTCTTCACCGACTTTTGATAATCTTTTGGAGAAAGGGAAGTATGCTTTTTAAAGAAATTAGAAAAGTAAAAAGGATCATTGAACCCAAGTTGGTAGGCAATTTCTTTAATGCTCAGTTTTTCATAAAGTAACAACCTTTTTGCCTCGGAAATGGTAAGACTATAGATCACATTTTGGGCAGTTTTATTGGTATGAAGTTTAGCCTCAGTGGTTGTCAATGCATCTGCATGGTAAGATACAGGATGGTTATTGGAGAAGTTATTACGGACACTCTCTAAAAACTTAAGAAACAAAGCATCTGGCTTCCAGATTTCATCACCATTGGCAATTTTAGAACGATTAATCTCTACCAAAAGTAATTCTACCAAAGAATGAGTTGAGGTCAGGTACTGATAGGGTTTTTCGTGGATTTCCTTTTCAATCAGGTTGAGAGTATCTGTAAAAAAATCTGGGTGCTGAACGGTAATCATTTCATTCATTCCAAAGTGACAGAACAATCCGTTGTGGAAAATCAACTCAATATCACTATCGCTTTTACAGAAAAAATCTAAGGTAAATTCGAGGGCTGTGAGTTCTCCATTCACAGTAATCAGCTGGTGAAACTGTCCAGAAGTAATGGTAACGGTTTGTCCGCTTTTTAGGTTAAAAATATTTTCGTCAATCAGAATTTCAGCAGTCCCGGTATTGCACCAGAACAGAGTATACTTTATTACCCGTCTTGGTTCGGGATGTCCTTCCTGATTAGAATATTTTTTTACTTCAATCATTTTTTATTCATTATAATTGTAAGTACCCGATAGGGCTAGATCTTTTCACTAAATTACAAAGACTTCGGGATTTAGTGTCATATTTAATAAACGATTTTTGTTTAAGAAAGAAATTATTATTTTTCAATGACGGACTCAAAAAAAGCATAATCTTTATTTTCTATATCTTTACAGCTGAAAACTAATATACTAGAAAAATTATATGCAACCTAAATTGCCTTTCCATTTCGATATGGAAACTGCAGATCCTGATGATTCTATGACTCTTGCTATTTTAGCAACCCATCCAAAAGTTAACCTGGTGAGTGTTTCCATACATCCGGGAGGAACAGATCAAATTGGCTTTGTACGCCATGTTTTACGAATTCTTGATAGAGAAGACGTTCGCATTGGAGCTGGAACTCCCAAGTCTATAGCTAAACGTGTTTCAGGATTTTACCGGGACTGGGTAGGAAATTTTGAAGATTCCGATGCAGATGATACTGCAGCGAATATTATGGCAGAAACGCTTCAGAAATTTCCCGATTGCACTTTGTTAACCGGGGCAGCACTTACGAATCCACATTCTTTATTGGAAACCGGAGTATTCTTTAATCGCTGGTTTTGTCAGGGAGGTTTTGCAGGGGATAATATTGTTTCAAAGGAACACCGCCTGGAGAAATTTGACGGAAAACTTGTTTGTGCAACTTTTAACCTGAATGGTAACCCGCTTGCGGCTGAAGCTTTGCTTTCAAACCCGATGGCTGAAAGACGCATGATTAGTAAAAACGTTTGTCATGGGGCTGTTTTCACCAAAGAAGATGCTAAACTGCTTATTCCGTATCGTAATCACAACAAAGGGCTAGACCTGTTTCTGAAGGCTGTAGAACTAAAAGAGAAAGCACTCCATGATACAGTAGCAGCTTTACTGGCCATTGATCCCTCTAAAGCAAACTGGGCAGAAGTTATCCCGTACAGAAAAAAAGGAGAGTGGGGATGCCTGGAAGCAGAAAAGCATCCGGAAAAGAGTATGTCATTAATCACGACCTATATCCCTGATTTAACAGATCTTTGGATGGTAAACCCTAATATTTAAAATTACTAAGTATTATCATAAAAGGCGAAGAACGCTGAAAAATAGCCTTCTCCGCCTTTAAAATTATTTCCCAAAGTAAATCTGGTCCTGCTTCTGCTGCTCATTATAAATAATTTGGAAGCTTACCGGCATATACTGGTAAAGCAGTTTCCAATGGGCTATTTTAGCATGTTTTTTAAAACTTTCAAAAGATCTTATGAAGATATTCTCGATCATCGTTCTTACATAGGAATTTCCATTTCGGTAAAGTCCGTCCATCAGTTTGATGTGATGCGCAATAATGTTGATCTTCGATTCCTGCAACAGACCTTTCAGATAATTGACTGTCATTTGCATGATTCCTGCAAAGTTATCCTGTACAGACAACTGTATGATTTCATTGCGAAGTCTCGGATAGAAAAATTTTAAGTATTCAACAGCTATTTTTTGATTAATAGTTTGCATTTGTACTTTCATCATAATTAAGAATTTTTCAAACACTTTTTATTGCAGCGAAATGTATACCAAAATTTAAAGACAGGCTGCAAAAATAAAAACACCTACAATCACAGCAATGTGAGTGAGTAATATCTCTGAATTGTGTCTGTTAGTCGTGTTTTTCCATGTTTTCCAGTCGGAAATTCTTCTGATTTTATTTTTCATAATCTATTGATTGTGAGTTATTTTTAATTTTGTTTAATTTAAACACTTTGTAATGAAACCGTTGAAATTTGTAATAAAAGGTTCATATACCATGACTGTAAATTTGTCTTGAATAACTATTTTTCAGGTCAGAAGAAATATGACTGAAGATTTTTTGTCTGTATTCTTTGCTGCAAAAGGCCGTATAATTGTCTAGAGAGTAGATAAAAGTGTTCTCAATGGCATTTTTTAACAGCGTATCTCCATTAATGTACATTTTGTCAATCTTTTGTAAACTTCTGAACAGTAGATTACTGTCATTCTGGCGGATCATATTTTTAATGCGTTCGGTAAAATTGCGGATCACACTGTAAGAATTGGGTGTTTTTGTCGTATTCAATTCTGTTTCAAAGTCAGGAAACAGTTCGTTGATTTCCTGCACAGCTTGTAAATAGTTCATAGTATATATTGTTAAATGTGGTTTTGTTCCAACAGTTTAATGAAGACTCCAAACATGAAAATGATTAAAAAAGCAACAAACAGCAGGTGATAAGGTTTCAGCCATTTAGGAGTTTGTGGTCCTCTGCTTTTTAATCTTCTTAATTTGTCTATTCTGTTCAAGGTTTTCAAGTCCATTTTGTATGTTTTGAGAATCATGATGCCAATGGTGTACCTTTTAAAATAAAATTTACATAATAATCTGAAAATGAAATGACTATGTGTTTATTTTGGATTTTTAAATGAAAAAAAGCGTTTCAAAATGATAAGGATTTTATCAAATTGGAAGAAACAGGAATCTTTTAACCGGATTGGTAGATTTGATATCAACCATAAAAGTCACAAAAGAATTATAACACTTAAGTTATTTTTGAGTGACAAGCTTTATGGGTAATAGGTGCACATAAGTTTTGAAAATTTTAGATTTTCTTCTTTTGAAATTTTCTATGCTATTTTTTCAGCTTTTTATATGAACTAAAGTATTTTAAAAATAAAAACTTTTGTGTCTTTTGTGGTTTAAAAAATCAGTTTCATGTGAAGAATAGAATGAATATCTTTGCAGTCCAAATATTCAGAAGATGTTTTCAAAAATAATAGTACACAGAGTCGGAAATAAGATCAACGGAGATTCTCTAACGCTTTCCCAGGAGGAATTGAAGCTGGAGGAAGGAATGGCAGAGATGCTTGAGGATTACTTTTTAGGATCATTCAAGTCAGAAGAAACTTTTCATTTTTACAGTGATACCTATCTGGTGAATAACCCGATTTACAGTGCTGTATCTGAAATTTTTGAAGATAAATCCAAGTTTATCTGGGAGTCTGAAAATATTGCAAAACACCTTTTCGAAGCTGCTGAAAACCCTAGAGTTCAGAGTGGAGAATTGTTTATTGTCCTTTTTGAAGATGAAAGTGACCGTCCGGACAGAGTAGACAAGATCGGAATCTTTAAAACTGAAAAAAGAGAATCGTTCCTGAAAATTAATCCGGCAGAAGAAACATTTGATATTGAAAAAGATCAGGGGATTGGTTTGTCTAAAATTGATAAAGCAGCTTTGATCTACAACAATAATAAGGATACAGGATATGTACTTTCGGTAGTTGACAACAACAAAAACGGAGATATGTATTACTGGTTTGAGGATTTCTTAAAAGTAAAACAGCGTGATGACGAGTATTTCCACACGCAGGAAGCTTTAATGGTATACAAGGATTATATCACGAAACAGCTTCCACAGGAATTCGAAGTTTCAAAAGCTGATCAGGCTGATTTCCTGAATAAATCGATTAATTTCTTCAAAGAAAAAGAAGAATTTAAACTGGATGAATTTGCCAATGAAGTATTGGGTGATGAGCATGTGATCGAAAGTTTTGTAAACTTTAAAACCGATTACGAACAGGACATGCAGGTAAATATAGCTGAAGAGTTTCCTATCAGTGAGGCTGCAGTAAAGAAAACCCAGAGACACTTTAAAAGTATTATCAAGCTAGATAAAAACTTCCATATTTACATCCACGGTGACAGACAGAAGCTTGAAATGGGTGAGGATGATAAAGGGAAATACTATAGATTGTATTTCGAGAAAGAAGTATAATTGAGAAAAGCTTTCGGGGTAGAATTCCTGATTTTAAAAAGTTGCAAGTAGGGAAGCCGGGAGCTGGAACTTATGAAGATCCCAAGAACAGCCATTCGTCTTTTTTCCTTTTTAAGGTAAAATTAATGATGGTGTTGATGGTAAGTAATTAAAACTGAAAGTAACTTCCATCTTCTTTCTTCCATCTTCCGGCCTTTATATTTCTTAAATCGACTTAGGTTAAAAATAATATCATAACTTTATCACGCACCGCAAAATAACAGTTATGAAATTTATGATCATTTTCTGGACACTTTATATGCTGGTTTTCTGCATACCATTTCCTATCTTCCTGTATATAATGATTGAGGAAGTAAGTACAGAACCGAGAAATTCATTAGCCGTGAGCTATGGATATCTCGGTTTTTCTATTTTTATCTGGATATATGTTCTCTTTTTTCTCATCAATAATCTTATGGTGAAGACTTTAAAAGAAAAGAAAAGGATCAGCCATATCATGCAAAATGGAATTCCCAGAAATGCTGAAATTATAGACTATAAATTGGTAAAATACAATCCAAAAACCAATATGAATATGATTCATATTGTTCTTTCTTTTCAGAATCTAAGAAATGTACCTATCCGACAGGAAATGATGTTTTATGATACAAAACCACAAGAAAAAAGATTCGAGAAGGGGAAAGCGGTCAAAGTTCTTTTAAATCCTTTACCATCCAAAGAACCTTATTTTATTTTAAGGGGTATGCAGACTAAATTTAAAATCAATAATCTGACGATACGACTTGTATTTATTGCATTTATGATTGTTTATATAATAGGGCTTTATAGCTATTTTTATAGTAGGGAATCTTTTGATTTTGGGTGGAGGTTTCTGACTTTTGTGCATCCCATTATTCTCAGTGGTATTATATTCTTAGTTACGGTATTGATAGTCAGTTATATTGTTGGGAAATTTGTAAAAAATAAAAAAGATGAACAAATTCTTTTTGCCGGAAGAGATGCTGAGGCACAACTTATCAGTGTGAATGAAACAGGCTTAACAGTGAATGACCAACCACAGCTTATATTTCAGGTCAGTTTTAAAGATTTCAGAGGAAATGAACATATTGCTACCTATAAAACAATTGTAAGTCTTCTGAATCTTTCCTCTGTACCCAAAACAGGAACTGTAGAGATCATGTATGATGAAAATGATCCGAAGAAGATTATGATTCCAAAGATATTTTAAAAAGCTGGAAGCTCGAAGAGAGAGGCTGGAAGTTACTTTTAATTTTAATGACTTATCGTCAACCACATCATTAATTTTGTTTTAAAAAAAGTAAAACAGACGAATAGCTGTTCTTATAATATTTATGACTGCCATTTTCCATCCTCTATCTTCCAATCTAACTAAATCCAAAATCTTTATTCCGAACTAACGGTATTTATTATCTTTACTTCTTAAGCTGATCCTATGAAAACAACTATCATCGATTTATCCAAACCTATTCAGTACAATGCAGGAGATCCCTGGTTTATGAGAGTGAAAATCAAACACAAACCTCATAGAAAATCCCATTGGCTAATTCGTCTGGCATTAAATCTTCCGTTCAGGCTTTTTCCCAAAAACTGGACAGGCTGGGCAGATGATACGATTAAAAATATGGGACTCCACGCCACTACTCATATTGATGCTCCATGGCATTATGGTCCTGAAGTGGAAGGGAAACCGGCTAAAACAATTGATCAGATTCCTTTAGAATGGTGCTACGGAGATGGTATTGTCATCGATTGCAGTCATAAGGAAGATTTTGTAGCTATCACTGTAGAGGATCTGAAAAGAGATCTTGATAAAAATAGAATCACCATTCAGGAGGGAAATATTGTTTTAATAAGAACCGATAGGGATAAGCTGATGGGAACTCCCGATTTTGTAGAAAAAGGAACCGGAATGAGCCGTGAAGCTACGGAATGGCTGATTGATCAGGGCGTAAAAGTAATGGGAATAGATCAATGGGGATGGGATCTTCCTTTAAAATTTATGGCTAAAAAAGCAAAAGAACTCAATGATCCGGAATACTTTTGGGAAGGCCATCGTGTGGGAATAGAAAAAGAATATTTGCATATAGAGCAGCTTACCAATCTTCAGGCATTGCCACCATCAGGTTTCAAAGTCTGTGTTTTTCCGTTAAAGATCGTTGGCGGTTCTGCTGCTCCGGCAAGAGTAGTGGCTATGATGGATTAACAAAAATCGATCAAATGCAAAACTTGGTGATATTTTAGGAGGTGTAGTGGATATGCATGTGCTTAGAAAGAATCAATGAAATTGATTCCATCCTTTGCTCCCTTAAAAACAGGAAATAATGTGCTAAAAACTTTGCATTACCTTAAATACAAAAAATATTATCATTTCGCATTTGAAGCTGATCCATAAAAACTTATTTTAAAAATAGAAAGAGCAAACCTGCATTTGCAGATTCACCCTTTCACATAGTATCATTTTTAGCGTTCTTCGTTTATTTAACCCTTCTTCTTAAAAAACAAGGCTCTGTTGTATTCAAAATTCATTCTGGCAATATTCAGGACAGAAATTCCCTGTGGGCATTCCACTTCACAGGCTTCTGTATTGGAGCAGTGCCCAAATAATTCAGTATCCATTTGGTAAACCATATCCAGAACACGTTTACTTCTTTCTTCTTTACCCTGAGGTAACAAGGCCATGTGAGCAATTTTTGCAGAAGTAAACAATGCAGCACTTCCATTTTTACAGGTTGCCACACAGGCACCACATCCGATACATGCAGCAGAATCAAAAGCTTCTTCAGCAATCTGATGTGTTACCGGAATAGCAGTGGCATCAGGAGCCTGACCGGTATTCACAGAAACAAAACCTCCGGAAGAAATAATCCTGTCAAAAGCAGAACGGTCTACTTTTAAATCTTTCTTTACAGGAAATGCTTCCGCACGGAAAGGCTCTATCAGAATCGTTTCACCATCTTTAAAAGAACGAAGGTGAAGCTGGCAGGTAGTAGTATTTTTTAAAGGACCATGAGCAATACCGTTAATCATCATCCCACATTGTCCGCAGATGCCTTCACGACAGTCGTGATCGAATTCTACTGGTTCATCTCCTTCGGTAATCAGTTTTTCATTTAACGTATCCAGCATTTCCAGGAAAGACATGTGAGAATTTAATCCTTTAAGGTCGTAATTAACCAGTTTTCCCTCACTTTGTTTGTCCTTCTGTCTCCATATCTTAAGGTGTAAATCCATAATTTTTGTTTTTTATTTATAACTTCTTACCGTTGGCTGTATTTCTTCAAAGATTAAAGGTTCTTTAACCAGTTCAGGGTCACCATTTTCACCTGTCCATGCCCATGCTGAAATGAATTGATATTCCGCATCATTTCTCATGGCTTCCCCATCCGGAGTCTGATACTCTTCACGGAAGTGAGCTCCACAGGATTCATTACGGGTTAAAGCATCATAACACATCAGCTCTCCGATTTCAAAATAATCAGCAACACGGCCAGCCTTTTCCAGTTCGGCATTCATCTTGTCCCCTTGCCCTGAAACTCTTACATCTTTGTAGAATTCCTGTTTCAGCTTTCTGATTTCCTGAATGGCATATTTAAGCCCTTCCTCATTTCTTGCCAGTCCGCAATAGTCGTACAGTAACTTTCCCAATGTTTTATGAAAGTAGTCAACAGTTTTAGTTCCTTTGATATTCATGAAGTCCTGAATTTGGTTTTTAACTGCATTTTCAGCCTGCTCAAACTCAGGAGCATCTGGTGAAATTTTTCCTGTGTGAATTTCATCTGCTAAATAGTTCGCAATGGTATATGGAGCAATAAAATAACCATCTACAGAAGCCTGCAAAAGAGAGTTGGCTCCCAATCTGTTCGCTCCATGATCTGCAAAATTAGCTTCACCCAATGCAAAAAGTCCTGGAACAGTAGTCATCAGTTCATAATCTACCCAAAGTCCTCCCATAGAGAAGTGAGCAGAAGGAGAGATCATCATGGGTTCTTTATAAGCGTCATATCCTGTGATTTTAAGATACATATCAAATAAGTTTCCGTATTTCTCTTTGATCTTATCTTTTCCCTGTTCTTTTATTGCCTTAGAAAAATCAAGGTACACTGCATTTTTCAAAGGACCGATTCCGAAGCCGGCGTCAATTCTTTCTTTAGCAGCACGGGATGAGATATCTCTTGGTGCCAGATTTCCGAATGCCGGATATCTTCTTTCCAGATAATAGTCTCTTTCATTTTCAGGAATGTCATTCGGAGCTCTGTTTTCATTTTCTTTTAATGGAACCCAGATTCGTCCGTCATTACGCAGTGATTCAGACATCAGCGTTAATTTAGATTGATAATCTCCGGATTGCGGAAGAGAAGTAGGATGTACCTGAATCCAGCTTGGGGAAGCCATTAAAGCTCCTTTTTTATGGGCCCTCCAGATGGCAGAACCATTACATCCCATGGCTAATGTTGACAGGTAATAAATCTTTCCATAACCTCCGGTTGCTAATATTACAGCATGAGCTGCATGCCTTTCAATTTCTCCGGTATCTAGGTTTCTTACGATAATTCCTCTTGCTTTTCCGTCAATCGTAACCAGATCAAGCATTTCATGTCTTGAAAATAACTGTACAGAGCCTTTTCCAACCTGTCTCATTAAAGCCTGATAAGCGCCCAGAAGCAATTGTTGTCCGGTTTGTCCTCTGGCGTAGAAAGTACGGCTTACCTGAACTCCACCAAAAGAACGGTTATTAAGATAGCCACCATATTCACGTCCGAACGGAACGCCTTGTGCTACGGCCTGATCGATGAGGTTTAAAGAACATTCTGCCATTCGGTAGACGTTGGCTTCACGGGCTCTGAAATCTCCTCCTTTCAAGGTGTCTACGAACATCCTGTACACACTGTCACCATCATTTTTATAATTTTTAGCAGCATTCACTCCACCTTGTGCGGCTACAGAGTGTGCTCTTCTTGGACTGTCCTGGAAACAGAATGCTTTCACATTATATCCCATTTCTCCTAAAGAAGCTGCAATAGAACTTCCTGCAAGACCCGTTCCTACAACAATCACATCAAGCTTTTTACGGTTGGCCGGGTTCACAAGCTTGGCTTTCTTTTTATAATATGCCCATTTATCTTCCAATGGGCCTTGTGGTATTTTTGAATCTAAAATCATGATGAGGTCTTTTTAATGATAAGTAAAGAATACATAAACAGGCATAAGGGCAAAACCTAAACTGATAATGATAGAGTAGGCGGTTCCAATGATTTTAACCCATTTCACAAATTTAGGATGGTATAATCCAAGTGTTCTTACGGAACTGTACAATCCGTGGATCAGGTGATAGCATAAAGCAATCATAGAAAGAACATAGATCACCACATACCACCATTCTTTAAATACGGTGACTACCAAAATATATAAGTCCTTATTTCCATTCTCATCCAATGGTGGATTTCCGAATTTATAGACATACCAGAAGTTTTGAAAATGAATCACCAGAAAGATCAGGATTAAGGTTCCGAGGATACCCATATTTCTGGAAGCCCATTTACTGGCTCTTCCACGTCTGTCGTTCTGATAATCACCACCGGATTTTTTATTTTTCAGCGTAATCATCAGCCCATCTACAGCATGAAGAATAATACTTGCATACAAAACATAAGAAACTATTTTGATAATGATATTTCCTGATAAAAAATGCGAATAGGCATTGAATTGCAGATGAGCCTGTTCCTGAGGGAGAAAAAGCTGAAGATTTCCGAGGAAATGAATCAACAGGAAGAATCCCAAAAAGAGTCCTGTAAGGCACATCAGCATTTTTCTTGACAATGTTGATAACATATATTTGATTTAATAATTAATAATATCCTAAAACTTTCATCCATAAACCTCCTACAACCATGTAGATGATTAAGAGCACGATTCCTATTTCAAGACCTCGAAGCCACCAGATTTTCAGATCTACATATCCGCTACCGAAGAATACTGGAGCCGGGCCATGTCCGTAATGAGTAAGTACTCCATAAATTGAACCCATGAATCCTAGCATCATTGCCAGTAGCATAGGCGGAATTCCTAAAGAAACACCTACACCCAGCAGGGCTGCATACATAGCTGCTACGTGAGCAGTAGCACTTGCGAAAATATAGTGACTGAAGAAATAAACGACAATAATAACCGGGAAGGCTACCTGCCAGCTCAAACCTCCGATTTGAATTTTGATAAGGTTACTGAACCAGCCAATGAAGCCCAATTCATTCAATGAGCTTGCCATCATGACCAGAACGGCAAACCAAACGATGGTATCCCATGCTCCTTTTTCACTTTTAACATCTTCCCAGGTTAATACTGAGGTTAACAGCAATAAAGTTAATCCGATAAATGCAGTAGTTGTGGCATCAATAGACAATGCTCCACCAAAGATCCACAGGAATAAAAGAATGAAGAAAGCCAACAGCATCAGCCATTCATTTCTGGAAATAGGTCCCATTTCTTTTAATTTCTGAGCGGCCATCTTCGGGGCATCACCTGTTTTCTTTAATTCTGGCGGATATAATTTATACAAAACCAAAGGAACGACGAAGAACGCTACTAAACCAGGTACAAAACCAGCTGCTGCCCAAGACATCCATGTAATATCGATTCCCAGGTTGGCTGCAAATTTCTGACACATCGGGTTACTTGCGGTTCCGGTTAAGAACATGGAAGAAGCGATGAGGTTCATATAGTAACTGTTCAATGTTAAAAATGAACCCAGTTTTCTATGCGTTTCTGGTTTTTCAGGAACGGAATCAAAGCTGATGGCCATAGATTTCATGATCGGGTAGATAATTCCACCACCTCTTGCCGTATTACTTGGAATAGCCGGAGCCAGACAAACGTCTGCAAGTCCTAATCCGTAAGCCAGTCCCAATGAGCTTTTCCCGAAAACCCTGATGAATAAAAAGGCAATACGGTTTCCTAAACCTGTTTTGATAAATCCTCTGGCAATAAAGAATGAAATCCCGATCAGCCAGATCACTTTATCTCCAAATCCGGAAAGCGCTTTGGTAATAGATTTCCCGGCATCTCCGGGAGCTACTACTTGTGTAAGGGCCGTAAATCCAATGGCCATCATACACATTGTTCCCATAGGAGCTGCTTTTAAAATAATTCCTAAAATAGTTGCCGCAAAGATGGCAAACAGATGCCAGGCATTCTGAGCAACACCTTCAGGGGCAGGAATGAACCAGATGATTAACGCAACGACAAATGTGATCGCAACGTTTTTAATATTAATTTCTTTCATGATACTCACAATTTAATCTGTTAAAATCTACTTTGTACTTGCACTATGAATAGATTGTTATTGTATTGGTTGGTATTTTCTACCTGATATTTGTAGCGGTCGAACTGTACACCCAGCTGAATTCTTGCTCCATAGTTTTTCAAAAATTCAAGTCCTACCATCGGGGTGATAGTTTGTCTTGGATTAGAAGCCAATCTGAAGTTGGTGTCCAGATATTCATATCGGCAAGACAATTCAAAAGCACTGAGGTTTTTGTGATTGATTTCATATCTCAGATTCGGAAGGAAATAAGCCCCCCGAATGAGGTACTGATCCGGATTATCAGGTCTTACTTCCGGAGCAATAGAATTGTACAGAACGTGGTTAGTTGCCTGTTTAGCTTCCAGCTGCATATCAAGACTCCATTTCGGATCAAACTGAACCATTGAGCTCAGGTCAATCCCTACGGCATATACTTTTTTGCTGAAAACCTCACCAATACCTCCATTCAGACCCACATTGAAATTGTATTTCTTGGATAGTCCGAAAAGTAAACGGGTAGAATACTGCTTTCCGTTATCATTATCATTGACCTGGTTTTTCCCGTTTCCATTTACTACAGATACAGCATATTGAAGAGGTATTCCCCCTAATTTTACCTGTCCTGTGGCAGAAAGCCCGATCTGGAAGCTTGTCCAGCCCAGTTTCCCGAATTCAGAGTACTGGTTAGACCAGTCCAGGGATTTGATAATATCGATAGGATAAGTTTCCTCAATACCAAACCAGGGTCTGAACTGTCCTACAGTGAATGCCAGCTTGGGACTGAAAGTGTACTTCAGGTAAGCATTTTCAAGCACTCTGCCTTTAGGGTCATTTTTAAAATCTGCAAGGTTAGCCAATGCAACAACTTCCGTACGTTTACTGATCTGTGCTCTTACCTGAACCCTCATGTATTTCAGCATGAAATTATTGCTGGTTCCCGATCCGTCAGAATGATGAAGTCCGTTGACATCAACATCTTTACTCATTCCTACCAGATAACGTGCCTGAAAAAGCCCTTTGATCTGAAGCTGAGGATATTTTACATGATCTTCTTCCTGTGGTTGTAGTGTGGTCTGTAGAGAATCCTGTATCTGTGCATTTGCTGAAAACCAGCCCAAGAGTATGCACAGGATCAGACTTCTCTTTTTTAATGAAAAAAAGGCCATATCTATTTGTTTAATTTTTGCTTTTTTTGAATTGTATACAAGCATAAAAGTTTCTGTCTCTATCCTTGAAAAGTTGAGGTTAAGCACTGACGTGCCATAAATGATAAAAACTTTTGTTGCTTAGCTCTCTTCCTGAATTTTTATTCCAGTCCTAAAAATTTGAAAGATGGAGTTTCTTTGAAATTGGTATTTGATTTACCGTGATACGTCTGATAGTTGCTCAGATCCAGTTTCATCACTTTCCCTTTTGCACTCAGGTCAAAATCTTTAAGATCTACCCAGAATGTATTGGGAGTGAAAACGGTTTCAAAATAATATACCAGATTCTTCTGATCCGAAACAGAACGCCATCTTGTTGAAGAAATATTAGGTTCGGTAGGGGAAGAAATGCCGTATGGTACAGAACAGTTTCTGATAACACTGAATATGCTGGCTACAGCAGTGCGGGTATCAGCCGTTTTAGGAATTGCATCAATGTAATAAGAAGCTCTTACAAAACGATCAGCAGCACGGTTGGTTCCCGGAAGCATCACTGTTCCCGGAATCCCTTTCCAGTAATTGTTAAGGGCAAGCTGCTCATCAAAAATAGGAGAGTTGGTCATTACCGTGTAAGAAGGATCGTGGTGTATCACCAGTTTTCCATTGATATATTCTAATACTGCATTATCTCCTGAAGCATCAGAAAGAGAAAGGTGAATGGTGGTGAATTTTTCTGTTCCCGGAATATAATCACTTACTACAACGAATGGCTCTTTTCTTGAAAACTCTACAGCTTCTTTCACTGTTGAGAAGTTGTCAAGATAATATTGTGCCCACAAAGAGATGGCAAGTCCATTTTTTTCTCCTTTAGGATCAAATTTTGGATATTGAGATTCTCCTAACCATAGCATATTGGCTACCAATCCTTTTTCGTTCATTCCGTCTGCAGAAGCTATATCCCAGCTGGAACTTATCACACTTCCGTATTTGGAAGTCCATTTTACAGATTTAGGACCGGTCTGGCCATTGCGGTCTATTCCTTTTGGAAAAATCCAGAGATTGGCCGGAATCTCGTCACGCCAGTCCATAGAGCGGGCTGTAAGAATAGTATTTTGCGGACCTTTGTAAACAACACGGGTGCACGCTTCTGACGGATTCCATAATCCTACTGAAAGGACAAGAGAAAATAAAATTAATGGGAACTTTTTCATAATAGTATTATTTGAATTTAAAATTTATATTGAAATTATTGTGAATAATTCAATGGTTTTCCATTCATATTCATTATTTGGTGATATAAATTTAGTTAAATTTGATTAAATAACATAATTATTTTAGTTGATAAACTACATTTCATGTTATGAATCATGCTTTAATGGTTGAAAATACTATTATTGGGAAATTTTTCGTATATTTTAGAAATATCATACTGAAATGGGGCGAAAATCGATGATTTTTCAATGGGAATAAATGCTTGTTTTTTACTGTATGCTACCACATTACCAGAGTGAAAATTACATACCACATCTCCAAAACCAGTTAAAAAAAAGAGCTATATTTGATAGATAGACTGAAAAGAGTTATGAATTTTGTAGAATGTCATGAAGAACCTATCCATATTCCGGGTTCTATACAAAGTTTTGGTTATCTGATTGGCATTGATGCAGAATCTCATTCCATTACTTTTTTAAGCCGGAACATATCGGATATTTTTAAAATCGGAAACCAGGATGAGTTATTCGGCAGAAGGCTTACGGATTTCCCGGAAAGTTTTCAGCACATTATTGAATCAGATATTTATACTTCCCTGGATCGTTTTACCAGAAGGGAAAATGAAACCTATTTTGACAAAATCTTTATTGATAAAACGCAATATCATTTTTCTGTTTTCAGAAGCAGTGGATCTATTTTCCTCGAATTTGAGGAAGTTCTGATGAATCCGGATAAAAGAATTTCTAACAAATACGATAACTTTTATGTGATTGATGATGAACATGAACTTTGGAATCACCTGCTGGAAACGCTTTCTAAAGTGGTGAATTATGACCGGACAATGGTTTATAAATTTATGATGGACGGTTCCGGAAAAGTAATTGCCGAGAAGAAAAATGAAGAAATGGAAAGTTTTCTAGGGCTGCATTATCCTGAGTCCGATATCCCAAAACAGGCTCGGGAACTTTATCTGAAAAAAAGAAAAAGAATCTTCAGCAATGTCTATGCAGATACGGTTCCTGTGGTAAGCAAAACCATTAAGGATATTGATCTGAGTCTATCTGCATCACGAGCTATGTCCCCTGTCCATGGGCAATACCTTAAAAATTCAGGAGTTTCTTCCAGTTTCAGTATATCGATTATTATTGATAATCACCTTTGGGGCCTGGTAACCTGCCAGAATGTGGAACCTAAGCATATTGACCTTGAAGACAGGGTGCAGGCTGGGATCTTCACAGCGTTGGCTGCTAATGCTTATTCTTCTTTTAAATCAAAAAATGAACTGAATTACCGTCTTGAGCTGAATGAAAGAATTTCTGGTCTTAAAACGGAATTTTTAAAACATAATAATTTATTTGATTCTCTGTGGGAAAATAAAACAGAGATGATGAATTTGCCGGAAGCAGACGGTCTGGCGATTGTGTCTGATGAAAATATAATCAGAGAAGGAGTAACTCCGGAAATGGATTGTATCAGCAGAATTGTACATTGGGCTTTAGAAAATACAAGTGACAGAATTTATGTTAACCGCAGTTTCCTTAAGAATCATGGTGGGGATCTGGAGCTGTCTGAAAATGCGGCCGGAATTATTATTTACTTTATTGAAAGGGATAAAAATGAGATGCTGATCTGGTTCCGTAAAGAATTTGATGAGCATATTAACTGGGCAGGAAATCCGGAAAAGAAAATTGAGGTGTTTTCTCAAAATGGAGAAGTCCGGCAAATGATTTCTCCGAGAACTTCATTCCATATTTTTACAGAAAACATTAAAGGACATTCAAAAAGATGGAATTCCAGAAATGTGAGTGCTGTACAGGCTGTAAGAGATTTGATTCTGGAAACTTCTCATAAGAATTACAATGCGATCAAAAGGCTTAATGATGAGCTGAAAAAGGTGAATGAAGAACTCGACAGTTTTTCCTACACCATCTCTCACGATCTGGGAACTCCTTTAACGGTAATGAAACTGAATGCACAAATGCTTTTGGGAAATATTACTGATAGTTCTGAAAAGAGTAAAACTAAAATCAATACAATCATTGAGGAAATAGACAGTATGGCTGAAATGATGCATGATGTCCTGCAGCTGAGTCGTGCAAAACATAGCGAGATACAACTTGAAACTCTGAAAACGGGTAATACCATTCAAAAGATCTCTGATAATGCAAAGATCACTTATGGAAGTCCGGAAAGTGAAATACTTATTAAGGAATGTCCGGATGTTCTGGCAGATAAAACATTGCTTCATCAGGTATTTCTGAATATTATCAATAATGCTGTAAAATATTCATCCCATAAAGATCAGCCTAAGGTAGAAATAGAGGGAACAGAAGACGGACAAACCATTGTTTACAGAATTTCAGACAATGGAATCGGTATTCCTGAATCGGAAAAGCACAAGATGTTTAAGATTTTCAACCGGATGGATAATGCTAAGAAATTTAAGGGAAACGGAGTAGGGTTGTCCATTGTTCACCGTATTATGAAAAGGATAGGCGGAAATATAGATTATGAGAGTAATAAAGAGGGTACATCCTTCATTTTAACGTTCAAAAAACCTTACATTTGAGAAACTTTAAAATGTAATTATGGTATCAGAATATCTTAAACAAAATACAGCCGACTATCACGATGCAGCTGAGAAACTTTTTAATTCTGAGAAGATTTTTAATAAAACCTTCACTTTAGAAGATTATAAAAAGATCATCCATACCAATTATCTGATGCTTCTCCACAGTGAAGACAAAATATTCAACAGCCTTTCCGGCAAGTATGTTGATAAGCTTCAGCTTGTTGAAAGAAAAAAACTTCCTCTAATAGAAAAGGATCTTGAAAGTCTTTCTCTAGACAATCAGACCGCATCCCACGATCTTGAATTTGATACAGAGCATGAAGCTTTGGGAGCGATGTATGTGATTGAAGGGTCTACATTGGGGGGAAATGTAATTGCGAAACAGCTTTCTAAAACAGATGGTTTCGATGCGGTGACTTTTAACTTCTTTGGATGCTATCAGGAGAATACAGGACCGATGTGGAAGAACTTTAAGGAGGTTCTGGACACTGAAGTTTCAGAAGAAAAGTACGGAGAAGTGCTGTCTGGTGCGAAAAAACTGTACTCATTTTTGCTGAACGTCAACTAATTCCTTTTAATTATAATAAATTTCCTGAAAAATTGCGCATTTTTTCAGGATTTATTAAATTTGGGAAGTTTCAAATTTAAATAGTAACTAAACAATAAATAATTTAAAAAGTAACAATATGAAAGTAACTGTAGTAGGTGCAGGCGCTGTAGGAGCAAGCTGTGCGGAATACATCGCGATGAAGAACTTCTGTTCAGAAGTAGTTTTGGTAGACATTAAAGAAGGATTTGCTGAAGGTAAGGCAATGGATTTGATGCAAACGGCATCGCTTAACGGGTTCGATACAAAAATTACCGGAACAACAGGAGATTACAGCAAAACTGCAGGTTCTCATGTAGCAGTAATCACTTCAGGGATTCCAAGAAAACCTGGAATGACAAGAGAAGAATTAATCGGTATCAACGCTGGTATCGTGAAAGAAGTTACTGAAAACTTAGTAAAACATTCTCCGGAAGTAATCATCATTGTGGTTTCTAACCCAATGGATACTATGGCTTATTTAGTACACAAAACTTCAGGTCTTCCTAAGCACAAAATCATCGGAATGGGTGGTGCATTAGACTCTGCAAGATTCAAATACAGATTGGCTGAAGCATTAGAAGCTCCAATTTCTGATGTTGACGGTATGGTAATCGCTGCTCACAGTGATACAGGAATGCTTCCATTATTGAGCAAAGCTACAAGAAACGGGGTTCCAGTAACTGAGTTCTTAAGTGAAGACCAACAAAAATATGTAATCGAAGAAACTAAAGTAGGAGGTGCTACCCTTACTAAATTATTAGGAACTTCTGCTTGGTATGCGCCAGGTGCAGCTGTTTCTGTAATGGTTCAGGCTATTGCTTGTGACCAAAAGAAAATGATCCCTTGTTCATTAATGCTTGATGGAGAATACGGTCAAAATGATATCTGCCTAGGGGTTCCGGCTATCATCGGAGCAAACGGAGTAGAATCAATCGTAAACGTAACGTTGACTGCTGAAGAGCAATTAAAATTCGCTGAAGCTGCTAATGCAGTAAGAGAAGTGAATGGAGATCTTAAATTCTAATTTACTGAATTTTATATAGAAAAACCGCGCCCTCCAGGCGCGGTTTTCTGTTTATTGTGAAGGTTTCATATTTTCTGGTGCGGGCATGTTGACTATGCATTGGTGGACATGAGCAATTTGCTTACAAGCAATTGGAATGATTGAAGGATACTTATTTATGTTGATTTACAAACCCCCATACACTATTAATAAACTCGCTGTTATTTTCATAATATAAAAGATGTCCACCATTAATAGAAACCACTTCCTGTTTTGGAAATTGAAATGTTTGATAATGCCTTGTTCCTACAGCTTTATCTTTTTTTCCTGTGATAATTAATACAGGTAATTTGATCTCTTTCGTAAGAGGAATATAGTTTTTATAATATTCCGGAAATTCTTTAGGTTTTGAAATAACCGCCATTCCAAAATCAATGATCCTGGGATGAAGAGAATCTACTATGTCCATTTGTTTAATGGTTTCTATATCATCTGTAAGAAATTTATAGCCAATACGTTTTTTTCTCAATAAACTACTGACTTTTGAAATTTCTGACTGAAGGCTGTCTTTAGGAATGTCTTTGACAGGGGTATGGAGTAGTTCATTCCCATATTCAATCTGTTCTTTTACAGATTCATCATTCAGGAAGTGGAGCGTGACATTGGTAAGGATAAGCCCTTTGGTATACTGCGGATATTTTTTTGCATAACCTGTTGCAATGATTCCTCCAAAAGAATGAGCCAGCAGAAAGATTTTTTTCAATTTGAGATATTGCCTAAGTTCTTCAATATCCTGAATCATTTTATCAAGATGATAATTTTCAGAAGTACCGGATTCGCCGGATCCGCGCTGGTCCATATAAATCATCTGCATGTTTTTTTCCAGATTGTTTCCGCCCATCAGTTCAAAAGACGGATATCCCTGGCCAGGTCCTCCCGGAACATAGATGCAGGCTTCTCCTTTTCCGGAGATTTTATATTTGATCTTTACATGATCCGAAGTTTCATAAAAACCATCAGACTGATGATTCTGAGCTGAAAAGACAGTCAGAGAAACGGAAAAAAAGAGTAGGAGAGCAACTGTTTTCATATTATTATAACAATCGTGAAGGAGTGTTTATTACTAAGTACAAAAATTATTTTCCTTTCACCATATTTTCCCTGCTGATTATTTTTTTAAGATAATCCAGAATTGGAAATACAATATGTGTATAGAAATAAATAGATTGATCTTTACAATTGTATATTCATACAGAACACGGCTATCTTTTTCTGTTAAAATTGATTTTTAAAGATTTTACAACCCATACTAACTTCCAGTTCCCTGCTGCTTTATCAATAAAAATCATAATACAAGCTCCACTCTCCAGTTTGTTTATTCTTAGCAAACATAAAACTTCCACTGTCAATCACATTCAGTTGGGCTTTGTTGTCTGAGGAAACCTGAAAAATAAATTCAAAGCCTTCTCCAAAACCATCTTTGAAGCCAATGCCCGGCTGGCAGAATGATGGATAACCACCCAATTTAGTACTGTAACAGTGCTTAATGATGTCAAAATAGCTGTTGAAATGTCCTTCTCTTTCAAGTTTAACAATTTCAGAGATTAAGTTGTAATCTATATCCTCAATTCCGCCACCATCCCATAAAGGAGCATCTTTAGGATATAATTCGGAACGTAATGGAAATGGTTTTAAATAAGAGACCGGACTTCGTAAATCTTTGATGACAATATTTTCCAGATTGTCATATTCCCGGATGGCCCAATTATCGCCCATTTTTTCAAAAGTTTCCGGAAAATCCTGGGAGATAAATACGGTAATTAACTTTTTGTCTTTTATCAGTTCCGGGACAAAAGGCTGGTTGGGAAGATAAAACTGGATAAGCGGCATCATTGGGTCACCATTTTTATCCAAAGGAATTTCTTCATCTTCAGCATAGGCAAATACCCGTCCGATCCATGATTCTTCCAAAACATTCATAGGTCTGAAACCACCGGTGAAAAATTCTGTGGCAGGCCTTTCTATTTTATCTTTAATTTCCTGAATTCTATTATCTGTTTTTTCCATAAGCTTTAGTCTTGGTTTTCTTTAAAATCATCCATCATAAAATTGTGATACTCATTGTATTCAGCTTTTTCTTCCTCTGTAAATGCATCGAGTTCCAGTGTCAGATTTTTGGCTTCTAAAGTGAAAATTCGTTGATTATGCTGGGTAAAAGCAAAACATCCTAGATATGAAATTCCACCGTCTTTTAATTCTCTTATTTTCTTACTCAGCTCCTGTTGGTTTAGAACTCCACAAGAAAGGGCAGCTTCTTTTATTTCGGCAATAGTCATTGTGATTGATGTTTATTCAAAGATAGAAAATTGAATAATGATAAAGAAATTAATGAATAATGGGGCTGAACTTTAAATCTCAGCAATTTTAACAAATAATCCTGGATAATTGACCACCAAACCATTTTCATCAACTACAATATCTGCTTTGAAATCAGTCTGCAGGTTGTCATAATGATAAGTGTGTTTGTCAATTTTTGTGTATTGTTGAGTGACAGGCTTTATCAGGTTATTCAGAATGTCAATATAAATGACTTTGATTTCCTGAGAATCATTTTCAGCCCATTGAAGATTGTTGATCGGTAAGGTATTTGTAAAAGGAGTCAAAGAAATATCAATGAAGGGAAACCCTTTGAAATCAGGATTGATTACATTGTTGATCTCCCATTCATCCTGCAGTTTTCGACCTGTCAATTTATTTTTAACGGTGTTGACTTCAGATTCGATGATAAATTCCAGAATATTCCAGTTAAGGTCGATGATTAGTTGGTAATCTACTGTATACATCTTACCTTCATAGGAACCAATAATTCTTGATTCTACAATAAAGTTCTTATCATCTTCTGTAAGGTTGAAATACTCCAGAGATTGGAAAGCGATTCCTTGCCAGATCAATGTTTTCATTTTATTTTGGATTGGATGTAGTGTTGATTTTAGATTCTTTGGTAAAAAATTCCTGTTATTTGGAGATTCTTCTTTTCCTGATTCTGCTTAAAGTTTCCCTCGTTACCCCAAGGAACGATGCTAATTGGGTAAGAGGAATCCGTTGCAACATTTCAGGATGTTTCTTTTCGAGATATTCCAGTCTTTCCTGAGCAGAATACAGTTTAAAAAGATTGGCGAACTCTTCCTGTTTGTAAGCAATTTTCCGGATACAGTGACGGCCCAATGACTCTATTTCAATGTATTGTGCTGCAATTTTAAAGAGTATTTCTTTATTAAAAACAACAACGTGTAATTCCTCACTGGCAACCATATTGAATTCTGAAGGTTTTCCGCTTCCGAAACTGCTGATATTGGTTGCGATTTCATTCTCAAAGAAGAATTCGGTGTTTTTTATAACAGCATTTATTTCGTAATAGCTTTTGCAAAACCCCGTATTAATATAAAATAATGATTTACAAATTTCTCCCTCCTGAAGAAGCAGTTCATTTTTTCTATATACTTTTTCTGAAAGAGCAGGTTGAAGTAAAGTCCAGCTTTCATCAGAAAATGAAGTAAGAGAGCGGATGTATTTCAGAAGGTTTTGCATTGCTGTTGTATTTATCATATTCTGCTTTATTCTTTGTTTTCCAATTTTGAAAAGCCTCCACATCTCCCATTTGGAATATATAACGGCTGTATGCATTGGATAGATGGTTGTCTTCCATTGTTTTATGGTAACCAATCAGTACATTAGGATAAGTTTTATAATCTTTGGTAGAGAATTCCTTTAGAAATTCCTTTCATTCCAGCTTCATAAATTTCCAGTGCAGCAGCTAATTTATTTTCAAATTCAAATATTACGCCCTTTTCAAGATGTAGTTTTCCGGAGTTTGTAAATTTTTTTAACCCTTCATCATATTTTTCCTCATCAATTAACTTTATTGCATCATGAATTTCTTTACATTTAAATGTTTTCTGTGCATTAAGCAATTGGGGAGCTGACAAAATCGCTAAAATAAAGAATGCACGTAGCATAGAATTCTGGTATTAGTTTATTAATAACAAAGATGCATTTTTTTGCAGGCTATACAAAAAAAAGAGCGGTGAAAACCGCTCTGAATTATTTAAAATCTGACTTTTAATAAACGCATCCGCATCCAGTTTCTCCTTCCTGACAGAAACGCATAGGTTCATGACAAGGAAAACCACCGCCTCCAGGGCCTCCACCTCCAGGATTGCCTCCACCTCCAGTAGATCTGTAACAAGTGTCGCCACTGCAGTAATAAGATCCAAAAGTTGGTGGGCAATAGCCGTCTAAACAAACTGCATAAGCAGTGTCACCACCACTGATCAATACCAATTGACTTCTTTTTAGTTTTTTTAAATTTTTCATAGTAACTGATGTTTAATTTGTTGATTACTAATATCTAAAAAAAATAATACACCAGCAAGGGTTTAATTCTGATTTAACGATTTTGTTGATGAAATTTGCCAACTTTGTTTGTCATTCTATTAATTAAAAATAAATTGCAAAAGATTAATTAATCGCTGCATTATGAAAAAGATACTTTTCACTTTGTTTTTTACTCCTGTTGTATTGTATGCCCAAGAAACGATTCGTCAGGATTCTGAAATTATCAACCAGGTTTCGCAGGTAAGTACAGACTCTCTCAAAAGTCATATCAATTACTTGGTGGGTTTTGGAACTAGGCATACGATGAGTTCTGCAACGGATCCGAAAAGAGGAATAGGAGCTGCAAGAAAATGGGTGTTGAGAAAGTTTAATGATTATGCGAAAAATACGGGTGGAAGAATGGAAGTATTTATGCAAAACCAAACGCTTCAGCCGGATGGAAAAAGAATTGACCGTCCTACCGATTTAGGAAATGTTATTGCCATTATCCGTGGCACAAATCCTAATGATAAAAGACTATTTATGATGAGTGGACATTTGGATTCGCGGGTGAGTGATGTCATGAATATAAAAGACAATGCTCCGGGAGCCAATGATGACGGAAGTGGAGTGGCAGCACTTATAGAAAGCGCAAGAATATTGAGTAGATCTAAGTTTCCGGCAAGTATTGTACTGGTTGCTTTTTCCGGGGAAGAACAAGGATTATTAGGTTCAAAAATGCTGGCTGAGAAAGCGGTTAGTGAAGGTTGGCAACTGGAAGCCTTATTGAATAATGATATGATCTCCAATAATTTCAGTAGTGATACTCATTTAATAAATACCCATCAATTAAGAATTTTTTCTGAAGGTTTACCTTATTACGAATTGGATAAAAAAGCGTTGGATATCAGAAAGTTCGGATTGGAAAATGATGGTAAATCAAGACAGTTGGCAAGATATATTAAAGAAATAGGAGAGCGTTATGTTGATCATCTTCAGGTCAAACTCATCTATAGAAATGACCGATTTCTGAGAGGTGGAGATCATACACCGTTTGTTGAAAAAGGTTTTTCTGCTGTACGGCTGACTGAGTTTAACGAAAATTTCGATCATCAACATCAGGACATCAGAAAAGAAAATGGATTACAGTATGGAGACCTGCCGGAGTTTATGGATTTTGAATATTTTAAAAAGAATGTAGGCGTAAATATTGCAGTTTTGGCCAATCTTGCAAAAGCCCCTTCACAGCCTGAAAATGTAAAAATAGAAGTCAGTAAGCTTACCAACTTTACAGATCTTTCCTGGGAAAGACCTCAATCAGGGGAAATAGCAGGATACTATGTGTTAATACGTGAGACCGACGCCTCTATGTGGCAGAAAAAAATCTTTACCAGAGAGAACTCAATCAAGTTGTCTTATTCTAAAGATAATTATTTCTTTGTGGTACAGGCAGTCAATGCAACCGGGAATGAGAGTCTGATTGTTTTACCAAAAATAAAATAAAATATTAACAGAAGCGGGCTAGCCCGCTTTCATCATTAATCAACTATCCATTGGCTTTAGCCAAAATTTAACGTATTTATCTGTTATTCTATATCCAAGGTCATAAAAAAAGCAATTTCTTCAGAATTATCATATAATCTGGTATTCACTCCGGTGATGTTGAATCCCATTCTTCTGTAAAACTGTATGGCAGGATAGTTGGTATTCTGGGTTTCCAGCTCAATCACCCGACAGTTCAGCTTTCTGGCTTCTTTGATGGCACTTTTAATCAACATGATACCGATTCCCTGTCTTCTGTATTGTTCATTGATCAGGATGTTTTCAATGTAAAAGCTATTGTTCCAGGTTCTGTGTTCGCAGATGATCCAGCCTTGAAGTTCTTCATCAGCAAAAGCTCCGAAAGAAGAGTCTTTTTCAATGAGGGTATTGAGTTCATTAATATCATCAGAATCGATTTCCCAGACTTTAGTGTAGGAAATTTTTTTTTCTCTTAAGTTAAACTCAAAAGAACTATTGAATTCTATTGAAGAAACAGAATAGATGATGTCTGTAGAATATCCATTGTTTCCCCAATTCAAACTGGGGTTAGAAGTTAGCCTTTGTAGTTTTTTTATTTCCATGGATGATGGTTTTATTGAATTTCAGTACAGATTTCTACGAGATAATTATTAGGGTCTTTAATGTAAGCCGTCTTTTGTCCCCAAGGTTTTACGGTAATATCCTCATACAAAACGGCTCCGTTTTTTATTGCTTTTTCAACCAGGGCTTCCACATTGTCAGTTACAAACCCAAGTTCAATTCCAAAAGGTTTAGCTTCTGTTTTTGAAAGTAGAAATCCCTTTTTGATATTGGATGCAGCTAATACAACTGAGGCAAAAGACAGAGTGGTTTCTCCTGTAATCAGTTCTCCATAGTCTTTTTCTGGAGTGATGAATTTTATCTCAGCATCAAAAGTGTTTTGGTAGAAATTCATAGCTGATTCTACATCTTCTACATACAAAATGACATATTTAAACTTAATCATATTATTATATTTAGGGATTTTTTGAATTAAAATTGTTTTATTTTTTACTTAGAATATATTCCTCATCTATCATCAATTCAACATGGGGTCCATTTTGAGGATAATATTTTAGACCCTCAAGGTGACCGAAATAAACCTGATATTTTTGAGTAAGCTGCCTTACCTTATTTCCAAATGAATTGAGATTAACTGTTTGAAGAGCACCTGTTTTCTGGCGGCCATTGGTAAAGAAAAGCATTAAGTTGCAGTGACTATTAAAATGATGATCCTTATAATAGAATACATTGAGGTTTTCTTCACGGCAGATAGAACCCAAATCATTAATGAAGAATTCTTTATCATTTAAAGGCAGGTTACAATCAATTCTTATAGAAAGAGATTCAGCATTATTTTTTTTAACATCTGAACCTACAATCTGTATAAAACGGTGCTCATTATTTTCAAAGTTTTCTCTTTCTACATGATAGGTTTTAGTAGAAAGTGATTTAAATGGAATAATGGAATCCAATATTATAGCATTTTCACGAACCAAAAGAACTTCTATTTCAAGCGCAAACTGAAAATAAAAATCAAAAAGCTGATGATCTCCAATACTGATGATGAGCTGATTTTCATTGATGTTAAGATGTAAAAAAGCTTTTTTAAACCGGGATTTCAGTTCTTCCAGTTTTCCAATGAAATCATCTGGGTGATCAACCTGTACTCTTACTACCAATTCTGCGGCATTATCTGCATGACCGCCAAATCCCTCGAAAAACTTAAAAAACTTGAAATGATATAGATCTTCAGGGAATTTAAAGTACCAGTATACTCCTAAAATCATAGTGAATGGGTTGAGGAATTGAATAAAGATCAAATTTAAATAAAAATTCACGTTCTAAAACATTCAAAACCCCTAAATTTGTGATCAATAAAATTTTACTTGGATGCTTAGGAACATTTCAATTGCGGCAGCTACTTTTTTGTCCGTAGTTACAATCAATGCGCAGAAGAACAGAAACTCTCAACTGGAAAGACCCAAATTAGTAGTGGGTCTGGTAGTAGACCAGATGCGTTGGGATTATTTATACCGTTTTTACAACAAATATGGAAATGACGGTTTCAAAAGACTTTTGAATACAGGATATTCTTTAAATAATGTACACATACCTTATGTTCCTACCATTACTGCTTTGGGACATACTTGTATCTATACGGGATCGGTACCAGCCATTCACGGAATTGCCGGAAACGACTGGACAGATAAAGAAACAGGTAAAGGAGTATACTGTACTGCAGATGACAGCGTTCAGCCGGTAGGAACAACCAATACAAAAACCGGAAGCCATTCTCCGAAAAACCTTTGGTCTACAACGGTAACAGATGAATTGAGATTGGCAACAAATTTCCAGGGGAAAGTAATCGGGGTTTCTCTAAAAGACAGAGCTTCCATTCTTCCTGCAGGACACACGCCAAACGGAGCTTTCTGGTTTGACGACAGTACCGGGAACTTTATTACCAGTACATGGTATATGAATGATCTTCCTCAATGGGTAAAATCATTCAACTCTCAGAATTTACCTGAAAAATTGGTAGCCAACGGTTGGAATACTTTACTTCCGATCAATCAATATACAGAAAGTGCACCGGATAATTCTCCTTGGGAAGGATTGCTAGGCAGCGCAAAAACACCTACATTCCCTTACAGTGATCTTGCAAAAGATTATCAGACCAAAAAAGACAATATCCGTTATACACCGTTCGGAAATACGCTGACATTAAAATTGGCTGAAGCTTCTGTAGACGGAGAAAAATTGGGTGGTGATAATATTACAGACTTCTTAGCTATCAATTTGGCTTCTACAGATTATGCCGGACATAAATTTGGACCAAACTCTATTGAAGTGGAAGATGTTTATATCAGATTAGATCAGGATTTAGCACAATTCTTCAATTACCTGGATTCGAAAGTAGGAAAAGGAGAGTATACGGTTTTCCTTTCTGCTGACCACGGTGGAGCACACTCTGTAGGTTTCTTAAAAGAACATAAAATTCCGACAGGTTTCTTTGGAGAAGGTGCTGAAAAGAACCTTAACCAAAAGCTGAAAGATAAATTCGGAGCTGATAAATTGATTAACGCAATTGATAATTACCAGATCTATTTTGACAGAAAAGTATTGGCAGACAGCAAGCTTGAATTGGATGATGTAAGAAACTTTGCTGTAAAAGAGCTGGAAAAAGATCCTACTGTTTTATATGCTGTTTCTGTAGACAAAGTTGCTGAAGCAAGTATTCCGGAACCAATCAAACAAAGAATTATCAACGGAATCAACAGACAGAGAAGTGGTGATATCCAATTGATCTCTCACGATTCTATGCTTCCGCCATATTCTAAAACAGGAACTACCCACAGCGTATGGAACTCTTATGATTCACACATTCCATTGATCTTTATGGGATGGGGAGTGAAACAGGGAGAAAGTAATAAAGCTTATCACATGACAGATATTGCACCTACAGTTTCTTCATTACTGAGAATTCAGTTCCCAAGTGGAAATGTTGGAAATCCAATTACAGAAGTAATAGGTCAGTAAACTGAAATATCATACAAAAAAAGAAGCCGCTCCATAACTGGAGCGGCTTTATTATTAATTAATGGGAAAGTATTTTTGAAGCAAAATTCTAAAACAGAATCTATAACAATACTATTTTAAGGTAAAACGTCTGATTCATAAATTTAAAAACAATGAAGTTATAAAGATGTAATTTACCTTTCACCCGAATTCAGATTATTTAAGCGTTTTGTGTAATTCTGCTCAATACCTGTTCAAGCAACTCTATTCTATCATGCAAATCAACTTCTTCGTCTGTTTGTGGTACAATATACTCGCCATTACTATCAATGATTTTATTTTGTTCCAATGTATCAAGTAAAGTGTTTGCAGTTCTACTGGTCATTCCATTTTCGAAGAAAAATCCATTGGGAGTAGAAGAAATCAAAATTTTCTTACGGTTGTGTGAGAAAACAAGCCTTGCCCCATAATTCTCGAGACTTACATTGTTGATCCTTTTGGAATCCGCAATTTCTCTTAAATAAGGATCCCAATGCCAGCCATTAAACTGCCGTTCTTTCATTTTCCAGATACAATAATCGTTACCTTCCCAAAAGAAGTAATATCCTTGATTAGAGTCTTCTCTGAAAGAAGAATATTTCATAAAGTAATATTTCCAGTCTTTCGGATCTGTTGAATAGTCAGTAATTGCTTGTTCAATATTTTGTTGACTAGAGGCTGCTGGATTGGTAATGAAAAAATCCAGGCATTGTAGAATAACAGGCCGGGTTTTTTCGTGAAAATGTGTTTTATCATACCCTGGTGTTGTGAGAAATTTTCTGATGATCCTGGAATGTCCTGACATCAGATTCGTTAATGATCCATTACCTTGGGAGTAGTCTCCAAAACTTAATAAAAGATTGCTTTTTGCATTGAAATCGGAAACGCTATCATGTTCATCAAATAATTCTAAAAATTTCTCTGCCCGATTTTTAAAGTCTTCACTCAAAGGAAATAATGATATGCTTCCTCTAAGAAGATCACTGTCTTCAAGTTTTTGAAGTATCATTTTATTTGCCGGTATTTGGCTGATGTATTCTTTCTTGTCTTTTTCTTCTTCGATCTGATCGGTTTTAAACGTTTTGAAAATTTTTAAATCCCCATGCTTAATAAAATGTTCTGCTTCATCAAAACACGCACCTAATACAGTTTCACGTAATTCGTTTTCAGAATTTACGACCAGATTTCTTAACGTTCTGATTTGATCGTGGAATGTGTTACTTGGTGTTTTCAGATGGATAAAGCAGGCTGAAAGCAAAATCTGCTCGGGAAGAGAAAGACCTTTGGAATCAGAAAGAGAAAGCAGACAGCGTTTCAACAGATTTATTTCTTTCTGCTGGAAAAATAATCTTGTCTTGGTAGATTCAAATTCATTTTTATCTGTATAAAATATGGTATTCCAGAACATCGGATTTTCCTGTTCCTGCTTGCAAATAGCATCTAAAGTATCAAACAAAAAGTTCTGGTTCTCGGGATCGGTATATATTGTTCTGAGTAATTCTGCAGACTCAACTGTATTTTTATAGCGGACATCATTATGATCTTTCAGGTCTTTTTTGAAAGATAGCATAGAAGTAATGAAGTTGAAAAGGTTAAGGAAAGAATTATCAACCATTAATGCAATATCATTATCTTCCGTTGATCCGGATTCAAAAATAATATGCCACACAGAATCTATCCAGATCCCGTCTATAGATTCTTCGAAACGTTTTCTCTGCGCAGGTTCTGAAATGATCTCTGTAAATCCGGCCTTAAAATATTCAAACTCAGTTAAAGGTTTCCCACGGGAGTTCATCTTGATATATAAATCATCAGTAAGCCCTACTTTATTCATATCCAATTTGTAGAAATAAAAAGGAGAATCACTGATAATGTCCCAAACAGAATCAATATCTAGTTTTTCATATCTTGACTCAATGTCTTTAAGTACAACAAGCATAGCCAGAATACTGGGATCGTAATTCCATGTTTCAAAATACCAGGATTGGTTAGTGATTTCTTTATCGATTGTTTGTTGTGAAAAATCAGGTCTGAAGAGAATTAAATTCCTGTAAAACTCAGTAGTACTGTGTCTTGTTTCATAGAGAAAATTAGCCAGAAAAGCTGTACTATCCTCAGAAATATTTTCTTTTACAGAGACAAACCAATACAGGAGCCAAAGGGTGGTTAATCTTTGTTGCCCGTCAATAGGAACAAAAGTGATGGAGTTGTTGTCGTCCTTTTCATTAAATCCATAAATGAAGTCGAGCTCAATTTCAAGCTTGGGATCGGATTGTTTTTTACAGATAAAATCAAACAGAACATCTAAAAAATCCTTTCGGATTTTATTCGTTTTATGGTCTGTTCTTCCTTGTGCATAATCTCGTTGAATGATAGGGATTTCAACTTTATTGTTCAATATTTCAATATAATTATTTCTCATGCTCTTCAACGGTTATGGTTTTTTTGTATAATTTGATGCAGTCACGTATTTCATCTAAATAAGTATCCCGTTCATGTTGGGTCCAGACAGAATAATGACGGCTGTTATCGGATGCATAGTATTTCAGAAAAATTCTTTTGGTAGCCAAAGGAATAAATGCTCCTGATCTGTCCATTTCAATGATTTTTTTTCGTTTCACTTCAAAAACAGAATTGCTTAATGAAATATTTTCAGTAAGCCCAAGTAATGCCATATTCTGAATGGTATGCAGATAATCGTTTTCATTACTGTCGTCAGAAGGAATGAGTTTTAAAATCTTCTCGCTTAGAGCTTTAAACTCCTCGTATCGGTACGTCTTTTCATCAATTGAATGAACTTCTTTGATTATTTTTTCTGCTTTCTCTTTATCAATCGCTACATTTAATAATATATTGGTATGGGAACGAAGCCAGTTGAACCATTCTTCTCTTTTATTTTCATTAATACCCTCAATGTTTTGTGCATGAATATGTTCCAGACTTTTTGTTATACTTTTATACATCTCAAAAGGAAAAAACTCATGACTGTTATTATTGGCTCTTATTAATTCTATATTGATTAAAAGTAAAACTCTGATTATTTTATCATGATCACTGCTTTTGTCATAGCTCAGTTCTTCCCAATTATCATCAATACTATCTGCAATTAATTGGTCTATTTCTTCTTCAAACTTCAGTTTGGTATTTTCTTTTTTTATTTTTATAAGATTACCAATCGAAATGCCTGTTGTAATAAGATAACCGATTTTGTGATAAAGGTTTTTGTTTGAATACCAATAAACTAATGAACGATAAATTTCTTCTACTTCTACCCATTTTTTCCAAAGAGAATCAAACGTTTCTTTTTCATCAAAGAAATGAATAAAACTGAATAAAGGATCTCTTTCATCTGGTTTTTTCTTGGCAATAATATCAAATAAATATTCAATTTTATTGTTGTAGGTATCTGGCTTTTCATTTGAAATAAATGCCCAGAATTTTGGATTATTGAGTTGGTTTTCGATCTCATCCCAAATCTGAACCAATTGTGTTCTGCGTTTAATTTTGTCATCTTCATCCATTCCTTTGAAGCTGTCAGAATTCACAAACTTAGCTTTAATAAGTTCAGCACTTGTAAGTGGGATTTTACCGCGATTTAAACGGGTAAACAGTTCTTCACTTTTCTTTTGTTCATCTTTTACTTCATACCAAATTACCTGTACACTCCATTCAGGGGTTTCTTTTTCCTCTTTATCATTGAGGGAGATACTAGGTAGGATAATTTTTAACATTTCATCCTTTACCTGTCTTGGAATACCTTTATCACCGTTTTCAAACCATTCCTTAATACACTGATAAGCTTCGCTCATATAGTACAGATCAGGTTTAGTACAGTTAATTTCATTAGTCTCCAAAAATGTTTTGGATTCAAGTCTTGTTTTGTAATAAATGGAATATAGATTATCAGTATAACCCTCAGATTTTAAATTGTTGTGAAGATATTCCAGTGTTAAATAGGTGATAATCCGGTGAAGAGTTGTTAAACGCTGCTGTCCGTCAATAAGCTCAAAACCTTCTATAGAGTTTCCGTCAATATCTTTCCATATATGCTTCTTTACAACTACAGGCTGAAGGCAATAGTAGGTTTTAGCTATTCCTTTTTTACGGTATTCCCAAATGTCTTCCAGCAATTGTGAAACGTTGGTTTTTGTCCACCTATATCCCCGTTGGTATTCAGGAATGTAAAAATTATGTCCCAAAAGCTCCGTAATGCTTAAGGTCTTTATTGAGTTTTCATTCATAATAGTTCAATAGTTTTTGCGAAGATAAAAAGTCATTTCATCAAAACATACCAAATTTTGTTTTTTTTATCAGATTAAGCAACAGATGTTTTGATTTGAACTTCCTATAAAGTTGATGAGGTATTTTTGTCAAAATCTGATTGTAACTCACGAGGTCCGGATGATCTGCTGGATCTCTTTCTGAAACCTTTTGTTCTGTTTTCTTATTTTTAGAATAAAATAGAGTAGAATAGGGATAAGGATTCCTGCAATAGCAAAGGATAGAATCTTCATATAATGATACCGGGATTCCATTTTTTGACTTTTGATGATTGTTTCTTTATTATGATTATCAATAACCTGATTAATGGATGACAGCTCATTTTGTTTCCTTTTGAAGCGCATTTCAAAATATTTCTTATTATACAGCTGGTATAAATTCTGTTGTCCCATTGCCAGATAATTATCTGCCATTTCTTTGTAAATACCTTCATTCAGAATAATATCCCCTGTATTTTTACTGAGGTTTTCAGCTTTTATCAAAAGGACCAATGCCGTTTGGTTTTCATGTTTCTGTTTATGTACTTCAGATATTCCCTTTAATGCAAATGCTTCCAGGCTCTTTGCATGATTTCTTCCGGCGTAGTTTATTGCCTGTAAAAATGAATGTTCTGCCTTGTCAATCTGGTTAAGATTTAGATAGCAGTAGCCAATATTGTAATAGACCACACTCATATTGGAATACGTTGTTTTCTTTACAGGCACTTTCTCAAAGTTTTCTATGGAGATCAGAAACTTTTCCAGAGCAATTTCAGAATTGGACTGACTTTTATAAATCATTCCTCTTATGGCATAGATGGTAGCTGTTTCAATATATTTTTCAGGTGTTTTCTCAGTAATTTTCGCCAGATATTGATCTGCCTCGTTCAGTGTTTCAAGGCTTTTGCTGAAAAGTTCCATTTGCTGATACTGGATAGCAACGGCTACGAGGACACCTACCTGGCTTTTGGTGTCATTCGTTTTCTGAGAAAGTTCTTTGGCTTTTAAAATATATTTTAAAGATTCATCAAAATTCCTTTTGGCTACATTGGCGGTGGAAAGGAGCATGTAAATTTCAATAGACGTTTTGAGATCACTGTCTTTTTTCAGTAGCTGCTTTCCAATTTGAATCGCTTTATCAGGATTGTCATAGATTTCCAGCTTGGCTTTTTTTAACAGAGAACTATCCGAAGTGTTTTGACCGTTTATAAAAATATAGGAAAAAAGGATCAACGAGAAAATTTTCAATCTTAGTTTCATGATACTTTATTTTTACTGATTTCCTGAATGTAAGCGTTAGGAGACATTCCGGTAACGGATTTGAAAACGGTTGTGAAGGCACTATGTGAAGAAAAACCTGAAAATTCAGCCAGATAACTGACTTTATAATTGAGAAAGGTAGGTTCTGTTCTTAATAGTTGAGCAATATGATTGATTCTTAATTTGTTAATGTAGCCATTGAAGTTTTTTTCCTTATTGGTATTGATGACCTCCGAAAGGTATTTGGTATTGACTTCCAATTGGGAAGAAAGCAAAGAAAGTGACATGTTTTTATTCAGATATCGGTCAGATTGTTCAAATTCTTTGAGTTTTTGAAGGATTTCTTCCTCTTTTTCCTTTGAAATTTTATGAGAGTTCTTTTCGGAATCCGCTGTATTTTTTATTATGGAAGTAGATAGTAATATTGTTTGTTCCTTTCGGGTATTCTGTTTTTCAAAGAAATCAAATTGCTTTTTTAGGTCTCTATTTTTGCTTTTAATGATTAAAAAATAGATGAACAAACCAATGACGATGAATAATATGACCAGAGTGGAAGACCAGAAAGATGTTAAATAAGTTTGCTTCTGAAATTCAAGTGTTTTATTCTGATTTGTTTCTACCAGTTTTACAATATACCGTATTCCTTCTCTTGTATTGGAGTCTGTTTTTATTCTTAAATCATTATAGTATTTGTTATATTGATGGTATTTCATATCATCATGAAGAGCAAAATAGGTTCGGGACAACGATTCGTAGATTTTGATTTTTAAATTGTTAAAAGGAAGGTCTTCAATCAACGACAGTCCTTGTTCCAGTTTTTGGGCAGACATTTTATAATCCTGTATCAAAAAATAGTACCGCGATAAATTTTCATAAGCTAAGCTGAGTAAAAATGGTTGGTTTTGCTGTTGCTCAAGGTCAGAAATGATACTTTCTATCAGGTTTTTATACTCAATCAGATTATTTTCTTTCATCAAATAAGAAGAACGGAAAATCCTATTTTCTGTTTGTATGATTTTATTCTCATCATCAGTATTACTGATGTACTGATCACTTTTGTCAAGATTTTTTAACGCATTCGGATAATCCCTGTTAATGCCCAGATTTAAAGCCTGTAGCTGATAGAGTTTGGCTGTGGTGATCCTGAATTTTGGATGATTGCTTTTCAGAAGTTTCTGATCTGATAAGAGGCTGGCAATGATTTTTTTTGATTGATTATATAAACCCAGATTCTGATATTGGTCTGCAAGATTATAGTTACCAAAAACCTGCATGAAATAAGAAAGATTTTGATCCTGATCTTCTTTTTGAGAAAAACTATTGACAGACTGCATATAGTCTCCCTTCATAGCAAATGCCTGTGAAATGATATTTTGAAGAATAATCTTATGCTCTATATCCTGATCGCTTACCAGAATTCCTTGGGTATAACTTATACAGTCGTCAGGATTCTGATATAGTTTCTGGAATGCCTTATCTGTTATAATATTAAAATCAGGACCGGTCTGCCCTTTGGCAATAAAGGAAGAGAATGCGAAGGTCAGCAGAAAAATCCATCTGCTATTTTCAAACATTTTTCTGAATAACAATTTGTTTTTCATGTTTCTTTCAATAATCCTCCTGAAATAAGTCTTCAAAACGGTATTTATTTAAGTGTTTGGTTACTAGGTTTTTAAAATTATGATTCTTTTGAAATTCACGAATTGTGAAAGCCTATTTCTTTTGTTTGAGTAAATATAATATTAATATTGTTTTCAGTAATTTAAAATATTAAATATAATCATATATGGTAAATTTTTATAAAATGTCAATAAAGGTATTAGCAGCTTGTTTCTTTTTTAATTTTGGTGTAGTGGAAGCTCAGTTTACTGTAATGGGACTTGGAAATTATAATGTGGGTGCGGTTTCTGATAAAGGAGTAGTAAGCATGCACACTACTGGTGGTGGAATATTTATGTGGACAGCAAATACGGGGATCGTACAGATAGGTACAGTATCAAACGGATATCCGGCTGCCGGAAAAACAGTTGTTTCTAACGATGGAATGAAGATCGCATCTTCAGTGACCAATACAGCGACAGGTTTTAATGAAATTTCAACCTATGAAGTAAGTTCTGCTACCTGGACGAATAGAGGCGGGCTCGTTCCCACCGGTTGGGATGGCAGTGTAAGTTCTACATGGGGAATGTCTCCGGATGGAAATGCAATTGTAGGACTTGGATGGCTTACTGCAGCAAATGCCCATGCTGTAAAATGGGATGGAACAAACGGGGTGGTAGATCTGGGGAGTATGGTAAGCGGGCGAAGCTCGAGAGCAAATGCAATAAATGCAGACGGAACTGTTGTTGTAGGATGGCAGGATGAACCTACAGGAACCAGAAGTGGTGCAAAATGGATAGATGGGGTGGAAAGCTTCATTACGGATGCCAACGGGAGCAATGTAGGAGAAGCAGGAGCTGTTTCCGCGGACGGGAATACGATTATTGGTTCCGCAAATCCGAATCCTTATGTCTGGAAGGCAGCAACCGGAGTGACGTATATAACGCACCCCAATGCTTCATTTTCTTTTAAAGGAGGGGCAACGGGGGTTTCTGGAGATGGCACAAGGGTTATCGGCTTTTACAGGGCATTTGGAGCACCACCAATGTCTGGAGAAGGTTTTATCTGGACAGAGGAGAGTGGACGTATTAACCTCAATGACTATGCAACAAGTTTAGGAATTAATACTAATGGTGTGATAATGGGGCTTCCATTGGCCATTTCTCAGGATGGTAAAAAAATAGCAGGAATGGGAATGAATGCCTCTAATCAGATGGTCGCATTTTATCTGGACCTTACAGGATATTTATCTGTGAGAGATGTAGAAAATGATAAAAATAAAAGCACAATAAGTATTTATCCTAATCCGGTAAATGATATTTTATACTTTAAAGGATCCGGAAAAATTGAAAAAGCAGAAGTTTATAATATGGTAGGACAAATAGTGAAATCATTCCCATCCATAGAGGATCAGATTGATGTATCATCTTTACCGAAAGGAAACTATGTACTTCAGCTTTCAGAGAAAGGAGGTAAACAACAGAACCATAAATTTATTAAGAAGTAAAATCAGCAAATTTTAATAATAGTTATACCATGAATAGCTGCTTTCAATATTGGAGGTAGCTATTTTTGTAAATTGACAAATATCAGAAAAAGGAAATGGTGAAAGATGATAAAGAGTAATAATACCATCTTTTCCCCCTTTTTTAAGTAGTTTTATGACGACTTTCAGGAATAGTAAAATTAAAAATGACTTTCAGTTTCCCGACTTCAGTTATATCCAAATAAGTCCGTTCTTGTCTAATAGATTTAAAAAACTATCTTTGCAAAAATTTTGGTTTCCAGTATATTGGAATGAAAAGGGAATTGGGTGAAACTCCCAAACTGTCCCCGCAACTGTAGATCGCAATAAAAATTTCTGTACACAGCCACTGTATAAAACGGGAAGGCACAGAAAGCGAAAGTCAGGAGACCTGCCAGAATAATAATCAAAAAACATATTGCTTTCGGAGGAAAAGTAGAATAATATGGATATAAAAAGATCTCTAATACTGTTTTTGTCATCATATGGCTGCTTTCTTTTCGGACAGGAGAAAGCTGTTGATACAATTTATATCTTCGATAGCCAGATGAACAAGGTGAAACAATTTCATCCTGTGAAAACAATCAATGCTGAAGAGGTTGAAAAAAACTCCAGCAATCTTTCAGAACTCTTAAGATTTCAGTCTTCAATTTATATTAAAGAAAATGCACGTGGTGGATCTGCTTCACCATCTTTTAGAGGAACTACTGCTCAGCAGACATCCTTTGTCTGGAACGGAATTAATGTTAATTCCAATTTTCTGGGCCAGGGAGATGTAAACAATCTTTCCCTGTTCGGGTATGATCAGATTGGAATAAAGGCAGGCGGCGGAAGTGTTACTTATGGTTCCGGAGCTATTGGAGGTAGCATTCACCTGGATAATAGCCTTAATTTTAATAAAGGTTTTCATGGAACGGTGTTCTCTGAAGCAGGTTCTTTCAATACCTATAATAATTTTGTTAAAGGCTCTTACAGCAATGAGAAATTCAGTTTTAAAGCTTCCGGAAATTATTCTGTTAGTGAGAATGCTTACGAAGTAAACAAAGAACCTAGGAATTATATAAATCTTAACGGGGAGTATTATAATACGAACTTTAATATTGCTGCCGCTTATAAATTAGCTCCTCATAATCAGATTTCATGGATTTCAGAATGGTTTAACGGACAACAACATTTTCCAATTATCTTTGATAAGGAAACGAAAACGAAATATGAGACTCAAAATCTAAGAAGCCTGATTTCCTGGGACTGGAATAAAACAAGCTTTAATAACTCTTTTAAAGTAGCTTATACAGAAGAAAATTTTCAGTATTTTAATGATATAGAAAGACCTAAATTCAGTAGTGGGACCGGAAGGAACTATATTCTGAAGAATGATTTCAATTATTTTCTTACCTCAAAATGGAACTTCAATATCATTGGAGAATACCAGCTGAATAAAGGCGAAGGCTATGGATCCGGAATAGATCAGGTAAGCCGGAATATGGGGTCTGTTGCCGGTTTGATAAGATATTTTCCTACCACTGATTTACGTATTGAAGCTGGAATAAGACAGGATTTTGTTGGAGTGGCTAAGTCACCTCTTTTATTTTCTTTTTCAGGAAAATGGAATGCTTTACGCTGGTATAATCTTGGATTAAGTGTTTCAAGGAATTTCAGAGCACCTTCTTTCAATGATCTGTATTGGAGACCTGGAGGAAATGAAGATCTAAAACCGGAAACCTCTTACCAGTTTGAATTGAGAAATCAGTTTAAAGTCGGTGATTTCAAACTTTCCGTGATTCCTTATTATATGGATATCAGAGATATGATAAGATGGCTTCCTAATTTTTCAGGGATTTATAGCCCTGTAAATACAGAGCATGTAAGATCTTACGGAGTAGAAACCCAAGCGGAATTTGCTAAACGTTTTGGTAAGCATTTTCTGAATGTAGGTTTAGGATATAGTTACACAAATTCTCAGGATTTGGAAAAAAAGAAACAGCTGATGTACGTTCCCTTCCATAAATTTACCGGAAATGTTGATTATCAGTATGAATTTATAAAAGTATATGCTCAGGGATTGTTTACCGGGCTTACTTATACAGACTCCAATGAGAAGAAAAGTGAGGCTCTGAAAGAATATTTTATAATGAATGCTGGCGTTGGAGCTACATTTTTAAAGAATTATACATTGGGTTTTAAAATCAATAATATATTCAATCAGACTTATTATACTATGTTTGCTTATCCGCTACCCGGAAGAAATTACAGTGTGAATTTAAATATCAATTTTTAAAAATAAAATTTAATATATATGAATATCAAAAGAATTTTACCTCTTGCATTTGCTTCAATGCTACTTTTTAACGTTTCATGTAGCAGCGATAATGATGCTGAAACAATTGAAACGCAAGTGGATTATACAAACGGAATACTTGTTTCTAATGAAGGTGGTTTTACAAAACCTACTTCTGATGTTACTTTTATTAGTAACAATCTGGGAACAGTTTATAGTAATATTTATGCTAACAATAATAAAGGGGAAGCTTTCGGAAAAGTACTTCAGAGTATAGGTTTCAGTGGAGATAAAGCATATCTTGTTGCCAATATTCCTAACAAAATTGATATTGTAAACCGAAAAACATTTAAAGTACAAACTACAGTAACGGAGAATCTTGACAATCCAAGATATATTGCATTTTCAGGGAATAAATTTTTTGTAACAAATAATAACTTTTCCGGTAAAAAGAAAGTAAATGCTTATAATATTTCAGATAACGCTTATGTTGGGAGCATTGAATTTCCACGTTTAGCTGAAAAGGTAGTAGAAGCAGAAGGTAATATCATAGTGCAGACAGATGGTGTTGGGTATGATGCTGTTTTTAATGAGATTCCAACTGGGTACACTATTACTGTCGTAAATCCTTCTACGATGGTGAATCCTACCACCATTACATTACCTGCAAAAGGAATTATAAAAGACCTTATTGCTTACAAAGGGATTGCTTATGTATTAGTTGCTGATACAACAGATTCATATATTTACAAAATCAATTCAGCAGCAGGAAACTATACTACCACTACGCTTACCAGCATTCCTAATGTGCAGAAATTGAGAGCTTATAATAATGAATTCTTTTTTATTACCGATACCAGAAAAATATATGAAAAGCCTATTGTTGCGGGAGCTCCAATAATGCCTGTTGCAACAGCTGTAGGGAATGTGTATGGGTTTGATGTTATTGATGGAAAGATATTTGCTGCTGAAGCAAACTTTACTGAAGATGGTAAAGTGAATGTTTATGATGCATTAAGTGGTACTTTAGTAAAAACCTTTACTGCAGGTGTTGGAACAAACGGTTTCTATAAAAACTAAAAATTGCGCTTCGGCGTATATAATATAATTTTTTATTTTTTCATCATTTGTGTTTTTTTCCGGGCGGGTTCTTTAGAAC